>CAZIQR010000094.1:0-10661 GCA_964541055.1 uncultured Eubacteriales bacterium
AAAGCCTATCGAGCGACTTCACCGCAGCCGGGAAATCTGCGATAATAGACGATTCCATGAAGAACATCAGGAACTTCTCCATCATCGCCCATGTCGACCACGGCAAGTCGACCCTGGCGGACCGGTTCATCGAGCTGACCGGGGCCCTGTCCGCCCGGGAGCTCAAGGAGCAGGTCCTGGACACCATGGATCTCGAGCGCGAGCGGGGCATCACCATCAAGGCCCAGACCGTCCGCCTGACCTACAAGAGCCGCTCGGGCGAGGACTACGTCTTCGACCTCATCGACACCCCGGGGCACGTCGATTTCTCCTATGAGGTGTCACGGAGCCTGTCCGCCTGCGACGGGGCCCTGCTCGTCATCGACGCCTCCCAGGGGGTCGAGGCCCAGACCCTGGCCAACGCCTATCTCGCCGTCCACAACGACCTCGTCCTCGTCCCGGTCATCAACAAGATCGACCTGCCCCAGATCCAGATCGAGGACGCGCTCGAGCAGATGGAGCACGTCATCGGCCTGCCCAAGTCCGAGGCCCTGCTCGTCAGCGCCAAGACCGGCCAGGGCCTGCCGGAGCTCTTCGAGGCCGTGGTCGAGCGCATCCCGCCGCCGAAAGGCGACCCCGACGCCCCCCTCAAAGCCCTGCTCTTCGACAGCTGGTTCGACAGCTACCGGGGCGTGATCGTTCTCGTCCGCGTCCTCGACGGCGAGCTCCGGACGGGCGACCGGATCGTCCTCATGGCCTCCGGCGCCGAATACGAGGCCGAGGAGGTCGGCTACCTCACGCCCAAACCGGTCAAAGCCGGCGCCCTGAAGACGGGGGAGGTCGGCTACCTCATCGCCGGGATCAAGAAGCTCGGCGACGCCAGGGTCGGCGACACGGTCACGCACCGGAACCGCCCGACGGCGACGCCCCTTCCCGGCTTCAAAGAGGCCAAGCCGATGGTCTTCTGCGGCGTCTTTCCCGCCGGCGAGAGCAACATCGAGGAGCTCCGCGACGCCATGGAGAAGCTGCGCCTGAACGACGCCTCGTTCCAATACGTGCCGGAGAACTCGCCCGCCCTAGGCCTCGGCTTCCGGGCCGGGTTCCTGGGGCTCCTCCACCGGGAGATCGTCCAGGAGCGCCTGGAGCGCGATTACGGGCTGACCCTGATCACGACGGCGCCGAGCGTCGGCTACCGCGTCACCGACCGGAAAGGCGAAGCGACCGAGATCCACAACCCGTCCGAGATGCCCGATCCGACCGAGATCGCCATGATCGAGGAGCCGGTCATCGAGGCCGTCATCCTGACCCCCGACCGCTACCTCGGCGGCCTGTTCAAGCTCCTCGAGGAGCGCCGCGGCGTGCAGAAGAAGATGGAGTTCATCGGGCCGGGCCGGGTGCTCCTGACCTACGCCCTGCCGCTGAACGAGGTCGTCTTCGATTTCTACAACCAGCTCAAGCAGCTCTCGCAGGGCTACGCCTCGCTCGACTACGAGTTCGCCGGCTACCGCGAGGGGCCGCTGGTCAAGCTCGACATCCTCATCAACGGCGACCCGATCGACGCCCTGTCGCTCATCGTCCACGAGGACAAATCGGTGGCGATCGGGCGGGCCCTCACCGAGCGCATGCGCAAGGTCATCCCGCGGCAGCAGTATGAGGTCGCCCTGCAGGCGGCCATCGGCAAGCGCATCATCGCCCGGGAGACGGTCAAGCCGTTCCGCAAGGACGTCCTGGCCAAGCTCTACGGCGGCGACTACACGCGCAAGATGAAGGTTCTGGAGAAGCAGAAGGCCGGCAAGAAGCGGATGCGCCGCGTCGGCAAGGTGGACATCCCCCAGGAAGCCTTCCTCGCCATCTTGGAAGTCAAGTAGCCAAAGCGGTCGCCGGGACTTCATCCTAACGCGCCTAACGCTCGGGGCATTCCCACCCGTCGGCCATCAGCCGGCTTTGAGGGCGATCTCTCCCTCATGGGAAAAGTTTAAAGACGCCGGGCCGTGCTTCGGACTCGGCGTCAAAACAACTCGCTCCGGCGGGGAGCGAAGTCATCGGAGCGGACCTGCAGAATCGGGCTGAGCACTCGAAGCCTGATTCTGCGAAATATCCGGATAAAGCGCATTGTTTCAGATATTTACCAGATGCGCAGCTCCGAGTCGCTCCGCAGCGCATCTGGGCCTCCGCTTCCAATAGTCCGCTCCGGGCAGGCCCCGGCTAAACTTTTCCAAATCGGGCTCGATCGTCCTCCTCGCCGGCTCTCGATGGCCTTCTCCGGGCCTACCCGAGCACGGTGTTGGATGACGTTCCGGCAATTCCTTTGGTTGGGTAAGAGCTTTGATTCTCAGGTGGCCGGTTGAACGGCGCCGAGAGGCGTGTCGTATAATGAATCACGATGAGCAAGAAGGGCCTCGAGGCGGCGCTGGCCAGGGGCGTCGAGCTCCTCGATAGGCTCCTGCCGCTCAAGTCCTGGCTCTATTTCCCGATCCTTTACGCCGCCTGCGTCTGGGCCGTGCGCCGGGTCTTCGATTACCGCGAGCGTATCCTGGCCTGGCAGGTCTGGCTCGATCCCGAGTTCATCCGGACCAAGCCGGACGCGTTCATCCTCGACTTCTTCCGCGGCGACGAAGCCCTGGGCCGCGAATACGCCGCCGAAATCGGCCGCGGCGACCTGCGCGTCCTCCGCGCCGCCTTCCCGGCCCTCTACGGCGTCATCGGCCTCGACGACGCCTTCCTCAAGGCCCTCTTCAAGCCCGAGCTCGACGCGCGCGACTTCCGGGCGATCGTCGTCGAGTTCGCCGCCCGGACGGCCCGGGCCAAGGAGGCCATCAAACCGGCCGCGGCCGATCCCGCCTTCTGGTCCGCCCTGGAGAGCGTGGGCCGCGAGGCCGCGTCGCTCGGCCTGCATCTGCTCAAAGACAAGGACGTCCAGGACCTGATCATCTCTCTCATCAAGGGACCGGTCGCGGCCGGCCCTGTCGTCCCGCCGGAAGCATGAACGCCCGACGCCGCCTCGCCCTCGTCCTCGCTCTCGCCTTCGTCCTTGCTTCCGCCGCGGCGTGCCTGACCCATCTCAGCTGGGCCAAGCGCTTCTACACCGAAGGCCAGGAGCAGGCCCGGGCGTTCCAGGCTGAGGCCGCCGTCGCCAACTGGAAGAAAGCCCTCGACGAGTCCGTCCGGGCCTGCCGTCGCCGACCCTCGGCCCAGTCGTTCACCGTCAGGGGCCTCGCCGAATGCAATCTCGGCCGCTTCCGCGAGGCCGAAGCCTCGTTCCTCGCCGCTTACACCCTGGGGTTCGGCGAAGGCAAGACCTGGGCCACGGATTCGGCCCTGGCGGGCCTCGCGGCCTCGTTCGAGGGCCAGGGGCTCGAAGCGGCGGCCCTGCGGATCTATGCCCAGATCCTCGACGACTCGGGCTTCCGGCCGGCCCTGATGCTCGCGGCCGAGCGAAGGACGAACCTCGTCCTGGCCCGGCTTACGACCGCCCCGGCTGATGAAAAAGCCCGCACCCTCGCCTCTCTCGTCAAGTCCCTCGACCGCCTCCTCGAGCGCGATTTCGCCTGCGGCCTCTATCACTATCTTCACGCTCAGGTCGACGGCCACCTCGGCGACTTCCACCGCTCATACGAGGAGGCGGTCGTGGCCAAGGAGCTGGGACTCCCCTCGGAAAAAATCGGGCGAGACAACGACAACGAGCTCGTGTATTGTTATGTGCGGCTTTTGGAATCGCTCGCCCCGGCCGACCGGGACGCTTTGGCGGTGGCCCAGGCCCGCTGGGCGGCGAAATGGGGCTGGCGCGACGACCGCACGCCTACCTGGAAGAAGGAGTGACCGATGCTGCCGACGATCGTCTGGCGCGGCCGTTCCGTGATCATGATCGACCAGCGCAAGCTGCCCGGGCAGGAGGCCTACGTCCGCTGCCGGACCTATATCCAGGTGGCCCAAGCTATCGAGAAGATGGTCGTGCGCGGCGCCCCGGCCATCGGCATCGCCGCCGCCTACGGCGTCGTCCTCGGCGCGTTCGGGCTTAACGCGGAAACGGGCCGGTCGCTCGAGCGCGACTTCGAGAAGGTCACCAAGCGCCTGGAGCGGACGCGGCCGACGGCCCGCAATCTCTTCTGGGCCCTGGAGCGCATGCGGACCGTCTATGAAGGGACGCGGTCCCAGGGTCTGCGCGTCCTCCGCGCCGCCCTCCTCGAAGAAGCCAAAACGATCGAGCGCGAGGACGCCGAAACGAACCAGGCCATCGGCCGGAACGGCCAGCCGCTCCTCGCCGACGGCATGACGGTGCTGACCCATTGCAACGCCGGGGCCCTGGCCACGGCCGCATACGGGACGGCCCTCGGCGTCATCCGGGCCGCCGCCGCCGAAGGCAAGAGGATCCGCGTCTTCGCCGACGAGACGCGGCCGTTCCTCCAAGGGGCTCGCCTGACCGTCTGGGAGCTCGACCGAGACGGCATCCCGGTCGTGCTCATCACCGACAACATGGCCGGCTGGTTCATGCGCCGCGGCGAAGTGAGCGCGGTCATCGTCGGGGCCGACCGCATTGCCCGCAACGGCGACACGGCCAACAAGATCGGGACCTATTCGCTCGCCGTCCTGGCCAAAGAGAACGGGATCCCCTTCTATGTCGCCGCCCCAACGAGCACCATCGACCCGGCCCTGACCGACGGCGGCGGCATCCCCATCGAGGAGCGCAATCCGGACGAGGTCCGCGAAGTGGGCGGGAAGCTCGTCACAGTCCCGTACGTCGAGGTCCGCAATCCCGCCTTCGACGTCACCCCGGCCGCGTACATCACGGCCATCATCACGGAGCGCGGCGTCTGCCGCCCGCCGTTCGAGTCGAGCCTCCGCGGACGGTGACGATGCGCCGGAGCGGGAGGCCCTTCGTTGCCGCCGCGGGCCTAATCACTCTTGCCCTCGCGGCCGGGCTTGTCCTTGCCGCCGGCATCGAAGGCCGGGCCACGACCGGCTATATCGCCAAGGACCGGATCGTCGAGCTGGCCAAGGCGGCCGACCCGGCCATGGCCACGTTCACGCCGGCCGCGACGGCCGTCGCCTCGCTCCTGGCCCTGGTCGATCCCGTCCACGTCCGCATGTTCGTCTGCGCCTCGCGGCCGGCCGACCTCAAGCTGGCTGCGGCCGTGGGCCTCGCCGCCGACGCGGCGGCCAACCCGGCCCTCACCGTCGAATTCGTTGCTGTCGCCGAGGACCTCTCCGAACCGAGCGGCCTCATCTCCGAGAACGCGGTGACGAAGGCCCCCGAGCTCATCGTCTACTGGATGAACCAGGAAGTGGCCCGCCTGCACCCCGAGCCTGGCGCGGCCATCGATGCCGACTTGGCCGAGGCCATCTTTCAGGCCCGGACCCAGATCTGCCAGGACATGATGATGGATAAAGAGTTCTTCAAGTTCACGTTCCACAAGGACCTGACCGGCCTGGACTGCAAGCGCTGCCACGGCCCGGCCGGCCGGGTCTCGCGTTAGCCCGCCTTCTTCCCGAAAAGCCCCCGGGCCTCGCGGGCCTTCTCCGCCCCCCATGCCCGCAGGCCGTCGCCGTGATAATAGAGGACCGGGATGACGATGAGGATGAGGAGCGTCGAGGTCGTCATCCCCCCGACCGTGCAGAGGGCCAGCGAGGTCCAGATCTGGCGCTTGTTCTGCTGGGCGCTGATGAGGAGCATCGGCAGCATGCCGAACACGGTCGTCATCGTCGTCATCAGGATCGGCCGGGCCCTGTCGCGGGTGCCCCGGACCACGGCCTCGAGAAGCCCCAGCCCCTCCCGGCGCCGGGCGTTGATGTGATCGACGAGCAGGATGGCGTTGTTGACGACGATGCCCGCGAGAAGGATGATCCCGATGTAGGCCGTCGGGTCGAACGGCTCCTCGGCCACGACGAAGGCGACGAAGACGCCGATGAGGGCAAGCGGCACGGCGAGCAAGATGAAGAACGGGGTGACGAACGACTCGTAAAGCGCGGCCAGGATCATGAAGATGATGATGAGGGCCACGGCGATGGCGAAGTTGATCTGCTTCTGCTCCTCCTCGGTCACGAACCAGGTCTCTTCGAGAGAGGCGGAGAAGCCCGGCGGCAGGTGGAGCGAATCGTACACCGCCTTGCGGTAGCGCTCCTCGGCCTTGGACGGCCCGCGGAACTCCCACATGATGGTCTGCTGGAACTGCTGGTCCTCGCGGTCGATCGAGCCGGGGATCGGCAGCTCGGCGAACGCCGCGATCTGGCCCAGCCGGAGATACTCGCCGCCCCGCGTCTGGATGAGGGCTTCGTTGAGGCCGCGTATGTCGAGTGTCGCGGCCTCGGGGTATTTGACCGAGACGGCGATGTCCTTGCCTTCCGTACGGATCCGGGCCGGTTGGCCGAACGTGCCCTGGATCATCGTCTGCAGCGCGAAATAGAGATAGGCCGGATCGATGTTGGTGCTCTTGAGGGAGGCCTTGTCGATCTTGAGGACGTCCTCGAAGGTGTCGCCGCGCCACCAGCCGTAGCGGCTCGAGACCGTCCGGACCTCCTTGATCCGCGGGTTGCGCCGCAGCGTCTTCTCGAGGTCGGCCGTGATCTCCTTGAGCTTTCGGAGGTTGTAGCCGAAGAACCGGATGCGCGAGCTGTAGTAGGTGCCCGCTCCCATGCTCGAAGCATAATACTGGGGATCGAAGCCGGAGACGCTGACGTCGATGCCGGCGAACTGCGTCGCCAGCTGGATGAGCTCCTCTTTGAGGGCGTAGGGCCGGTAGGACCGCTCGATCGCGGGCGGGAACTCGACGCTGGCCCAGGCGGACTCGGAGGTGACGTTGACCTGCATCTCCTTCTCGTAGCCCTGGACCATGACCTTGTCCTCGAACGACCGGATCGTCTCGTCGGTCCGGGCGATGTCGGTGCCGGGCGGCATGCCGACATGGACGTAAAGGCGCTCTTTGGAATACCAGGAGCCCCAGCGGCCCGTCGTCACCTCGGCCTTGAACCATTTATAGGACCCGAAGAGCAGGGAGGCGACGACGAGCAGGACCTCGACGGGATGACGGACGAGGGCGCCCAGGACCTTCTCGAAGCGGGCGCTTCTCTTCCCGGCCCCGGCCGTCGGCCCCCGTCGCTTTTTGAGCAGGAGGGGGCTCAGCGACGGGACCAAGGTGAACGAGACGAGGAGCGACGCGGCGATCGACGAGGCGACGACGATGGCCAGGGGCAGATAGTAGATCTTGAGCTTGCCCTGGAAGAAGGGAAAGCTGAAGAAGACGGCCATGGTCGTCAGGGTCGAGGCGAGGACGGCCACGAACACCTGCCGCGGCCCCTCGACGGCCGCCTGCCGGGGCTCCATCCCGCCCTCGCGCAGGCGGAGGGTGTTCTCGAAGACGACGATCGAATTGTCGACGAACATGCCGAAGCCGAGAGCCAGGGCCCCGAGGGTCAGCATGTTGAGCGAGATGCCGAAGGCGTAGATGAGATTGAAGGTGATGACGATGGAGAAGGCGATCGACGACAGGATGAGCAGAGACGGCGCGAGGCGCCGCAGGACGGCGAAGATCATGACAAAGACGATGACGGTGATCAGGCCGGCCAGGAGATAGAGGTCGTTGAGGTTCTTGCGGATCTCGTCGCTTTCGTCGTCGACCTGCTTGAAGACGAGGCCGGGCGGAAGCTCGGCCTTGATCGCCTCGAGCTTGCGCTTGACCTCTGCGGCGACGCGCAGCGTGTTGGCGCCGCGTTCCTTGGTGACGCTCAGGCTGACCGTGGGCTGGCCGTTGATCCGGTTGATCTGCAGGATCTCGGCGTAGGTCACCTCGACCTTGGCCACGTCCTTGACCAGGATCGGGTTCTCGCCCGAAGAGGCGACGGTCGTCTGGCGGAGCTCGTCCAGGCTGTCGATGCGGTCATCGAACTTGAACAGGAACTCCTGGTTGCCGCGGCGGACGCGCCCCGTGGGGTGGGTCCCGAGCCGGGCCCCGATGGCCTGGTTGACGGTGTAGGGATGGAGGCCGAGGGCCTTGAGCCGGTCCTGGTCGAGCGTCACGCGGATCTCCGGTTCCGAGCCTCCCATGACCTGGACGTCCGAGACGCCCCGGACGGCGCCCAGGCCGATCTCGAGCTTCTCCTTGACGAGCTCCTGCAGCTCCTGGAGGCCGTACGGGCCCGAAACGGTGTAGGAGAGGAACGGCCGGACGCGGAAGTCCTCCGGCACGTACGGCTCGACATAAGGCCGGACCCGGGCCGGTAGCCGCGGCCGTGCCTTGGTCAGCTCCTCGCGGAGGGCCAGTGTCGCGAATTCCATGTCGGTCTTGGGGCCGAACTCGAGCGTGATCCGGGAGAGGCCGATCTGCGACGTCGAGCTCATCTTGGTGACGCCCTTGACGGTGGCGCAGGCCTCCTCGAGCGGGGCCGTCACCTGGGTCTGGATGACCTCCGGAGGCACGCCGCTCCAGCTCGTGACGACGCTGAGCTGGGGGAAGGTCTCCCTCGGCGCCAGCTCGATCGGCGTGTTCAGGAACGAATAGACGCCGAGGACGAGCAGGCACAGGTAGCCCATGGCCGTGGCCACCGGCCGCTCGATGAAGACCTTCATGCCGCCTCCCCGCGGCCGGGCCGGAGGGCCCGGTGCTCCTTCCGCTCCTCCACCCACTCGTAGACGACCGGGATCAGGATGAGCGTCAGGAAGGTCGAGAACAGAAGCCCGCTCAGGACGACGATGCCGAGGGGCTTCATGAGCTCGCCGCCCGCTTCGAGGCCCAGGGCCATGGGCAGGAGGCCGAAGACCGTGCTCAGCGAGGCGATGAGGATCGGCCGCAGGCGCGTCAGGCAGGCCTCGGTGACGGCCGGCCGCAGGGCCCGGCCCTGCTTCCGCAGCAGGTTCGTGTAGTCGACCTCGACGATGGCGTCGTCGACGACGAGGCCGACCAGGACGACCATGCCGATGATGGCGATGACGTTGAGCGACGTCCCCGTCACCAGCATGGCCACGACGGCCCCGGCCGCGCCCATGGGCAGGGTCAACATCACCAGGAACGGGTGCATGAGCGACTCGAACTGGGCGGCCATGATCATGTAGGTCAGGACGGTCGCCAGGATGAGGGCCAGGATGAGGCTCCGGAAGGAGCGGTCCATCTCCTCCCGCTCGCCGCTCCAAACGACGCGATAGTCGGCCGGGAGGTCGAGCCCGGCGATGGCCCTGTCGATGGCCGGCGCCACCTGGCTGATCTTGGCCCCGCGCAGGTTCGCCGTGACGACGATCTCGCGCTGCTGGTTCTCCCGGCGGATCTCGCGCGGGCCGCGGACGATCTCGTAGCTCAGGAGGTCGCGGAGCGGGATGAGCCGGTCCCCGGCCGGCAGGGACTCGGCGAGCAGGGCCTCGATGCTCTGGCGGGAGGCGCCCTGCAGGCGCACGAGGATATCGTACTTCTTCTCGAGCTCCCGGAACTGGGTCGTGACTCGGCCGCGGACGGCGCTGACCAGGAAATCCCCGATCGCCGCCGGCGAGACGTTGACGTGCCTCTTGAGGGCCTCTTTGTCGACCGTCACCCTGAACTCCGGCTTGCCCTCGCCGATGTTGGTGGCGACATCGGAGAGGCCCGGGATCGCCTTGAGGCGGGCGGTGAGCGCCCCGGAGATCTCCTTGAGGCGGTCGAGGTCCTCGCCCTTGACCTTGAGCCCGATCGCGGCCGAGGAGAAGGCCAGGAATTGGTCGAGCGTCGACTGCTCGCGCACGATCGAGTAGGCGACGTCCGGGTCGTCGGCCAGGCGCCGCCGGAGCGCCTCGAGGACCGTCTCGAGGTCGGACGGGCGGGCCACCTCGACGAACATGCGGATCGAGTTCGCGGAGATCGTCGGATCGGCGCTCTCCATCCCGCTCACGATGCCGACCTGCGTCAGCACGGTTTTGACGGGCTTGAGCCCGCGGGCGCAGCCCTCGAGCATCACGGCCATGTCGGCGGTCTGCTCGAGCGAGTCGTCGACAGGCGTCGCCAGGTCGAGCTCGAAGGTCGTGGTCTTCATCTCGGGCATGAGCTCGCGCCGGAGGAAGCCGCCCAGGGCGAAGGTGACGGCGAAGAAGGCGATCGTCACGGCGAAGATCCGGCGCTTGTTCTCGAGGCTCCAGAGGAGGGCCCGCTTGTACCAGGCCGTGAAGCGCCCGTAGCCGGCGTTGAAGGCGGAGAAGACGACGCGCAGGAGGGGCCGGAAGGGCAGGCCCAGGTAATGGACGACGAACGCGAAGAGCTGGACGACGAAGCTCGCCAGGGCGCTCAGGACGAACCCGATCCCCTTGACCGCCGCATAGGCGAGCCAGCGGAGGGCCCGGACGGGGACAAGGAGCCAGGCGAAGGCCGGGGGAAGCTTCCCGGGTTTCCAGATCCTCCCGAGCCCCCAGGCCCACTGCCAGCGCCCGCCCTCGCCGGCCCCGAGATCGAACGTCCGCGACTGGAGCGTGCCGATCAGCGTCAGCGACACGAGCAGCGAAGCCAGGAGCGAGAACGTGACCGTGAGCGCCGTGTCCTTGAAGAGCTGGCCGGCAACGCCGTGGACGTAGATGACCGGCAGGAAGACGACGATCGTCGTCAGGGCCGTGGCCGTGACCGCGCCGGCGACCTCGGACGTGCCGACGTCAGCGGCCTCCTTGAGGCTCTTGCCGAGGCTCCGGTGGCGGAAGATGTTCTCCGAGACGACGACGGCGCAGTCGTCGAGCATGCCCA
>CAZIQR010000095.1:0-10644 GCA_964541055.1 uncultured Eubacteriales bacterium
CAATGATGAAAACCCATCATTCTATAGCCTATATGATAAGGTTCTGGCCATTGGAAGCACGAGCAAAGCCTACGGGCTGCCGGGATTGAGGCTCGGCTGGGTGGTCGGGCCTATTGATACAGTTGATGAAATCTTGGCCAGACACGAATATAACGTTCTTAGCACCTCGATGCTATCTAACGTGCTTGCAGAGATTGCGTTGTCGCCCGATGTTCGCCCAAAACTCCTTATGAGAACCCGCGGGTATATTAGGCGCGGTTTCCCGATTCTGGAAAAATGGATGAATGAGCATCCGGATACTTTTGAAATGCGCCCACCAGATGCGGCCGCCATTGCTTTTATGCGCTACAAAATGGATATCAATTCTACGGAGTTCGTGGAAAGGCTGATGAATGAAAAAAGCGTTCTGATTGTTGCTGGCGATCACTTTGGGATGGATCATTTCATCCGTATAAGCTACGGACTTCCCGAGGATTACATGATTCCTGCACTCAATAGAATTGATGATCTGATGAATGAATTGGCGCGATAGGAATTTCCTTATTGCGCTCGGCCTGAAATCGCCGGCCGCGGACTCATAAGCAACCCGTCCCCAGACAAAAAGAGGATATCCCCCCGGAGAAGAGAGTCAAGAACGCGAGATCCGGCCGCCCGGTTCTGGACGATGGCGCCGTCCGACGGGCTCGTCAGCGGAGGGTATTGCCTGGCCAGCCCCGGCAAGGAATACGTGATCTTCCAGGCCGCGGCGCGGCCCTTTTCCTTGCGCCTGGACGGGGCGGCCGGCCCGGTGCGGGCGAGATGGTTCCGCCCCTTCACGGGAGAGTATCGCGAGGCCGACCCGCCGACCGGGGGAGCGCCGCAATGGACACCGCCCCCGACGTGGGAAGCCGGTCCCGTCGTCCTCCGCGCGACAGCCGGATCCACGTATTGACACCGTTTCGCTCGCCCGGGTAGGATACTCGCAGAAGGGTGTGACATGAAAAAAATCAAATCCGTGTCTGGCTTTTTGTGCGTCGCCCTGGCCGGCCTGGCCGCTCTGGCCGCGGCCCAGACCCCCAAGTCCACCGGCGAGCTCCTGGCGGCCGCGGAGCCGCGGCTGAAGGCCGTCTACGAGCTCCGCGAGCTCGCCGCCAAGTCGTTCCGCGGCGCTTGGCTCCCCGACGGCTCGGGCTACGCGCTCCTCGAGGGCGCCGCCGGCAGCCGCGAGCTCGTCAAGTACGACGCCGCCACCGGGCAGCGGACCGTCCTTCTCGCGCCGGCGCAGCTCGTCCCGCCGGGGGCGACGAAGGCGCTGGCCATCGACGATTACGCGGTCTCGCCGGACGGCGGCCGCATCCTGGTCCAGACCAACAGCCTCCCCGGCGAGGGCGACGGCCGGCGCGTCGTGGACTACTGGGTGTTCGACCGCGCATCCGGGACCCTGCGCGAAGCCGCGGCCGGCGTCGACACGTTCCCGCTCCGCGACTGCTTCTCGCCCGACGGCAACCGGATCGTCTACGCCGTCCGCCAGAACCTCCATTCCAAGGACCTGCGGAGCGGTAAGACCGTCGTCCTGACGACCGACGGCGATGACGACGCGGTCTCCTACGAGAACGCGCAATGGAGCCCGGACGGCGCCCATATCGCGTTCACCCGGACCGATTCCTCGGCGCTCGGGCTGCGGCCCATCCTCGATCCCGCCGAGCCGACCTATCCAAAGGTCCGCTACGTCCGCTTCGACGTCGTGGGGTCGACCATCCCCACGCTCCGCGTGGGCGTTGCGGCGGCCGAGGGAGGCGCCGTCCGCTGGATGGACATCCCGGCCGAGGCGAGGGGCTATTATCTCGCCGACGTGAGCTGGGCGGCGAGCTCCGACGAGCTTCTGATCGAAAAAGAGAGCCGGGGCCGCGACGCCCGCGACTTCCTCCTGGCCGACGTCCGGACCGGGAAGACCCGCGTGCTCTACCGCGAGACCGACCCGGCTTGGGTCGAGGCGAGCTACCCGACCAACGCCGGCCTCGAGTGGATCCGCGGCGGCAAGTCGTTCGTCCTCCTGAGCGAGAAGGACGGCTGGCGGCACGCGTACATCGGCTCGCGCGCCGGCGGCCCGCTGACGCTGCTCACGCCCGGGCCGAGCGAGATCATCGCCCGCGTCCGGACCGCGGAGAAGGACGGCGCGTTCTACTTCCTCGCGTCGCCCGACAACGCCACCCAGAAGTACCTCTACCGCGTCAAACTCGACGGGACCGGCAAGGCCGAGCGGCTCACGCCGGCCGACCAGCCCGGAACGCACACCTACGCCGTCTCGCCCGACGCCCGCTGGGCGTTCCACACCTACTCGACGTTCGATGCGCCGCCCCGCATCGAGCTCGTGTCCCTGCCCGACCACAGGGTCGTGCGCGTCCTCGAGGACAACGCCGCGCTCCGGGCCAAGCTGAAGGCGTGGATCACGGTGCCGACCGAGTTCTTCAAGCTCGCCATCGGCGGCGGGGTCGAGATGGACGCCTGGATGATCAAGCCGCGCGATTTCGACCCGTCGAAGAAATACCCCGTCTTCGTCTTCGTCTACGGCGAGCCGCACGGCCAGACGGTGCTCGACGACTGGTCCGGCGGGCAGGACCACAGCCTGTTCCACCGCGTCGTCGCCGACCTCGGCTACCTCGTCGTCTCCATGGACAACCGCGGCACGCCGGCGCCCAAGGGAGCGGCCTGGCGCCGCGTCATCTTCCCCACCCTCGGGCCCCTGTCGACCGAGGAGCAGGCCGCGGGCGTGAAGGAGCTCGGCCGGACCCGGCCGTACGTCGACCTGTCGCGCGTCGGGATCTGGGGATGGAGCGGCGGCGGGTCGAACACGCTGAACGCGCTGTTCCGCAGGCCCGACGTCTACCGCCTGGGCATCGCCGTAGCTCCCAAGCCGCAGCCGCACCTGTACAACGCCTGGTTCCAGGAGATCTACATGCGGACGCGCGAGGACAACGCCGAGGGCTACGCCAAGTCCGCCCCGATCAACTTCGCCGAGGGCCTGAAGGGCGACCTCCTGATCGTCCATGGGAGCGGCGAGACCAACACCCACATCCAGATCACGGAAGGGCTCGTGGACCGGCTGATCGAGCTGGGGAAGCGTTTCGACTTCTTCGTCTACCCCAACCGCGACCACGGCCTGAGCGAGGGCAAGGGCACGCCGTTCCATCTCCGGATGCTGATGACCCGTTATCTGCTCGACCATCTGCCGCCCGGACCGGCGCGCTAGCTCAGGAGAAGGCGCATGCGAGCGAAGCTCATACGGCTCCTGTTCTGCGTCCTGATCGCGGCCCTGGGCGCGCCGGCCGATCAGGCGCCGGCCTCCAAGTCCATTTCGCCCGCCTTCCTGGCCGCGGCGCCCCCCGCCGCTCAAGCCGGTCCGCCCGCCGCCTTCCGGCCGGGCACGCCGTACGTCGGCGTCTCGTACTACCCCGACGTGGCCGGCGACCAGATCGACGACGACATCCGCCACATGAAGGAGATCGGCGTCAACATGGTGCGCTTCGGCGATTTCGCCTGGAGCGCCATGGAACCGAGCGAGGGCAAGTACGACTTCGCCTGGATGCACCGGGCCGTGGACAAGTTCGCGGCGGCGAAGATCGCCGTGGTGCTGTGCACCCCCACGGCCGCGCCGCCGGCCTGGTTGAGCGCGGCGCACCCCGAGATCCTGAGGATCGGCGCGGCCGGCCAGCGGATCGGCCACGGCGGGCGGCGGCACTACTGCCCCAACTCGCCCCTCTACCGCGAGTACTCGCGGCGCATCGCCGCCCGGCTCGGCGAGGAGTTCGGCAAGGACCCCTCTGTCGTCGCGTGGCAGATCGACAACGAGTTCTGGGACGACTGCTACTGCGACATCTGCCTGGCCGCGTTCCGCCGATGGCTCGAGCGCCGCTACGGCACGGTCGGCGAGCTCAACGCGCTGTGGCTCACCACGCTCTGGAGCCAGACCTACTCGTCCTTCGACCAGGTCCCGCTGCCGATCCCCCAGAGGGCGGGAGGCCAGCACCACCCGTCCCTGCGGCTGGCCTACCGCCGATTCCTGGGCGAAAGCTATATTTCGTACTGCATGGAGCAGGCGCGCGAGCTGCGGAAATACACCAAGGCCGGCATCACGACCAACGGCCACAACCCGCGCTATCAGAAGATCGATTATCCGGACCTCTTCCGCGGGCTCGACCTCGTGGGCACGGACAGCTACGCCGGTCCGGAAGATCTGATGCGCTACGCCTTCGAGGCGGATTGGATGCGCCCGCTGGGCAAGCCGTTCTGGCTGGCGGAGACGTCGTCCACGTATGCGGCCGGCACGGTGGCCGGCGGCGACACCGACTTCGCGTTCGCTCCGGGCGCTCTGCGCGCCAAGATGTGGCTCAACTACGCGCTCGGCGCCGAGGCGGTCAGCTTCTGGCTGTGGCGGGTGCACTGGGCCGGCCAGGAGCTCGAGCACGGCAGCCTGCTCTACCCGTGGGGCGACGAGACCGTGAACACGCCCGAGGTCCGGCAGGTCGCCCAGGAGATCGGGCGGAACGCCGCATGGCTCGCGTCCACGCGGCCGGCGCCGCGCTCGGCGGCCTTGCACTACGGCGTGTCCGAGCAGCTGCAGTTCGAGGCCACCGGCATCGCCGACGGGTTCGACTACGACTCCGCCATCAGCGGGTTCCACAAGATGCTGGCGAACGCGGGGGTGGCGCGGGACGTGATCGCCCCCGAGGCGCCGGTGGACGGCTATCGCATCGTGTTCTCGCCCTATCTGCCGTACATCCCGGCGGAAACGATGACGCGGATGCGGCGCTTCGTCGAGGCGGGGGGCACCTGGGTGATCGGCCCGCTCTCGGCCTGCCGCACGGCCGAGGCGACCGCTTTCCGCGACGGCGCGTACGGCGCCGACTTCGAAAATTGGCTCGGCGTCCATGTCCGTCACCGCGTGCCGGCGCATGCGTCCATCAAGCTTGCGGCCGGAAGCGATGCGCTCGCCTGCAAGTGGTGGTGCGACGCCTACCAGCCGGGGAGCGGCCGCAAGACGCTGGCCCGCTACGCGGGAGGCGCGCTCGACGGGTTGGCGGGCGTCGTCGACTGCCCCGTCGGGCGCGGCCGGGTGATCCTGGTCGGCACCCAGCCGCCGGAGACGTGGTGGCGCGGGCTATTCCGCGACCTCATCGGGCCGGACGCATTCGCCGCCACGCCCGGCGTGGACGTCTGCCCGCGCGTCGACGCGGAGGGGCGTCCGGCGGGCGTGATCGCGGTCAATACGACGGCCGCCGCCGGCTCGTTCGTGTTGTCCGGGACGAAGCGGGAGCTCGGCCCCTACGACGTTCTGGCGGCGCCGGCCGCAAGCCGGAAGTGATCCGGCGCGCGCCGGCGCTTACTTGACGGCCAGGAAGTCCGGCTTAGGGTTCCCGGAGAAGAGAGTCAAGAACGCGAGATTAGGCCGCCCGGGACCGGCAGCCGGGCTGATCGGCCCGGAATTAGGCCAAGGGGGGACAGTCCACTCCCTTCTCCCAGGCGCCTCTAATCGTAATCCCCGCTCTCCTCTGCCGCGAAAGAGCCCCGCTGAGCCGGGGGCGAGATCCATCGATAAGCGGCGGTCTTTCGCCTTCAGCTCTGGGCCCAAGTCCCGCGGATGGGGTGGGACATCTGGGCGTTGAGCGACTCGGGCGACAGGATCCGGTAGCCTTGGGGATCCCAGACCACCTCGGCGCCGCTCTTGATGGCCAGCAGCGACAGGTGGCTCAGCGCGTCGGAGCGGACGGCGTCCCCGATCGGAGAAATCGGGGGCAGCCCGTCGCGGACGCTGTCCACGAAGGCCTTGTAGTAGCGGTTGTAGTAGGTCACGCGCTTGGGGCCCTCGCACTGCCGCAGCTTGAGCCATTCCGGATTGCTCGCCGCCGAGCCTTCGCGGCTGAGGCTGATCCAGCCTTTGCTGCCGATGAATGTCGTGCCGTCGCCTTGGACGTCGCTCCGGTATTTAGCGACGATCGGCTTGGCGCGCTCGGTGCTCATGAAATGCATCGTGATGCCGCCGGAGAAAGCGATCTCCACGTCCCAGGCGGCGCAGGTGTCGAAGAGTCCCCGGGGCGTGGGAAAATCGCCCGTGCCGCGGAAACGGATCGGCCCCTTCGTATCGGCGTCCATGCCCCAGATGGCGATGTCGAGGGGATGCGCACCCCAGCCGGCGATGAATCCCAGGGCGTAGTCGGAGCAGTACCAGGACGCGGCGGTGGTGATCCGGTCCGTCGTGCAGGGCTTCATCGGCGCGGGGCCGATGTACATCTCATAGTCGAGCCCTTCCGGAACGGGGATCTCGTCGAGCGATCCGCCGCCTGTCCCTTCCGGCGCCCAGACGTCGAGGTGCCGCAAATCGCCGATGTAGCCGTTGAGGACCAGCTCGACGCCGCGCTTGAGCATCTCTTGGCTGCGCTGCTGGGTCCCGTATTGGAAGACCCGGCCGGCCTTCCGGCAGGCTTCGAGCATGGCCTTGTTCTGGGCGAGCGAATGGCCAAGGGGCTTCTCGATATAGACGTGCTTGCCGGCCCGCACCGCGGCCAGGCCGACGGGGACGTGCCAGTGGTCGGGGGTAGCGATGACGACCGCGTCGATCGAGGGGTCGGCCAGCAGCTCGCGGAAATCGTTGTACAGCTTGGGGTCGTGCCCCTGCTCCTGCTTGACGAAGCCGGCCGCGCGCTCGCGGCGCTGGCGATAGGGGTCCGCAATCGCGACCGAAATAGCGGAATCGACCGTCAGGAAATTGCGCAGCAGCCCCGTCCCCTGGCCGCCGGTGCCGATGTGGCCGAGGCGGATCTTGCGGCTGGGCGCGGTCTGGCCGACGAGGACGCGCCGGGGCACGATCGCCGGCGCGACGGAGGCGGCAAAGAGGCCGCCCAGGAAATGGCGGCGGCTCATCGAATTCTTCTTGGATGTCATGGTCTGGCTCCTCGTCCTGCCGACATTCTGCCCAAGGCCGCTGACGTTGTCAAACGCGGCCTCGGGGGCCGCGAGACACGACCCGCGGCGACGGCCGCCCGGTCCCGCCTCTTTCGGAGCGGGTCAGCCCCGTCCCGCCGCCCAGCGGATCCCGCGAAACAGGATCGTGGCGAAGCTCGGGTTCTTCCAGGCCGCGGAATCGTGGCCCGACATCAAATAGAACACCCGGCTCTTTCCGTACGTGTGGACCCAGGCCAGCGCCGGGACGCTCCGCGGATGGTCCGTCTCCAGAAGGACATGGACCGTCGGCGCCACGTAGCATCCCCCATAAACCTCGTCGTGCAGGACGAAATCCGTCAGGCCTCTGGTGATTTCGTGGTCCCGGTCGGCGATCCGGACGTTGACAGTCTCCCCTTCGGCGTAGGTCGACGCCGGGTAGGCTTGGCCTTCCACGGTTCCCGGCTGGAGAAAGTACTTCCCGCCTCTGATCTTCGTGAACTCCGGCCAATCCCCGTGGGCGCCTAAGTCGTGATGAAGGAGGACGAGACCTATCCCTTCGTTCAAGAGCGCGACGAACGCCCGCTGCTCGTCCGGCGTGATGGCCTTCACCATGTCGTACATGACGATCACTTCGTATTCCTTCTCGAGGCCCGGCTTGAGGAGGGCCGCCGCTTCGGGATACGCCGCTTTCCGGCAGGAGATATCCGATCGGCCCTCGAACATCGCGAAGAACGGGGCCCTTTCGAAATCGTGGCCTCCGGTGACCAGGAGTATGCGCAAGGGCGGGGCCGCGCTTCGGGCGGGCGCCGCGCCCTGCGCCGGGCCATGGATCGCCGACAAGCACACCGCCAGGCCTATCGCCGTCATCCTTCTCATCATCTCCCTCCTTCGATCAAACCGCCGCCCCGACGCGACCGAAGCCCCGCGGACCATCTCCTCCCACCAGGCATACTTGTAGTCCCTCTCGACTTACTCGGCCCCGAGCGATTTCAAATAAGCGTAGCTCTGCAGGACCGCCGCGTCGCCCGCGACTTCAAGTGTGCTGTAGCCGTCGAAACCGGCATTCACCAGGGCCTTGAACACGCCCTTGATGTCCACGACGCCGGTGCCAAGAGCGATGCCCGACATGCCCGCGCCGAACTGCTCGCCCCGGTTGGCTTCCATCTCGGAGGGCCAGTCCTTCCAATGCACGTGCTCGATCTTGTCGCCGAGACGCTTGACCATGGCGACCGGGTCCGTGCCTCCGAGCCAGGAGTTCCCCGAGTCGAAATTGACGCCGAGCGCCGGCGAGTCGCTGAGTTCCAGGATCTTCTCCATGTGGTCGATGGAGTCGGTGTACCTGCCGTGCGGCTCGAGCAGGATCTTGACGCCGTGGTCCGCGGCCACGCGCAGGGGCTCGTAGAGCCGCTCGCGGATCAGGAAGAGGGCCTCCTTGTCGGTCAGGCCGTGCCCGAACGCGGTCTTGGGGTCGCCTTCCGACGTCACAACGTGCTTGACGCCGATCGCGGCCGCCCCGCGCACGGCCTTGATGATCTGCATGGTGCCGAAGCGCCAGGGCGCGGAGGCGTCGAGCAGATTCGCGTGGGCGCAGAAGGTGGTGATGATCAGCCCGTGCTTCGCGAACAGCCGCTTGATGTCGAACGGGTTCGCGTCCAGGCTCGCGACCGCGGCGAAGCCGTATTCGGCGCCCATGCTGCCGCCGTCGGTGCTGTCGGTGACGTCGGCGTACTTAAAGCCCCAGTTCTTGATCCGCTCCAGCTGGTGGTCGAGGACGGAGAACGGGTCGATGAGGGCGAAACAACCGACTTTGATGGCCATGGCACGCTCCTTGTTTTGGCGATGGATCCGGTCCGGGGACTCGATCGACCTGCGATCATGGATAATAGGATAGGTAACATGATGATGTGATGCACCTCTGACCAGCCCCCCATCAATGCACCAGCACTTGAGTGAATTTTCCGACCATAAAGGCCTCTGGAGCTGGCGGCCTGTAGTCTAAAGAGCTATGCGGCCTAAAGCGATTGTATTCCCTTCGCCAGCCCTCGACAAGGACCTTCGCTTCAGCCAATGTGTCCAGCACTTCGCCGTTGAGAAGCTCATCCCGAAGCTTCCCGATATAGGACTCGACGTAGCCGTTTTCCCAGGGGCTTCCAGGCTCGATGAAGAGCGTGGTTACGCCAAGGTCTTCAAGCCAGTTCCTAACCGCTCTCGCCGTGAATTCCGCGCCGTTATCCGACCGAATATGTTCAGGCACTCCCCGCGTCAGGAATAGCTCGTAGAGTCGTTCCAAAACATCCTCAGATCTAATCCTCCGGGAAACATACATGGATAAGCATTCCCTTGTATATTCGTCGATAACAGCTAGGATCCGGATCGGCCTTCCGTCCGAGGTCCTGTCCATCGCCATATCCTTTCGACTCGCTTGTGGTTCACCTCCCATCCGTCATTCCGTAATAACGCCGTGATCCGACGATAGCCATACCGCCCATACCGAGTGGCCAGGCTCACGACCTGGCCTACTAAACGCTCCTCGTCATCGGGTATCTTCCGGACATGCCTCTGGGTTGAGCGGGGCTGGTCCAAAACCTGACAAACCCGCCGCTCGGAGATACCCATGACGTCACAGACATGCTCGACGGCCCGGCCTTTTTTGGCCGGGCTTAAAGATTTCCCCGGTTTGCTTCTTTCAGGACGGCATTATCCAACGAAAGATCGGCCACCAACTTCTTCAGCCTCGCGTTCTCCTGTTCGAGCTCCTTGAGCCGCCTGGCCTGGTCGACCCTCATCCCGCCGTACTCCTTCCGCCAACGGTAGTAGGTCTGTTCAGAGATCCCCAGCTTGCGACAGACTTCGGCGACCGGAGTTGCCTGGTTGAGAAGAACCTCCGCCTCCCGGAGCATGGTGATGATCTGCTCCGGAGCAAACCGTTTCCTGGCCATATCTACCTCCCTCAGTCCAGCGAAATCTTACCACAAGGGCTGGATTCCTATGAGGGGGGCAGGTCAGTCGCGAGCCCGGTTCAGTCGGAGCAGATAATCCGATTGCTGCGGAATTAACCTGTTCCTGCCCGATGAGGACCTCTGTGTCACTCTCCTCGGCGATCGAAACGCCAGCGAGCCTCGCAGCGGCTGAAAAAAAGACTTGCTAATCCAAAAAGGTGTTGACAGAATGGGCGAGAAACGGAGTGAGGCTCAAGACCATGGTTCAAAACGGAATATCCGAGGATATCTTACTAAGGGCGGTTGAATTCGGAGCTTCTCTGGCGGGATTGGCCTCCATCCTGGATTTGAAGGGATCTCCGACTTATGGGATCTACCAAAAATCCCCTTATTATGATGGCTATCGTGGAGTGGAGTGGCCGGAAAAAGCGAAAGCCGTTCTTGTCCTTGCTCTCGAACATCCTTCAGATAGGCCTGAACTGGACTGGTGGGGCGAAGCCATTCCCGGCTTTACTCCCGGGAACAGGATCCTGATAAGGATCTCCAAGAAATTGCAGAAATGGCTGAAAGATATTCATGATATCAATGCTGAGCCCCTGCCCTATCCTGTAGAAAAGGGGGGCATCTTCCTCAAAGATGCCGCTGTTCTGGCCGGTCTGGGAATTATAGGAAAAAATAATCTTCTCGTTACTCCTGAATATGGGCCCCGGATCCGTCTCCGAGCGCTTTTTCTTGATAAAGTCATGGAGTTAACAGGCCCCATAGATTTTTCTCCCTGTGAAAAATG
>CAZIQR010000096.1:0-10643 GCA_964541055.1 uncultured Eubacteriales bacterium
GAGCTAACTAGGAGTCCAGATGCCCGAAACGAGCGCCATCTACCCTGGTTCATTCGATCCGATCACCAACGGGCATGTCGACATCATCAACAGGGGGCTGACGGTCTTCGACCGGGTGGTCGTGGCCGTCTTGAAAAACCCCAAAAAGCGCCCTCTCTTCGCGACTAAAGAGAGGGTCAAAATGATCGAAGAGATCTTTGTGTCGAACCCCCGGGTCGAGGTCCGCGCCTTCGACGGCCTCCTCGTCGAATTCGCCCGGGCCCAGGGGACCCGCGTCGTCATCCGGGGGTTGCGGGCCATCTCCGACTTCGAGTACGAGTTCCAGATGGCCCTGATGAACCGCAGCCTGGCGCCGGATATTGAGACATTTTTCATGATGCCGAGCGTCCATTATTCGTTCCTGAGCTCCAACCTGGTCCGCGAGGTCGCAGGCCTCGGCGGCTCGGTCGAGGACCTTGTCCCGCGCCGGGTCGCCCGGACGCTCAGGACGAGATTCCGCAGGCCCCGGAAGACCCAAATCTCATAAAGGCAGGCAAACATGTTCGGACTCTCTCGGGAAAAAAGCGTGGTCGGGCTGGACATCGGATCCTACTCCGTCAAAGCCGTCGAGCTCCGCGCCCGGGAGAAGGGAGGCGAGGAGGCCTACGATCTGGTCAAGCTCGGCTACGAGCCTCTGCCCCACGACGCCATCGTCGAGGGCACGATCATCGATTCGTCCGCGGTCGTCGAGACCATCCGCCTCGTCTTCGAGGAGAACAAGATCTCGACTAAGGACGTGGCCATCTCCATCTCCGGCAACTCGGTCATCATCAAAAAGATCTCGCTGCCGGTCATGGAGAAGCAGGAGCTGGCCGAGAGCATCATCTGGGAGGCCAAGCACAACATCCCCTACCCCTACGAAGAGACCAACGTCGACTACGCCATCCTCAAGCCGTCGCGGTCGACGGACGAGAAAAACCTCGACATCCTCCTCGTCGCGGCCAAGAAGGACAAGATCGCCAACTACAGCAACGTCATCGCCCAGGCCCGCAAGAACCTCCAGAGCATCGAGGTCGATGTCTTCGCCCTCCAGAACGTGCTCGAGGTCTGCCACCCCGAGGTCTTCGGCGGCAAGACGCTGGCCCTGATCAACATCGGGGCGAACATCACCAACGTCGTCATCGTCGAGCGGGGCACGCCGCAGTTGTTCCGCGACCTGTCCCTCGGCGGTTTCTTCTTCACCGAGAACATCCGCAAGGAGCTCAGCATCTCCTTCGAGGAGGCGGAGAAGCTCCTCAAGGGCATCCCGGGGAAGTCCACGACGCCGGACCAGTTCGCCTCGCTCCTGTCGATGAACGTCCGCGACCTCCTCGACGAGATCGAAAAGACCTTCTCGTTCTACGAGGCCTCGGAGAAGAAGGAGCGGAAGATCGAGCAGATCATCCTCAGCGGCGGCCTGGCCAACGTCACGAACATGGTCAGCGCCTTCGAGACCAAGTTCCGGATCAAGACCGAGATCCTCAATCCCTTCCGCAATATCCGGGTCGATGACAAGAAGTTCGACGCGGTCTACTTCACCGACATGGCGCCGATCTTCGGCGTCGCCGTCGGCTTGGCAACCCGAAAGGTGGAGAAGTAACCATGATACGGATCAACCTCCTCAAGGCGGAAACGAAGGACATCCGGGAACCCCTCGTCGCTCCCGGCGCCGTCGAGGAAGGGGTCAAGAAGGGGCCGAACGTCGGCAGCCTCATCTTCCTCGTCCTGGTCATCGGCCTGGCGGCCCTCTTCTTCCTGCAACGGAAGGCCATGGACCGGGAGAACGGCCTCCTCGCCAAGGCCCGCCAGGAGAAGAGCCAGTATCAGTATGTCGAAGCCAAGCTCGAGGAGCAGCGCAAGGCCCGCGAGTCCCTGAACCAGAAGATCATGCTCATCGAGGGCCTGAACGCGCAGCGCGACTTCGCCCCGCGGCTCATGGACGAGCTGAGCCGGCGCCTGCCCGATTGGGTCTGGCTGTCCGAGGTCACCTATGACGCCAAGGGCCTCCAGATCAAGGGCCGGGCCCTCTCGAACAACCTCGTCGCCGATTACATCTCCGCGCTCGAGGCCAGCCCCCAGGTCATGAACGTCAACCTCGTCTCCTCCACGCAGAAGACCACCAAGGGCGACCAATACCTCGAGTTCGCGCTGCGGGCCCAGGCCGAGAAAAAACCGGAGCCCCCGCCGCCTCCTCCGACGACGGAGCCGGCGGCCAAGCCCGCCAAGAAAGGGGTGCAGCCATGAAGAACTGGCCCTGGTACGGATATCTCGTCTTCGCCGTCCTGATCTTCGCTCTGGCCATCCTCTTTTATTTCAAGCCCCAGAACGACAAGCTCAAGACGGTGAGGGCCGAGCGGGTCAAGGTCGAGCAGGAGGTCCAGAACCTCAAGCAGAAGAAGAGGGAGCTGGACAAGATCGAGGCCGACCTCGTCCAGATGGAGGCCAAGCTCAAGACCCTCGAGGTCAACATCCCCCAGCGCAAGGAGATCGCCGACATCCTCCGCCAGATCCAGACCCTGGCCTACGACTCGAGGCTCGACGTCCTCCGCTTCGCGCCGGGGGCCGAGGTCAACAAGGACTTCTACGCCGAGTGGCCCATCCCCATCCAGGTCTCCGGCAGCTATCATAACCTCGGCCTGTTCTTCGACAAGCTGAGCAAGTTCGCCCGCGTCTTCACGATCGATAACTTCTCGATCAAAGCCCTCGGCCGCCAGACGGACCTGAACACCATCACGGCCAACTGGACGGCCAAGACGTACTTCTTCGCGGAACCCGCCGCCGTGCCGGCGCCGGCCAAGAAACAACCCGTGAGGCCCAAACGATGAAACACGCCGCCATCCTCGTCCTCAGCCTGATGTGCGCGGGCCTGGCCCCTCTCCTGGCCCAGGAGACGGCGGCGACGCCGCCGGCCTCGACCGCCCCGGCCCTGACCGTTCAGACCGGCTTCACCTACACGCCCGAGAACCGCCGGGACCCGTTCAAGGACCTCCTGGCGGGGCGCGACATGCGCGAGAAGACGGCCGTCGGCGAACAGCAGTTCTTCATCGATGATCTCGTCCTCTACGGCATCGTCAAGAACAAGAACGTCTATACCGCCTTGATCGGCATGCCCCAGGCCTTCCCCGTCTTCGCCAAGGTCGGCGACAAGTTCGCGGACGGCTTTGTCCTCTCCATCAGCGACACGCAAGTGGTCATTCGGAAGACCCACGAGCGGGGGATCCCCCTCATCAAGCCGAGGGACGTCGTCAAGGAAATCACGGAGGAGCTCTAACATGAACAAAAGAATGCTTCCGGCCGTCCTCGCCGGGCTGTGCGTGCTCATGCTCTCCGCCCTGCAGGCCCAGGGCCCGGCGCCCGCCGTTCATATCAACAAGATCCAGGTCGTGCCCGGCGCCCTTTCGACCCGGCTCGTCCTGGAGACCGACGGGCCGCTCCTTGTCGAGAAGGCCTACTATCCGGCCGACTCGCCCCGGACGCTTGTCCTCGACCTCGCCGGGGCCTCGACGTCGGCCGCGCCGGCCCTTCCCTCCTCCGGCACGGGGATCGTCCGCGACGTCCAGGTCGAGAAGGCCGGCGCCGGAGGGTTGCGCCTCCTCGTCCGGCTGAGCGAGCGCGTCCCGGCCCGCCTCGTGCGCGAAGCCGGGCGGACCGTGGTCGAGCTCAACGGCGTCCAGAGAGGCCAGACAGGCTATGTCGTCGACGCCGCGACCCAGGCCGAGCTCGACCGGCACCCCAAGAGCGAGATCTTCCTGAACCGTGTCGAGACGAGCGCCGGCCCCGAGGCCCTTTCGGTCAAGGCGGCCCTGACCGGCGCCGCGGTGACCCAGGTCTTCTCCCTGGAGAACCCGCCCCGCCTCGTCGTCGACCTCTTCGACACGCTCCTCGCCGCCAAGTCCGACGTCTGGCCGGTCGAAGACCCGCGCTCCACCGTCCAGAGGGTCCGGGTGGCCCAGTTCCAGACCACCGGCCCCCGGCCGATCACCCGTCTCGTCTTCGACCTCAAGGAGCCTGGCCTCTACGCGCTGGACTCCCGGACGGATGGGCTTGTCGTGTCGTTCTTCCCGTCGGCCGCGTCGTCGGCCGTTCTCGTCCAGCCGGCTCCGCCGGCCGCGCCCGCGCCCGTTCCCGCGCCGGTCAAGACCGAGCCGGCTCCGACGCCGACCCCGTCGAAGTCCGAGCCCAAGCCCGCGCCCAAGATGGACTCCAAGGACGTGCCGGTGACGACGCTCTGCGCGCCCCCGGCCCAGGATACGGCTCAGGCCGCCGCGCCGGCCCAGGCCGAAGTGAAAACGGCCCCGCCCGACGCCGAGAAGGGCCAGAAGTTCACGCCCCGGACGATCGCCGGGGCTGAGGAAAAATATTCCGGCGACATCATCAGCCTGAAGATCAAGGACTCCGACCTCAAGGACGTCGTCCTCTACCTGGCCGAGTTCGCCGGCCTGAACGTCGTCTTCGATCCCGACGTCCGCGGGTCCGTTACCGTCAACCTCCAGGACGTCCCCTGGGACCAGGCCCTCGACATCATCCTCAAGCAGAACAAGATGGGCAAGACGATCGACGGCAACATCCTCCGCATCGCCCCGATCTCCGTTCTGACCCGTGAGGAGGAGGAGCAGCGGAAGCTCGTCGAGAGCAAGGAGCTCTCGGGGCCGGTCATGGTCAAGACGGTCACCCTGTCCTACTCCAAGGCCAAGGACGTGGCGACGCTCCTCCGCACCAAGGTTTCCAGCCGCGGCGAGATCATCGTCGACGACCGGACCAACACCCTCCTCATCTCCGAGGTTCGCGACAAGCTCGACCTGCTCGAAAAGCTGATCAGCGTCGTCGACACGCCGACGCCGCAGGTCTCGATCGAGGCCCGCGTCGTCGAGGCCTCGTCGACCTTCGTCCGCAACCTCGGCGTCCAGTGGGGCTTCCGCGGCATCGCCGATCAATATTACGGCAACGCGACCAACCTCCAGTTCCCCAACAGTGTCGTCGTCGATGGGGCCGTCATCCCTCAAGGCATCGTCACCAAAGGCCTGGGCGGCCCCCTCGGCGGCTACGCCGTCAACCTGCCCGCGCCGGCCTTCAATTCGGCCCTCGGCTTCTCCTTCGCCAACGTTCTCGACACCTTCCGGGTCGACATCGCGCTGACGGCGCTCGAGACGGCCGGCGACGGCAAGATCATCTCCCGACCGTCCGTCGTCACCCAGAACAACCAGCAGGCCGAGATCATCCAGGGCCGGCAGATCCCCGTCCAGACGGTGGCCAACTTCACCGTGACGACCCGCTACGTCAACGCCGCCCTCGAGCTCCGGGCCACGCCGCAGATCACGGCCGAGGGCACGATCATCATGACCATCGAGATCCAGAACAACGCCGCCGACTTCGCCAACCTCGTCAACGGCATCCCGCCGATCACGATGCAGAGCGCCAAAACGACGGTCATGGTCCCCGACGGCGGCACGACCGTCATCGGCGGCATCTACCGCACGGAGGATTCGGTCACGCGCGAACGCGTGCCCTTTCTCCACCAGATCCCGATCCTGGGCAGCATCTTCAAGAACTTCGCCCGGACGAAAACGAGCCGGGAGCTGTTGATCTTCATCACGCCCCGGATCGTCAAGTAAGAGGAGCACGAGTCATGAACAAGATCATCCCGATCCTCAAGGTCCTGGGCCTCGCGGTCGTCGTCCTCGCGGTCGCCGGCTGCAACACGATCTCGAAGCAGGAGAAGTCCGGGAGCATCATCGTCATCCAGAGCCTCACCGGAACGACGGTGGCGGGTGACGATGTCGCCTACCTTCAGTCCGACGTCCTCGGCAGCGACGGCTTGGTCCGGGTCGACAACGCCACGGCCAACATCATCGTCCGGCTGATCAATCCGGACTCCGTCAGCGGGCCGTCGCAGTTCAACGACGTCGTCCTGACGAGCTACACGGTGACCTATGAGCTGCCCGCCGGCGGCGGCACCCCCGGCACCGACGTGCCCTTCCCCTTCGACGGCAATTTCTCCACGGTCCTCTGCCCGGTCGACGAGCAGGTCTCGGTGCCCTTCGTCGTCGTCCTCGAGGCGGCCAAGCTCGCGGCCCCCCTGGTCGGCCTCATCGGGACCAACACGGTTCTCGAGCGCAAGGCCAAGATCGACATCCTCGGCCACGATCTGAACAACCACGAGGTCACGGCGACCGGCTACCTGACGATCTATTTCGCGGATTATCAGGGCACGGTCACCGCGGCCATCAAGAAGTAGCTCGCATTCCGCGCCGTTTCAGGGCCCGTCCCGCCGGGACGGGCCTTTTTTATTCCCGGAACGGCGAATAAGAGAAGCGGATCGAGCGCTTGAGGCGGATCCGGGGCAGGCATTCGTCGAGGGCCCGGTCGAGCGTCTCCCGGTCCGCGGCCTTGAGGATGAACTGGACCCGGCTGACGTCCCGGACCCTGGCGACCGGCGCGAAGGCCGGCCCCAGAACCTCGAGCGCCGGCGCCTGTTTCATGAGGAGGGCGCGGAGCTCCCGCGACCGGGCGCCCAGCGCGCGGACGTCCCGGCCCTGGAGCACGACCTCGGCCAGGCTGGCGAAAGGCGGATAGTTCAGGACCCGGCGGAGCTCGATCTCCTTGTCGTAGAAGGCCCGGTAGTCGCCGGCCGCGGCCGCCGCGACGGCGAAGTGGACCGGGGGCGCCGTCTGGACGACGGCCTCGGCCTCCGGCGCGTCGCGGGCCATGTCCAGAATGGCCGAGACGGCTTCGAAGGTCTTCTGGGCGGCCCGGTAATCGGAGAATCCGAGGAGATATTCCGGCCGCAGGACCGCCGCCAGCCCGAGCCTCGGTAGCCCCGGCTGCCGGACCATGAGCTGCGTCCCGACAACGAGCGGGATCCGACCCTTGGCGATGTCGGCCACGAGCCGCTCCCGGTCCTCCGGTTTCGAAGCCGTGTCAGCGTCGAAGCGGGCCACGCGGACCTTTGGAAAAAGGCGCGCCAACTCCTCCTCGACGGCCTGCGTCCCGGCGCCCCGGCGGACGACGAGCTCGCCGCCGCACGAGGCGCAGGCCCGGCCGGCGTCGACCGTCGAGTTGCAGTAGTGGCAGACGAGCCTGTTCTCGGCCTTGTGGTAAACAAGGGCGATATCGCAGCGCGGGCAGCGCGGCGCCCGGCCACAGCCCGCGCAGACGATCTGGGCCGCGTAGCCGCGGCGGTTGAGGAAGAGCGCGGCCGGCTCTCCCCGGCCGAGGCAGGCCCGGAGCTTCGCCTCAAGCTCTCGGGAGACGATCGGGGCGTCCCCGGCGTGCGGCACGATCGAGACGGCCGTCCGCCGCGGCACCGTCCCGAGGTCGATGAGGAGGCCGCGCCGCTCCGCCCCGGCGAAGGCCTCGACGCTCGGCCGGGACGAGCCAAAGACGGCCACGGCCCCTTCCGACCTGGCCCTCAGCCAGGCGCCGCGCCGGGCGTCGTAAGCGGGGCTCTCGGCCTGGACGTAGGAATCTTCCTGCTCGCCGTCGACGGCGATGAGGCGGAGCGGTCCGGTCTCGAGAAAGAGCGCCGAGCGTGTCCCCGAAACGAGCGAGGCCCGGCCGCCCCGGAGGACGCGCCAGGCCTCCTCCCGCTGCTTGGGGGTCATGCGGCCGTGGAAGACGACCGCCTGCCGCCCGAAATCGGACTTGAAGGCGGCCACCAGGGACTCGGTCGGGCCGACCTCGGGATGGAGATAGAGAACGCGGCCGCCTGCCCCGATCGCTTGGCGCGCCAGGTTCTCCAGCGCGGCGTGGCGGCGCGCATCGGAGCCGAAGAGAACCCAGGTCCCCGTCCCGCCCTCGACGACGGCCTTCTCGACGGCGGCCAAGGCGTCCGCGTCGCGGAGCGCCTCGGGGAAGGCCAGGCCCAGTTGCAGGGACCCCTCCCCGCCCGCGGGCCGGGACGGTTCAGGGGGGGCGGCGAAGGTCCGCTCAACGCTGACGAAGCCCGCCTTCTCCATGCGGGAGACGAGCCCGGAGACATCCCCCCCGCCAAGCTTGCGGCGCAGGAAGAGCGGGCTGCGGCCCTTCGGGGCCATGGCCAGCGCGGCCGCGAGAAGCCGGGCCTTCGGCCCCAAGCCGCCGCCGTTCAGGGCCTCCTCCCCCGCCAATGTCAGGCGGACGACGACCTTGGTCTTGGCCGCGAGCGACGGGGGCAGCGCCGTTTGCAGGATCTCGCCCCACGACGACCGGAACTCGGCGGCGAGCCGCCCGGCGAAGGCGAGGAAGCGCTCGTCGCGGAAGGGCCGGTCGTCGAGGATCTGGACGAGCTCCTTGACCTTGACCTTCGCCGCCGGCGGTTCGGTCGTGACCTCGACGATGAAGCCGTTCTGGCGACGCGACCCGAGCGGGGCGACGACCCGGGCGCCCGGCCTGGCCAGGCCCCGGCAGGATTCCGGAACGGCATAGAGGAACGACTGCTCGAGGGGCAGGGGGAAGACGACGCGGGCAAAGAGGGTCATTTTCTGCCGAGCAAGGCCATGACCTTCTGCATGTCCTCCCAGACCATGCGCTTGAGCTCCCGGTTCCCCTCGTTGCGGACGAGATAGGAGGGATGGAAGGTCGGCATGACCGGGATGCCGAGATAGCTGCCGAAGCGGCCGCGCCGGGCGGTCATGCCCTCCCGGCCGGGGACGAAGTAGTCCGTCGGCGTCTTGCCCAGGGTGACGATGACCTTGGGACGGATGAGCTCGATCTGACGGATGAGGTAGCGCGAACAGGCCTCGATCTCTTCAAAATGAGGGACGCGGTTCTCGGGCGGCCGGCACTTGACCATGTTGGCGATGTAGACCTCGTCCTCGCGGAAGGTCATGGCGGCGATGATCTTGCGCAGGAGCTGCCCGGCCCGCCCGACGAAGGGGCGGCCCTGGAGGTCTTCGTCGCGGCCCGGCCCCTCGCCGATGAACATCAGCTCGGCCTCCCAATTCCCCTCGCCGGGGACGGCGCGGGTCCGGAAGCGGTGAAGGTCGCAGAGCGTGCAGGCCCCGACCCGTCGGTCGATGTCGGACAGGGCCTCCTTGTCGGCGGCCGTCTGAGCCGGGCGCTCCGGGAGGGACGGCATCCCTGCCGAGGCGTGCGGCGCCTTCCCTTCGCCGGCCCCGATGCCGGCCTCCGGGTCACGGACGACGAAACCCACCCCGGCTTCGCTCAGGAAATCGAGGTGGGCTTTGAGGTCTGCGCGGATCTCAGCGGCGTTTTTTTTCACTCCGGGCCTCGATGCGGTCGAAGATGATGCGGGCGGCCTCGCGCTTGCTCACCCATCCGGTCTCCTCGACCGGTCCGGCGGGAGCGATGAGGATGAAGGCGTTGGCGTCCGTCCCGAACCCTTTCCCCTCGCCCACGGCGTTGGCGACCATGAGGTCGGCGCGCTTGGCGGCCATCTTGCGGCGGGCGTGGGCCACGACGTCGTGCGTCTCCGCCGCGAAGCCGATAAGGACTTGGCCGGGCATCTTGGCCCGGCCGAGCCGGGCCAGGATGTCCGTCGTCTTTTCGATGGCCAGCGACGCTCCGACCTCGTCCTTGGCGGCCTTGCGCGCCCGGGGCGCCTTGAACCGGAAGTCGGAGACGGCCGCGGCCATGATGACGATGTCCGCCTTCGGAAATCCCTTCATCACGGCCTTTTCCATCTCGGCCGCGGTGGTGACATGCACCGTCCGGGCCTCGCAGGGGGCGGTGAGCGTCGTCGGGCCGGAGACAAGGATGGTCTTGGCCCCCCTGGCGATGGCCTCGCGGGCCAGCTCGTAGCCCATCTTGCCCGTCGACGGGTTCGAGATGAAGCGGACCGGGTCGAGCGGCTCGCGCGTCGGGCCGGCCGTGATGAGGACGGTCTGGCCCTTGAGGCTGGCGCTCCGGGCGAGGATCCTCAGCCCTTCGTGGACGATGGCCTCCGGCTCGGCCATTCGCCCCCAGCCGGTGTCGCCGCAGGCGAGGTAACCTCTCTCGGCCTCGACGAGCTCGGCCCCAAGCGCCTTGAGCCGGGACATGTTGGCCTGGGTCTTGGGATCGAGATACATGGCCTCGTTCATGGCCGGGGCGAGGAGGACCGGCGCGGACGCGGCCAGGTAGAGCGTCGACAGGAAGTCGTCGGCCACGCCCGTCGCGAACTTGCCGATGACGTTCGCCGTGGCCGGGGCGACGCACAGGAGAGCGATCTCCTTGGCCAGGGCGATATGGCGGATGTTGCGGGTTTCCGGCTCCTCGAAGAGGTCGACGATCGTCTTCGTCCCCGCGAGCGAGCTGAAGAGGAGCGGCGAGATGAGCTTGGCCGCATTCGGAGTCATGACCACCTGGACCGTGATCCCGGCTTTCTGAAAGCCGCGCACGACTTCGCAGGCCTTGTAGAGGCCGATCGACGACGACACGCCGAGGGCGATCTTCTTGGTCATCGGCGTCCCCTGGCGAAGCTCCGCAGGATGGGCGCCAGGCCCGCAGCCATGGCCTCCGGGCGGTGTCGGGCGGCCCGGATGACGGTCTTGAGGTCGGCCACGGCCCGGTCGAGGTCGTCGTTGACGACGACATAATCGAACTCGGCGTAGGCCCGGACCTCAGCCCGGGCGTTGCGCAGCCGGCGGGCCGTGTCCTCGCGGCTGTTCTCGCCCCGGCCGAGAAGACGGCGGCGGAGCTCGGCGGCG
>CAZIQR010000097.1:0-10641 GCA_964541055.1 uncultured Eubacteriales bacterium
TTCCTCGACAAGTACCTCGACACCGACCCCGAGCTGGCCGAGATCTCCGTCGAGACGGGAAAGACCGCCCATCAGGTCGTCGGGATCCGGACGAGCCCGGGCGCGGCGGGGACGATCGTCAACAATCTCGCCTCCCTGGGCGCCGGAGAGATCTATGCCATCGGTGCGACAGGCGACGACGGCGAGGGCTACGACCTGCGGAAGGCGCTGGCCGCGCGCCGCTGCGGGACCGAAGGCTTCGTCTCGCTCCCGGGCCACATGACCCCGACCTATCTCAAGCCGCGCAACTGCCGCGCGGCCGAGCTCGCCGGCGAACACGAGCGCTACGACACCAAGATCCGGGCGCCGCTGCCGAAAGAGGCCGAGGACATGATCCTCGGCTATCTCGAGGGCCTGCTGCCCCGCATCCATGCCGTGGCCGTCGAGGACCAGGTCGAGGAGGAGGGCCGGGGCGTCGTCACAGCCAGGATCCGGGAGAGGCTGGGCGAGCTCGGGCGGGCCTTCCCGGAGAGGATCTTCTGGGTCGACAGCCGGGCGCGGGTCGGCCTCTTCCGGAACGTCATGATCAAGGTCAACGCCCGCGAGGCGCTGAAGCAGGCCTTCCGGGTCGGCGCCGACGAGCCGGCCGACGCGGACGTCGTCCGGGCCATGGCCGAGCTCAGGGCGAGGACGGGGCGGCCCGTCTTTGTCACCGCGGGCCGGAGGGGCATCTGGACGAGCGATCCCGGGCCGGCGCTTGTCCGGGCGGTGCGCGTGCCCGAGCCGACCGACCCGACGGGGGCCGGCGACAGCGCCACGGCCGGCGCCGTCCTGGCCTTGTGCGCCGGGGCAACCCCGGCAGAGGCGGCGCTCGTCGCCAACCTCGTCGCCTCGATCACCATCCAGCAGCTGGCGACGACCGGGACGGCAAGCCCGGCTGAGCTCGGGCCGCGGCTCGAAATGTGGCTCTCGCAGGGATAGCGCATCAGGAAAAGAGAGGTGCTGACATGAAGTTTGCCACCGACTATATCGCGAAATTGCGGAAGACGCTGGCCGGCCTCGATGTCGGCGCGATCGGGCAGGCGGCCGCCTGGCTCAAGGAGGCGCGCGACAAGGGCCGGATGGTCTTCGTCATCGGCAACGGCGGCAGCGCCGCGGTCGCCTCGCACCTCGCCGTCGACCTCGTCAAGGGCGCATCCTACGGCCGCCCGGCCAAGTTCAAGGTCATGAGCCTGGCCGACAACGTCCCGACGGTCATGGCCTACGTCAATGACGTCGGGGGAGAGGCCGTCTTCGTCGAACAGCTCAGGAACTTCGCCGGGCCCGGCGACGTCGTCATCGCCATCAGCGGCAGCGGCGACAGCCCCAACGTGCTGGCCGCGGTCGAATACGCGGCGGGCGCCGGCTGCAAGACGATCGCTATGACGCGGGCCGGGGGCGGCGCGCTCGGCAAGATGGCCGGCCTCGTTCTGGCCGTTCCGAGCGATCACATGGGCCGTCTTGAGGACGGCTTCATGGCCATGGCCCACATCCTGGCTTACGCCTTTATGGAACGCGCCATCGACTAATCCAACATCCCGACAGGGGGCAACATGCGACGCTTGACGCTCATTCTCGCATTGATCGTTCTCGTGGCGGGGGCCGGCCTGACGGCTGACGAAACGCCGATCCTGGCCAAGAACCCGACCCTCAGCCGCACGGCGGTCGTCTTCGAATACGGCGGCTACCTCTGGAGCGTGCCCCGCGAGGGCGGCATGGCCAAGCAGCTCACGACCGGCGGGCACGAGGGATTCCCCTTCTTCTCGCCCGACGGAAACTGGATCGCCTTCTCTGGCACTTACGATGGCAACGCCGAGGTCTACGTGATGCCGGCCGGCGGCGGCACGCCGAAACGGCTGACCTGGCATCCCGACATGGACATCGCCAACGGTTGGACGCCCGACGGCAAGAGCGTCCTCTTCAAGTCGCCCCGCGAGGCCTTCGCCGACCTCGACCGTCTCTACACCGTGCCCGTCGAAGGCGGCCCGGCCTCCGTGCTGCCGATGTGGCGCGGCGAGGACGCCTGCTATTCGCCGGACGGGACGCGCCTGGCCTATGTACCCAACCAGCTCTGGCAGACCTCCTGGAAGCGCTACCAGGGCGGACAGACAACGCCCATCTACATCGTCCGCCTGAGCGATCTCGCCCTCGAGAAGCTGCCGCGGGACAATTCCAACGATTCGCACCCGGTCTGGTACGGCGACAAGGTCTATTTCCTGTCCGACCGGAACGGGGCGGTGACGCTCTTCGCCTATGACACGAAGACCAAGGCCGTGGCCCGGGTCCTCGAGAACAAGGGCCTCGACCTGAAATCCCTCTCGGCCGGGCCGGACGCCCTGGTCTATGAGCAGTTCGGAGGGATCTACTTGTTCGATACGGCGTCAGGCGCATCCAAGCGCGTTCGGATCGAGATCGCGGGCGACATGCCGGCCGTCCGGCCGCACTATGTCAAGGTGGCCGGCCAGATCCAGAACGCCGACATCTCGCCGGCGGGCGCCCGAGCCGTCTTCGAGGCGCGCGGCGAGATCTTCTCCGTGCCGGCGGAAAAGGGGAGCATCCGCAACCTGACCCGGACCGTGGCCGCGGCCGAGCGCGATCCCGCCTGGTCGCCCGACGGGAAGTCCATCGCCTTCTTCTCGGACGAGTCCGGGGAATACGCCCTCCATATCGTCGATCAATCCGGGCTCCTCCCGGCGAAGCGGATCGGCCTGGGCGAGCCCCCGTCCTATTTCTACGAGCCCATCTGGTCGCCCGACAGCAAGAAGATCGCCTATACGGACAAGCGGCTCAACCTCTGGTGCGTCGACCTCGACAAGGGCACGCCCGTCAAGGCCGCCACGGACAACTTCGACGATCCGTCGTCGGCCATGAACCCGGCCTGGTCGCCCGACAGCCAATGGCTGACGTACACGAAAGAGATGGAGAACCACCTCCATACCGTGTTCGTCTATTCGCTCGGGACCGGGAAGGAATCGCGGATCACCGACGGCATCAGCGACGCCCGCTACCCCGTCTTCGACAAGGGCGGGAAGTACCTGCTGTTCGCCGTGAGCACGGACGTGGGCCTGGCCTCCGGCTGGCTCGACCTCTCGAGCTTCCAGCACCCCTTGCTGCGCAGCGTCTACGCCGCGGTCCTCAAGAAGGGCGATCCGTCCCCGGTGCCGCCGGAAAGCGACGAGGAAAAGGTCGAGCCGGCGAAAAAGGCGGACAAGGCCCCGGCGGACAAGGCGCCGGAGGGTCCGGCCAAGGTCGTCATCGACTTTGACGGCATCGGGCAGAGGATCGTCGCCCTGCCCATCCCGGCCGCGAACTACGGCGGCCTGATCGCCGGGAAGGCCGGGACGCTGTTCCTGGCGGAGCTCCCCGACGTGCCGCGCCTCGACGCGCCGGCGCTGGCGTCCGTTTCAAAGTTCGATCTCGCGACGCGGAAGACGGAACCGTTCGTCGCCGGCGTCGGAGCCTTCATCGTTTCCGCGAATGGCGAAAAGGCCCTCTATTCCCAAGGACCGGTCTGGGCCATCGTCGCGACCGGCGGCCCGGTGAAGCCGGGCGACGGCGCCCTCAATCTTGGCCAGGCCGAGGTCTATGTCGATCCGCGGGCCGAATGGACCCAGATGTATCATGAGGTCTGGCGGATCGAACGGGACTTCCTCTACGATCCCAACTTCCACGGGCTCGACCTGAAGGCCGCGGAAGCCAAGTACGCGCCGTATCTCCAGGCGGTCGGCGGCCGGGAGGACCTGAACTACCTCTTTGACGAAATGCTCGGCGAGATCACGGTCGGGCACATGTTCATCGGCGGCGGCGATGTCCCCGCGTCCAAGCAGGTCCCGGTGGGGCTCCTGGGAGCGGATTACCGTGTCGAGAACGGCCGCTTCCGCTTCGCCCGGGTGTACAACGGCGAGAACTGGAACCCCGGCCTGCGCGCGCCGCTCACCCAGCCGGGCGTGGACGTCAAGGCGGGGGAGTATCTCGTCGAGGTGAACGGCCGCGACGTCCGTCCGCAGACCGAGGTCACCAGCTACTTCGAGAACACGGCCGGCAAGCAGATCACGATCAAGGTCGGGCCGTCGCCGGACGGCAAGGACGCGCGCCAGCTGACGGTCATCCCGCTCGGCAACGAGTTCGCGCTCCGCAACAGGGCCTGGGAAGAAGACAACCGCCGCAAGGTCGATGAGCTCAGCGGCGGGAAGCTCGCCTACGTCCACGTGCCGGACACGGCCGTCGGCGGCTACGTGAATTTCAACCGGTATTATTTCGCCCAGGTCGGCAAGCAGGGCGCGATCATCGACGAGCGCTACAACCACGGCGGCCAGGTCGCGGATTACATCATCGACCTGCTGAAGCGGCCGCTGCGGAACGCCGCCGTCACCCGCGAAGGGGAGAAGATCACTTCGCCGTCGGCGCAGATCTTCGGGCCCAAGACGATGATCATCAACGAGATGTCCGGCTCGGGCGGCGACGCCCTGCCCTGGATGTTCCGCCAGGACAAGGTCGGGCCCCTCGTCGGGACGAGGACCTGGGGCGGCCTGGTCGGCATTTGGGGCTATCCGCCGCTCCTGGACGGCGGGTCGGTCACGGCGCCGCGCGGCGCCATCTACGGGCTGCACGGCGAGTGGGAAGTCGAGAACCGCGGCATCCCGCCCGATATCGAGGTCGAGAACGATCCGGCCTCGGTCGCGGCCGGGCATGACCCGCAGCTCGAGAAGGCGGTCGCGGTCACCCTCGAGGCCCTAGCGAAGAACCCCGTGGTCATCCCCGGCCCGCCGCCGTATCCGAATTATCACAAGAAAAAATAGCCGTCTTGGCACGAATCTTGGATTGTCAGGCTTTGAAAGAGGTGCAACATGGGTAAATCCGAGGACTCATTCAATCGTTCGGCATTTTCACGGTTCCTCAACAAACCGGCGGGCAGGGCCTTTCGCCTGACAATGGGCGTGCTTTTCCTTGCGGTCGGCTATGCCTACCGTGCCCACCCCCTCGGCATCGTGTCGATGGTCTGGGGCCTGCTCCCGCTGAGCGCGGGGGCGTTCGACATCTGCTACCTCAGCGCCATGCTGGGCGGTCCGCTCTCGGGGGCGAAGATCCGCGCCAAATACAAAACCGACTGATCCACAGTCCTCACGGCGATCGACGTCCTGATCGAGCCGAGCTGCAGAGCGAACACGCGATATCACTGACTTCGCGCGGCCGCCGGCTGGATCGCCAAGTGCGTGAGCGAGGCCGTCCGGGAGTTCCCGGAGGTCAACGCTGAGTACGCTTCAGGGCTAGCGGGGGCCTTGAAATTATCCTCCCAAGAAGAGTAAATTCGTCCACGGCGAGTGATACGGAATAAGGGAAAAAACATGAAAAAAATCCGCACCATGCTCATTCTGGCGGTGCTAGCCAGCGTTATTATGCCGCTCGATCTCCGGCCCTGCACGACGTTCTGCTTCAAGGCGAACGGCGAATGGATCTTCGGCCGGAACTACGACTTTTCGACCGAAGCCGGCCTGGTCATGGTCAACAAGCGGGGCGTGGCCAAGACCGCCCTTCTGCCCCCGGGCATCGCCAGCCGGCCCGCCAAGTGGGTCTCCAAGTACGGCAGCGTGACTTTTAACCAGTTCGGCCGCGAGCTGCCCTTGGGAGGGATGAACGAGGCCGGTCTCGTCATCGAGCTCATGTGGCTCACGCCGACGGAGTACCCCAACGTCGACGCCAGGCCCTCCCTCCGCGAGCTCCAATGGGTCCAATACCAGCTGGATACGGCGGCGACGGTCCAGGACGTGATCGCCAGCGACAAAGCCGTCCGCATCGAGGTGAACGACGGCACGCCCGTCCATTTCCTGGCCTGCGACCGCAAGGGGGGCGCCGCCGTCATCGAGTACCTCAGCGGCCGGATGAGGCCCTACACGGGCAAGAGCCTCCCCGTCGCGGCGCTGACCAATAGCACCTACGACTACTGCCTGGACTTCCTCAGGCTCTCCGGCGCCGACGAGACGAAGCCCCCGTTCGCTCAGGCGGACAACTCGAGGCGGCGGTTCGTCTATGCCGCTCACGGGATCCGGGCCTGGGACGCTGCGAAGAACAATGATCCCGCCGGCTACGCTTTCGGGATCCTCGACAAGTGCAACCTCCCCCACAGCAAGTTCCGCATCGTCTATGATGTCAAGGCCGGGATCATCCGCTTCCGCACCGCGTCGACGCCCCGCGTCCGCTCGATCGATTTCCGGAAGTTCGATTTTGCCTGCGGCACCCCGGTCAAAGTTCTGGACATGCTGGCCGACCTCGAGGGCGATGTCACCGGCCTGTTCCAGGATTACACCTGGGAAGCCAACTACAAGCTCATCAAGAAGTCATTCTCAGAAACGAGCTTTCTGCAGAACACGCCCGAAGCGACGATGATGATCCTGTCCAAATACCCCGAGGGTCTGCGCTGCAAGTAGGCGCAAATATGGCGAAGCGGGCGATCGCCGCCTTTCTCTTGCTCGTCCCCATGTGCCTGGCACAGCGCCCGGTTCAAGGACCGTCGGAAGATCTGGCCCACAGCATCGCCGATCCCGAGATCAGGGCCGGGGTCGAGGCGGCCGTGCTCAAGAACATCCTGCCGGCCGCGACGGAACATGACTATCCCGGCTACTTCAACATCAGCGCCGACGGGGCCGCGTTCGGGGGCGCGACCTGGCCGGGGCTGGATTCATGGCAGATGGCCGGGGCGTACCTGCTGCTCGGCCGCACACGGCTCGTTCTCGACTACTTCGAGTTCGTGAGGGCCTCCCAGCGGAAGGACGGCAACATCCCGTTCGCCATCTTCCCCGGCGATCAGCAGCCGGTCGGGTGCCTGAAGGGGCTGAAGACGCCGGACGATATCTTCTCCTACACGCCGCCACGCCGCAAGGGCCTGCCGGCGACGAGCCAGGAGACCCGGCGCTGGATCGGCCTCTTCGAGCACTGGCAGACGCAGGGATATCCGCTCGCCACACTGGGGCCGGTCTGCTACATCCTCACGGCCGCGGAGATCTTCGGGGCCACGCGCGACGGGCTGTGGCTCACGGAACGGCTGCCGTCGATCGAGGCCGCGGCCAAGTACCTGCTAAGCCTGAAAAAGCCGAACGGCCTTGTCGGAGGCTCCGGTTTCTATGTCGAAGCCCCCCCGCGCGAGGGCTTCGACGGCGTGACGCAATGCTACGCGGTCCAGGCCTTCCGCGGCATGGCCGAGCTGTGCCGGGCGGCGGGGGAGAGGTCCAAGGCGGACACGTGGATAAGTCAGGCAGACAGTGTGACCCAGGCCTTCGTCGAGGCGTTTTGGCGCGGCGACCACTTCGGCGAATACGTCCATCCGGCGCGCGGCCTCATCGACTCCCACGGCCTCTCCGACGTCAACTGGGCGGCGGTGGCCTTCGGTCTCGTTACGGGCAAGAAACTCGAGACGGTTTGGGCCCGCCTCCTCAAGGAACCGGCCTTCTGGTGGGGCGGCATGCCCACACAGCCCGCGACCAAGCCGTTCGCCTACGAGCCGTGGGAATCGAGCGCCCAGCCCGAATGCGGGGTCGATCCGTTCAACGACGTGGCCGCGATGGGCCGGGTCTGGTATCTCGAGGTCGTGGCCTGCCAACGGATGGGCGCCCGCGACCGCCTCGTCGAGTCGGTCCGCAAGGTGTGCCGGGCCGCGCAAGCCGACGGTTTCTGGCGCGAGCGTTACCATGCCAAGACCGACGGCTCGGTATCGGCCGACGGCGCCAAGAAATACTGCGAATACGCGGCCGTCCTGGTGCGCGCCGTCTACGGCAACCGGAGCGTTTTTTGGACTGAATTGACATCGGCCGCCATCAGCCCTATCCTTCGCTCGCCGTGATCCGGGGCGGGGATCCGTAGCGAAGGAGGCGGCATGGGAACCGCGAAATCGGGCGATGATCTGAAATTCGGGATCCTGTGGGCCCTGGCCAACCTCCTCGGATGGGCCGTGGCGGGCTGGCTGTCGATCGCGCTGACGGGACTCACCGGCGGAGCGAACGGCGAGCTGCTGATCATCCCGTGCGGCCTGGCCATCGGGTTCGCTCAATGGCTGGTCCTGGCGAAGCGTTTTTCCCGTTCCGGCTGGCTGATCCTGGCCTACGGCCTGGGCTGGTATGTCGGCCTCTGGATCGGCTATAGCACGGGCTTTCTCACGCCCGAGCCCATCACCTTGGGAGCGGCGGGCGGGATCATCGTCGGGGTCATGCAGTGGCTCGTGATGAAGCGCCGTGCCCGCCGGGCCTGGGTCTGGATACCGGCGCTCGCGGCCAGCTCGACCTTCGGTTGCTGGCTCGGCGTGCATGCCGGCATCCGCGTGAACGAGGCCACCTCGCTGGGCACGGCGATGGTTTACGCGGTCGGCGGCGCCGTGGCAGGGGCGGTGATCGGCCTCCTTTCCGGCGCGGTCCTGATCGTCTTGACGCGACCGGATCGGCAGGTGACCGGGGGCTAGCCGCCGTGCCGTGGAAGGACCGGTTCCCCCGGATCGTCGCGCCTTGATCGGACGCCCGGCTAGGGCCTGATGCTCAGCGTGATCTTGAAGACGCCGCGCTCGCCGAGGGGGACGAAACGGCTGACGGGGTCCCAGAGCCTCTCCCAGTTCTTCGTGTAGACGAGGAAGATCTCGTTGCCGGGCGTGATCTGCCAGCGGAAGCGGATGTTGGCCCCCAGGGTCCGGGAGATGCTGTCATACTGGATGTAATTCATCAGGCCGAGGCTCGGGGTCAGGAAAAAATCGGCCTTGAGCTGATACAGGTTCTCTTTGAACGCGCCTTGGGGGAGATGAGCCCGGACGAGCTCGGCGTTCAAGGCTAGGGTCACGAACCCTTTGAGCTTGAGGCCGACGCCGATCGTCGGGTCGCTGTAGCGGCCTGAATAGAATTGGCCGAAGCGCCAGCTCAGGTCGAAGGTCCAGGGCCGGTAGGTGGCGGAACTGAATTCGGCCCGGTAGGCCAGCATGTTGTAGGGGCCCGCCGGAATGACGACGCCGGGCGCGACCTCGAAATCGTAGGGAAGGACGTCGCGCTTGGGGATGACGTTGAACTCGATGTGCTCGCCGCTTTCGGTCCGGAGGTTGAGCGGCGCGGTGAAGATCTCGCTTGTCTCGAGGCGGCCCTCGAGGTCCCAGAAGAAATCGCCCTCGAGCTCGAAGAAGAACTGGCGCACGAGATCGCCGACGAAGGTCCCCTTGGCCGGGCGCGGCTGGTAGGCCCCCCCGAGGCTGAGGTTCTGGACCGCGCCGCGTTCGAGAAATCCGATGCCGGGATCGAGGGCGTCGCCGTAATAGGAATAGCTGCCGCGGATGTCGAAGAGGTCGTTCGGGTAGTCGAGCCTCACCCCGTACGCGTCGTGGCTCCCCGTCGTGATCGTGTTCCAGTTCCGGACGTACCATGCCCCGGCAAGGAAGTTCTTGTCCCCGAAGAGACGCGAGGTCTTATAGGTCAGATCGAATCCGGCCAGCGAGTTCCGGGCGCCCGTCGGGCTGCCGTTCGTGAAGATGACCCCGATCTTGCTCTCGGCGAGAACGTTCTGGACGACGCGGGCCGCTACGAAATTCTCGTGCGGCAGGCTCAGATCGAAACGCGGGTCGTCGAAGGCCCGCGTGCCGACGTCGAGGACGGAGATGTTCGTGTTGCCGAGACGCCCGAACATCTTGGCCCCGAAGGCCACGGGGACCTGGCTTTCTCCGTAGAGGCCGATCCGCCGGCTGAAGAACGGCGAGAAGTTCTCGCCGCCGCCGCCAAAGCTGAAGATGTCCGAGCCTTCGAGGAAAAAGGTCCGCTTTTCGGGGAAGTAGAGGGGGAAGCGGGTCAGGTTGATGCGGCGGTCGTCGACCTCGGTCTCGGCGAAATCGGTGTTGTAACTGAAGGCGCCGACGAAATTCGGGGTGAAGCTCTTGTAGAGATCGAAACCCCCGTCCGCCTTAGCGTGGGCGGGCGTCTCCGCGACATGGTCCTTGTCATCCCGGACGATCCCGTAGGGGCGGAAGGTCAGGCCGAGGCCCTGCCGGGCGCCGCTGACCCCCCCGAGCGGGGCCGCCTCCATCGGATTGTAGAAGAAGCTGTTCCGGCTCGTGGCCGCCAGGCGGTCCGTCTCCTGTTTCCGGGCGATATAGCGCTCGACGTTGATACCCCAGGTTTCAAGGCCGGGCTTGAAGGCGAGCGTCCGGAAGGGGATGCGGATCTCGGCGCTCCAGCCCTCGGCGTCGATCCGGCACTTGGCGTCCCAGATGCCGTCCCAGCTCAGATCGGCGTGCTCGCCCGAGGTCAGGCCCTCGCTCCGCGCTCCCCGCGCGTTGACGATGAAGACGTAGGCCGTCCGCTTGTTCTGGAACGGGTCGAGGAGAACGCGAACGACGTCCTCGGCCTTCTCTTCTTCGTCGCCGCCGCCATCGTGGGCCATGGAGTTGGCCGAGATGCCTTTTGGGTTGCGGTCGAAGCACCGGATCCCGAGGTAAAGGTTGGCGTCGTCGACGAGGATGCGCAGCTCGGTCCTCTCGGTCGGCTCGGCGCCGAGATCCGGGAAGACCATCCTGAACGCCGAGAAGGGCTCGCTCTGTTCCCAGGCCGGATCGCGGAGATCGCCGTCGATCTTCGGCCCGCTCTCGACGCGGGCGGCGGTCATGGCCGG
>CAZIQR010000098.1:0-10603 GCA_964541055.1 uncultured Eubacteriales bacterium
TTCTGAGAAATATCTGCATAATGCGTTCTTCTCGGATATCTCGCCGGCCCCAAAATTGACACACGGGACGGGGTATTTTATACTGGGGGTTCCAAATCCTCCCAAAGGATGTGTGACGATGGACCTTTTTGAGAAGTGCCAGGGTTTTTACTCCGACCCCTCGGTCGCGCAGAAATACGGCTATCCGACCAATCCCCGGACGGCCCAGGCCATGGGGCTATTCCCCTACTTCATCCCGATCGAGCACGCCGAAGGGACGGAAGTCTACATCCACGGCAAAAAATACATCATGATCGGCTCGAACAACTACGTCGGGCTGACCAACCACCCCAAGGTCAAGGAAGCGGCCATCGAGGCCGTCAAGAAATACGGCACGAGCTGCACCGGCTCGCGCTTCCTCAACGGCACGCTCGACCTCCACATCGAGCTCGAGGAGCGGCTGGCCAAGTATACGGGCAAGGAAGCGGCCCTGGTCTTCAGCACCGGCTTCCAGGTCAACCTGGGCTCCATCCCGGCCGTCATGGACCGCGACGACATCATCGTCACCGATAAGGAAGTCCACGCCAGCATCATCGACGGCGTGCGCATGGCCAAGGTCCTCAAGAACTGCCACCTCCGGACCTACAAGCACAACGATCCGGCCGACCTCGAGGCCGTCCTGAAGACGCTGGCCCCCGGGCCGGCCAAGCTCGTCGTCGTCGACGGCGTCTTCAGCATGGGCGGCGACATCGCCAAGCTGCCCGAGATCATCCCCATCTGCCGGAAGTACGGCGCCCGGTTCATGTCCGACGACGCCCATGCCCTGGGCGTGCTGGGCGGCGGCCGCGGCACGGGCTGGCACTTCGGCTTGCAGGACCAGGTCGACATGATCATGGGCACGTTCAGCAAGTCCTTCGCCTCGGTCGGCGGCTTCATCGCCGGGCCCAAGGAAGTCGTCCACTTCATCCAGATGTTCGCCCGGCCGTTCATGTTCAGCGCCAGCCTGCCGCCGTCCAACGTGGCGACCGTTCTCGCTTGCCTGGACGTCCTCGAGAAGGAGCCGGAGCGGGTCGAGCGGGTCAACAAGATCGGTGAGCGGGTCCGAACGGAGCTCCGCGGCATGGGCTACAACATCGGCGAAAGCCAGACGCCGATCATCCCCATCGTCATCGGCGACATGATGAAGGCCCTCGAGGCCTGGAAGGTCTTCTTCAACGAGGGCATCTACACGAACGTCGCCTTGCCGCCGTCCGTCTCGCCCGAGTTTTCGTGCCTGCGGACGAGCTACATGGCGACCCACACGGACGCCCAGGTCGATCGCGTGCTCGAGGTCTTCAAGAAGGTCAAGGACCTCGTCCACATCGGCGCCTAAGCGGCGGCCGGCACGCCTCGTTTTTTGTCCGGGGCGCCGCGCCGTGCTATCCTTCGTTTGCCCTTAACATTTCCGCGCGATCCGGGGTAGAACCTTGCGGATGAATGAGACAGAGAAGGAGCTCATCGCCTTGGTTCTCTCTGGCCGCACGGACGCTTTCGAGCCGCTGGTCACCCCGCACCGGGGGCCGCTCCTGGCTCTGGTGTCCCGTCTGACGCAGAACCGGGAGGAGGCGCTCGACGTCGTCCAGGAGGCGCTCCTCCGGGCTTACCGCTCGCTCGCGAGCTTCGATCCGTCGCGTTCCCTCCGGAACTGGCTTTTCCAGATCGCCGCCAACGAGGCCAGGGACCGGTACCGGAAGCGGGCCCGGGAGCAAGCGGCGCTCCCGGACGTGGCCGGTCGCGCGCCGGCGGCGGCGAACCCCGAGGCCGGTCACGACCGGTCCGAACTCCGGGCCGGCGTCATGCGGGCCATGGCCGCCCTCAGCCCGCGGGAGCGGGAGGTCTTCGCGCTGCGGGACCTCGAGGACCTGGATGTCCGGGAGACGTCCCGGGTGCTGGGCTGCTCGAGCCTCGCCGTGAGGGCCCATCTCTCGAAGGCCCGGAAGAAGCTGCGGGAAGCGATCCGGAAGGACTTTCCGCATCTCGAGGAGGGACAATGAAGTGCCGCAAGATCCGGAAGCTCGTCCCGCTCGCCGCGGGGAACGATCTGCGGCCGCGGCAGGCGCGGGCCTTTCGCGTCCACGTCGAAGCCTGTCCGGACTGCCGGGCCGAGCTCGAAGCCTTCCGGCGCGGCCTGGCGGGGATCAGGGCGGCGGCAAGGCAGGAAGGCGCGGCGGAATGGACCGAGGCCGAATGGACAGCGCTCATGGCCCGGGTCGGCGCCAAAGCAAAGGAGGAGAGTGGAGACCGGAGCCGCGGTCCGGTCGCGGCTCTCCGGCCGCACTGGGCCGGCGCGGCGGCCGTCGGCGTGCTGCTCGGCCTTGTCGTCATGGGCGCGTTGATCAAAGGGTCGTCGCTGTGGCGCGGGGCGGGCCATAGAAAAGGCTTGCCGACGACGGCGGAGGAGCAGGCGCGGCCGGAACAGGACAAGATATCCGTCACCATGGTTTCACCGGAGAGCGGGCTCCAAGTCGTTTGGATCCTGGACAAGAACTTCGAATGGAAAGGAGATCGCGAATGAAAAGAACATTGATCGCGCTTTTGGCGTTGGCCTTCACGGCGGCCTTGGTGCGGCCGGCCCTGGCCGAGGATCCGGTCCCGGCGGGGCAGCAGGAGCAAAAACAGGAGGCAAAGACGCTGCGGACCGAGATCGTCAAGCTCAAGTACGTCCGGGCCCAGGACGTCCAAAATCTGCTTTACGCGTTCTCCAGCCGGGAGGGACGCATCGATTTCAATCCCAACCTGCCGGGCGTTCTGACGGTGAGGGACACTCCGGATAACGTCGAGAAAATGCTGGCCGCGATCCACGAGCTGGACGTCAAGCCTGCCGACGTGCTCTATACCGTTCAGCTCGTCCTGGGCTCGGAAACCGAGGCGGCGACGGACCCCGAGCTCAAGAACGACCTGGTGATCAAGGAGCTCGGCAAGCTCCTTCGCTACAAGGGGTATACGCTGCTCGATTCGACGATCGTGCGCACGGTCAATAGGGATCGGGCGGAGGTCAAGTTCGGCCCCAAGGCCGACTTCACGCTGTATCTCAGACCCGACGTCGCCGGCGATGCCAAGGCGGCGGTCATCAAGACCGACGTCCAGCTGAAGCAAATGCAGGTCAAGACCGAGGCGAACACGATCAAGACCGATAACGCCACGCTGATCGAGAGCACGCTCAACATCAAGTCGGGCGACCGGACGGTCGTCGGCGTGTCCAAGCTCGACGGGGGCGATAAGGGGCTGATCCTCATCATCAGCGCCAAGATCGTCGATTAGGCATCATCTCAGAAGAGGGACTGTCCCGCAGGGGACCGTCCCTCTTTTTTTGCCTTAAAAAGCGCAGGCTTAAGCCCGTTTAGAGGCTCTTTTGGGGGGTTAAGCAGCTGAAAAATAAGGCTATTTTTGGAGTCCGGCTCGATCCGACCACTTTTCCGCCTCCGCGGTGTCGCCGCGCTGCTTGTAGGCTTCGGCGAGGGCGGAGAAGCTCACCGGGGCCAGCGCGGGTTCCTTGGCCGCTTCGGTCATCTCGTCGACCGCATCGGCCATGAGCCCCTGGCTCAGGAATGCGATCCCGAGCTGATAGTGGGTCTCGGCGTCCATCTCGGCGCCCGCGGCCCGCAGTCCCTTGCGGAACCCGGCCACGATCTCGGTCAGCTCTTTTTCGAGCCGCGCCTCATCCCCGTGGAGCTGCCGCTCCCGGAGCGCGGCCAGCCAACGGAGTTCGGCCGCGGCGGCGGCGCCGAGATCATAGAAGGCCCGGTCGCCCGCGTCCACACCGGCGAAGGGGATGATGTCCGTTTCGCCGAAGATATCGGCCGTGCTGACCTTGTCCCCCTCGAGGACCTCGGCCTTGAACGGGCCGGCCGGCTTGGGCTTCGGCTTAGCTTCCGTCTTGGGCGCCGCGTCCTGCGGCTTCTTCGGGGCCTCCTCGGCGGGCCTCTCCTCGGGGATCGGCGGGACCGCCCCGCCCTTCTCATCCGGCTTCTCCGGCCGCCGGGGCTCGTCGCCTTTCTTGTCCTCGGCCTTCTTGCCCGTCATGCGCTCCTTGTATTGGGCTTCGAGGACCGTCGTTTTCTCGACCCGGCGCCGGATCTCGTCCTCATCGAGATGGGTCCGGACCTCGTCGATCACGGCGATCTTCCGCACGATCTGCGGATCCTCGGGATAGCGGAAGCGCAGGTTCTCGAGCAGCCGGCGAGCCACCCGGACGAGCCCCTGCTGGAGGTAGAGGTCCGCCTGGCCCATGGTCTCCCGGATCGCTTCGCGGTCTTTCTCCGAAAGCTCGGGGACCTCCTCCCGCACCTCCTCGACCGGCAGCCGCAGCTCTTGCCGCAGGGCGCGGGCGTCGCGAACGAGATCGGCGTCGTCCGGCCGCAGCTCGAGGAGCTCGGCGTAAAGGCTGACCAGCTTCTCCCTCTCGCCGAGACGCTTCAGCTCCTCGAGGATGGCCCGGTCGACGACCTCGAGTTTCTTGACCTCTTTGTTCGACCGGTAGATGAGCGCCAGCCGTTCGAGGGCCGGCAAATGGGGCTTCTGGCTTTCGAGGATGAGCCCGAGCAGGCCGATGGCCTTCTCGTCCCGGTGCTTCTTGACCAGGTTGTTGATCAAGGGCTCGAACAGCTCGTAGGCTTGGTCGAGCTTGTCCTTGAGGATCTGGATGCGCCCGAGCTTGATGCGGGCGTTGACGTTGAGCGGGTGCGAGGTGACGATGCGGGTGAAGATCTCCTCGGCCTTTTTGGTCTCGCCGGCCTCGAAGTGGATGTTGCCGAGGATGTTGAGGAACTGGATGTTGTCGGGCGACGCGAGGAGCTCCGCTTCGAGCAGGGCGATCGCCTTTTCCGGGTAGCCCTGTTTCTTGAAGACCTCGACCAGGCTGACGACACTGCGGGTGTCGCCGGGCCGCAGGCCCAACGACTCGTTGAGGGTGGCCACGGCGGCGTCGAGCTGCCCCTTCTCGATGTGGACGTCGGCGCTCTCGTTGAGCTGCTCGAGGGCCGCGTCGAGGTTCCCGGACTGCCGGTAGAGGCGGGCCAACGCCTGGCGGGCGTCATGATCCTCGCGGTCGAGCTTGACGACCTTCTCGAAAATGGCGATGGCCTCGGCCACCTTCCCCGCCCCGGCCATGCGGCCGGCCACACCGGCGTAGATGGCCTTGGCGTCAACGATGAAGCCCTGCTGGGCGTAGAGGTCGCCGAGCTTGAGGGCGTAGTCGGCCGAGTCGGGCGCGAGCCTGTGGATCTTCTTGCAGATGGCGAGGGCCTGGGAGTAGAGGCCGCGCCGCTCGTATTCCTCGGCGACGTGCTGGAACGAGCGGATGGCCCGGTCGTTCTGGCCGACGCGGATGTAGAGGTCGCCGATGATGTTGAGCGTGCCGACGTCCTGCGGGTCGCCGAAGGCGATCTTCTCGTATTCGGCGATGGCCTCCCGGATCCGGTTCGAGCGGACGAACTTCTCCGCCTGCTCGATGATCCTGACCCGATCGGTCCTTACGGTCACGACGCTCGTCCTCAGCCCAGCTTGAAGGAGGCCCGGTGCAGACCCGTCGGTCCCTTGTCTTTCAACGCCCGAAGATGCTCTTCTGTTCCGTAGCCCTTGTTGCGGAGAAGGCCGTAGCCCTCATACAGCGCGTCGAAGGTCGCCATCAGTCCGTCCCGGAAGACCTTGGCCACGATGGACGCCGCGGCGATCGACCGGCTCGACCGGTCCCCCTGCGGGATGCCCATCTGCCGGTAATTTACTTCTTTTATCGGATACCCGTCAACCAGCAGGATCTCGGGCGTTTCGGGCAGGCTCTCGATGGCCCGGATCATGGCCAGGCGGGCCGCCTGATAGATGTTCACGGTATCGATCTCTGTCGCCGAGGCCAACCCGACCCCGACCCCGGCGGCCTCCCGGAGAAGGGCGGCGGCCAGTTCGGCGCGGCGCGGGGCCGGCACGATCTTGGAATCGTCGATATCGCTGACCCAGGCGGGCGGCCGGCGGACGAGCCATTCGGGGGGCAGGATGACCGCGGCGGCAACGACCGGTCCGAACAGGGACCCGCGGCCGACTTCATCAATGCCCGCGATCAGGCGCGCGCCCGAGCGGGCGAGCTCCTTTTCGAGGCGGAAGCTGGCCACGGCCCTAGCCAAACGGCGTTTTCACGAAGCTCCAGGTCAACCCTGGTCTTCTTTGAGGCGGTCGGTCTTGCCCTTGAGGTCGCGCAGGTAATAGAGCTTGGCCCGGCGGACGCTGGCCTTGCGCACGACCTCGATCATCTTGATCATCTTGGAGTGGAGGGGGAAGACGCGCTCGACGCCGACGCCGAACGAGACCTTGCGCACGGTGAAGGTGGCCCTGATGCCGCCGCCTCGCTTGGCGATGACGTCGCCGCGAAAGATCTGGATGCGCTCCTTGTCCCCTTCCCGGATGATGACGTGGACCTTGACGGTGTCGCCGACGTTGAACGGCACGAGGTCCTTCTTGAGCTGTTTATCCTCGAGCGTGTCGATCAGGTTCATGATGTCTTCCTTTCCTTCGAGTGTTCCTCCAGAAGCTTGCGGTCTTCCGGGGAGAGGGCGTTGCGCCCGACAAGGTCCGGCCGCAGCCGGGCCGTTTTTTCCAAGGCTTTGGTCCGCCGCCAGCGCTCGATCTTCTTGTGGTCGCCCGAGAAGAGCACCGCGGGGACCTTAAGGCCGCGGAACTCGCGCGGCCGCGTGTATTGGGGATGGTCGAGGAGGCCGCCGCCGAAGGAGTCGTTCCGCACGGACCCTTCCTTGCCGACGACGCCGCGGACGAAGCGGGCCGCCGCGTCGACGACCACGGCCGCGGGGAGCTCGCCGCCGGAGAGGACGTAGTCGCCGATCGAGATCTCTCCGTCGACGAGGTGCTCGGCGACGCGCTCGTCGACGCCTTCGTAGCGGCCGCAGATGAGAATGACCTGACGCTCGGCCGCCAGCCTCCGCGCCAGTCCGTCGTCCAGGGTCCGCCCCTGGGGCGAGAGCAGGTAGACCTTGCTCCCGGCGTCCTCGCGGATCGCGTCGACGGCGCGGAAGATCGGCTCGGGCTTCAAGACCATTCCTTCCAGGCCCCCGAAGGGTCGGTCATCGACCTGTCGGTGCTTGTCCGTAGTGTAGTCCCGCAGGTCATGCACCTCGATCCGGACGATGCCCCGGTCCAGGGCCCGTTTGAGGACCCCGGCCCCGAAAAGGGCCGGGAACATCTCCGGGAAAATCGTGATTATATCAAATCTCATTCAAGTCCAAAAGGCCCTCCGGGGGGTCGATCACGACCTCCCGCGCCTGCGGGTCGATCTTGACGCAGATCGTCTCGTTGAACGGGACGTAAATGTCCTTGTCCCCCCGTCTCACGACGAGCAGGACCGGGCCGCCCGCGGCCAGGACCGCAGCGACCGTCCCGACTTCGGCCCCGTCCGTCGTCCGGACCCGGCTGCCGAGGATCTCGAAGTCATAATACCGGTCCCCGCCGAGCGCCCGGAAATCCGATTCGGCGGCGAAGATCTCGCGCCCGGCCAGGGCGTCGGCCGCCTCGAGCGTATCGATGCCCTTGAGCTTCAGGATGGGAGCGTTGCGGTCGATGACCAGGGATTCGACCTCGAAGGCCTCGAAGGCGTCATCCCTCTGGATATGGACCGTCCGGCCCGCGAATCCCGTGGGCCCTTTTTCGTTGAGTTTGAGCTTGACCCGGCCGTCGCGCCCCTGGCTCCGGACGGCCTTGCCGAGGGCGACGAGGTCAGCCCTTTTCAATGATCTCGAGATTGAAGCGCCTCTTCAGCTTCATCCCGGCGGCGCCGAGGATGATCCGGATGGCCCGCGCCGTCCGGCCCTGCTTGCCGATCACCTTGCCGAGGTCTTCCGGGGCGACTTTGAGCTCGAGGATCGTGGTCTGCTCGCCCTCGAGCTGCGAAACAACGACGCGCTCGGGCTGGTCCACGAGGGCCTTGGCGATGAGCTCAACGAGTTCTTTCACGGCTGCCTCCTCTTGCGTTATGCTTTCTCTTCACGAGCGGGTTTCGCGGGCTTGATCAGCCGGTCCAGGAGGGACTGAACGGTGCTTGACGGGCGGACGCCCTTGGCGATCCACTTCTTCGCTTTTTCGAGGTCGAGATCGACCCCGGCGGGGTCGTCCAGGGGAGTGTAAGTGCCCACGATGTCCAGGGCCTGGCTCTGGCGGGCTCTCTTCGAGTCGATCACCACGATCCGGTACGTCGGCTTCTTCTTGGTGCCAAATCTCATCAAGCGCATGCTCATCATTGTGGTATCACTTCCGTCAGTAGAGGTAATTAGGTTCGAAAATGATAGCGGAATTTGACACTTAAGTCAACTGAAAATCAGGGCCTGTCCCCCGGAGAGGACAGTCGCAAGGGGCTTCCGCGCGGGCCCTTTCTTTGATATCCTTCCCCCGGAAGGAGATCTCCCATGGCCAAGATCTATTATGTCGGCGATTGGGCCGTCCTGACGGGACCGGTCTTCGCCGAAACGCCGTTCTACCATTCCCCGAAGGGGCTGGACATCTTCAACTACGGCAAGTGGCTCAAGGACGCCCTGGAATCGACGGGCAAGCACCAGGTCGAGTCCGTGCCGGCCTGGGATTTCTACAACCATCTCGGCCCGGGCGACTACGAGCGCATCCTGGCCGAATACGACGTCCTCGTCTTCAGCGACATCGACGCCAAGCTCTTCCAGCTCGCCCCGAACTTCTTCGACCGGGAGAAGTTCGGCAAGGCCGTCCTGACCTACCCGGACCGGATCCGCCTGACGGTCGAAGCCATCAAAGAGGGCAAAGCGGCCATGTTCCTCGGCGGCTGGTACTCCTTCACGGGCGAACAGGGCAAGGGCGGCTGGGGCCGGACCCGGATCAAGGAGGTCCTGCCCGTCCGCTGCCTCGAGCACGAGGACCTCATCGAGAGCACCGAGGGCTACGACGCCGAGCTGACCGCGGCCGGCGAACGGTTCTTCAAGGCCGTCAACTTCCGGACCATGCCGCCCATCCTCGGCTACAACAAGACCGTGGCCATCCCCGAGGGCCGGGTCCTGCTCGAGGTCCGCGACCACGGGGACCCGCTCCTCGCCGTCCGTCAGTGCGGCCGAGGCCGGGTGCTGGCCTACATGTCCGACCCGGCGCCGCACTGGGGCCTGAACTTCGTCTTCTGGGACGGCTACGCCGCCTTCTGGCTCGAGTGCGTCGAGCACTTGCTCGAGGGCAAGTAGCCCGGGCTATTTCAGGTTGCCGAGGAGCTTCTGGACGGCCCCCCGCTTCATCATTTTCTGCATGTCCAGGAACTGCTTGACGAGCTGATTGATCTCGTGGACGGGCCGGCCGCTGCCGCGGGCGATGCGGGCCCGGCGGCTGCCGTTGAGGACCTTGGGGTTGCGCCGCTCCTCGGGGGTCATCGAATCGATGATGGCCGTGAAATGGGCCATCTTCGACTCGTCGACCTGGGCCTTGCCGAGGTTTTTGAACGGCCCGACCTGGGGCAGGTGGCCGAGGACGTCCGCGAGCGAGCCCATCTTCTTCATCTGGGCCATCTGCTTCTTGAAGTCCTCGAGGGTGAACTCCTGCTTGCGGGGCTTGCGGGCCATCTCCTCGGCCTCGGCCATGTCGGCCTGGTCCTGGGCTTTCTCGATGAGCGTGAGGATGTCGCCCATGCCCAGGATGCGCGAGGCCATGCGCTCGGGGTGGAACACCTCGAGCTGATCAGGTTTTTCGCCGACGCCGATGAACTTGATGGGCCGGCCCGTGGCGGAGACGATCGAGAGGGCCGCGCCGCCGCGGGCGTCGCCGTCGAGCTTGGTCAGGATGACGCCGGAGAGGCCGATGCGTTCCTCGAAGGCCTGGGCGCTGCGGACGGCGTCCTGGCCGGTCATGGCGTCGCCGACGTAGATCGTCTCGACCGGCTCGAGGATGTCCTTGACCAGGCGCAGCTCGTCCATGAGCTCGTCATCGATGTGCAGGCGCCCGGCGGTGTCGACGATCAGGGGATCGAAGGCGCGGCCGGAGGCATGGGCCAGAAGCTCTTTGAGGGCCTCCTTCGGAGCGGCCATCCGGGCCGCGGTCATCTCGTAGAACGGGATGCCGAGGCCTGCCGCGATCGTCCTGAGCTGCTCCTGTGCGGCCGGGCGTTTCAGGTCGAAGGAGACGAGGAGCGGGTTGCGGCCGAGGCTGCGGACGTAGCGGCCCAGCTTGCCACAGGTCGTCGTCTTGCCGCTCCCCTGGAGGCCGACGAGCATGAAGACCGACGGGGGACGGCTGGCGAACTGGAGGGGCTTCTGGGCGCCGCCGAGGATCGCGGCGAGCTCGTCGCGGACGATCTTGATGACCTGCTGGGCCGGGTTGAGGCCGCTCAGGACCTCCTCGCCCAGGGCTTTTTCCTTGATCCGGGCCTCGAAGTCCTTGACGACCTTGTAGTTGACGTCGGCCTCGAGGAAGGCCAGGCGCATCATCTTCAGGGCCTCGGCCATGTTCCGGTCCGTGACCTTGACCTCGCCCCGGAGGAATTTGACCATCTTCTCGAGGCGCCCGGAAAGCTGCTCGAACATCGGCTCTTGTCCCTCGGGCCATGATAGGCGAAGCCCTGGGGAGCGTCAATCTAATCCAGTCG
>CAZIQR010000099.1:0-10556 GCA_964541055.1 uncultured Eubacteriales bacterium
GCCCCGGCCGGCGAGATGCCGATCGTCCTCGCCCCCGGCCACAGCGGCGTCCTCATCCACGAGGCCGTCGGCCACCTGCTCGAGGCCGACTTCAACCGCAAGAAGACCTCGATCTTCTGGAACAAGATGGGCCGGCGCGTCGGCTCCGATCTCGTCACGATCTTCGACGACCCGACGATCCCCTCCTTCCGCGGCTCCTACAACGTCGACGACGAGGGCACGCCGCCGCGGCGGACCCTGCTCATCGAGCGGGGCGTCGTCCGCGGGCTGCTCCAGGACAAGCTTTCGGCCCGGCTGATGGGCGGCGCGCCCCTGACCGGGCACGGCCGGCGCCAGGATTACGGCCACTGGCCCATCCCCCGCATGTCCAACACCTATATCGGGCCCGGCCTCGACCATCCCGACGACATCCTGCGCTCGGTCCCGAAAGGCCTCTACGTCGCCAGCCTTTCCGGCGGCCAGGTCGAGGACTCGGGCAAGTTCACGTTCTCGGTCAGCCTCGGCCACCTCATCGAGGACGGCCGGCTCACGGCCCCGGTCAAACAGGCGACGCTCATCGGCACGAACATCGATATCCTGCGGAAGATCGACCGCGTCGGCAGCGATCTCGCCTTCGGCCTGCAGACCGGGACCTGCAGCAAGGACGGCCAGGACGTGCCGGTCTCCGACGGCTGCCCGACCCTGCGAATCGCCAAGATGACGGTCGGAGGGCGGACATGACGGCGCGCCGAGAGAAGGCCTTATCGGCGCCCGCTCTCCGTGATCTCGCCGGCGAGCTCGCGGCCTACGCCCGCGCGTGCGGCGCCGACGAGGCCGAGGTCTCCGTCATGGACGGCTACGAGTTCAACGTCGACGTCCGCAAGGGCCGCATCGAGGCCCTGATCGAGGCCGGGTCGCGGTCGGCCGGCCTGCGCGTCATCAAGGGCAAGAAGACCGCCTATGCCAGCTCCTCCGACCTCGACATGATGACCCTGCGGCGCCTGGTGCGCAACGCCGTGCGGCGGGCCGAGCTCGGCAATCCCGACGAGTTCGCCGGCCTCGCGCCGCTCGTCAAGGACCGGATCGATCCCGCGACCCTCGATCTCTACGACCCGGCCATCGCCGAGCTCGACTCGCGGCAGAAGATCGCCCTGGCCCGCGAGACCGAGCGACTGGCCCTGCGGGACAAGCGCATCACCAATTCCTACGGGGCGACCTTCGGTTCGAACGAGATCCACTCGGTCCTGGCGCTTTCGAACGGGTTCGTCGGCGAATACAAGCAGACCTATTGCGGGCTCGGCGTCGGCCTTCAGGCGGGAGACACCGACAACCGCGTCGAGGATTCCTGGTCGTCATCCAAGAGGCACTTCAAGGACCTCGAGACGCCCGAGGCGATCGCCCGCAAGGCCGTCGAGCGGACCGTCCGGCAGCTCAATCCGCGCAAGGTCCCGACCCAGAACGTGCCGGTCATTTTTGACCCGACCCAGACCGGTTGGCTCCTCGGATTCCTGTTTGGCTGCGTCACCGGCACGGCCGTCTATCAGAAGGCCACCTTCCTCGAAGGCAAGCTCGGCCAAAGGATCGGGAACGAGCGGGTGACGGTCATCGACGACGGCCTCAGGCCTGGCGCGCTCGGCTCGCACCCCTTCGATTCGGACGGGCTGCCCTGCCGCCGGACCATGGTCGTCGAGAAGGGCGTGCTGAAGAGTTACCTCTGCAATCACTACGCGGCCCGCAAGCTCGGGCTCGCGTCGACCGGCAGCGCCGACGGCAGCGGCGTCGGGCCGGGCAATTTCTATCTCGAGCCCGGGCCGGACGCGAAGGCGCCCGAGGATATCATCGCCGGGACCCCGAAAGGCCTGCTCCTGACGCGGACGCTCGGCCATGGCCTGAACGGCGTCACCGGCGACATTTCGCGCGGGGCATTCGGGCTGTGGATCGAGGACGGACACGTCGCCTACCCCGTCACCGAGGTCACGATCTCGGGCAACCTCGGCCGGATCCTCGAGACGATCGAGGCCGTCGGGACCGACCTCGAGTTCCTCGGGGCCGTCAGCGGCCCGACCGTCAAGGTCGCCGAGATGACCGTCGCCGGCCAGTAAGCCGAGGCGCGGCGCCTCCTCCCCGCCCCCAACCCCCCGATCTCCCGGATGGCGGAGATTAGGCGCCGCGCCCCCCTTGGGGGCATGTACCGTCCGGTACTGTCCCCGCTTTTTCATAGCCGGAACGCGTGCGAAGCGCACGAGTCCCGTTCAGTCGTTACAGCCGCCAGTCGCGGCGCATCCGGCTGCCGGCCATCCGGCCGGGATCCTCCGTCCGCCCGGCCTCGTCGTCGATGCCAAAGAAGGCCATGTGGACGACGTGGTCGTTGAAGGCCAGCGCCGACCCGACGAGGGCCGGACCGGCATAGCGGTAGGCCCAGCCGAGGCCGACCGATTCGTACTTCTTTTCCTCGCTGGCCGCGGCCGACTTGAGGAAAGCCCGCGCGTCATCGGCCGAGGGCCTGACCAGGGCCTTTTCGGCATCGCCTCGGCCCCGGCCCCGTTTCCGCCGTTCGGTGACGAGCATGGCCTCCATGGCGTAGCTCCGGACGAGCTTGGGGAAAAGGGTGGCGAAGGCCGCCTCGCGCGACACGAAGTCCAGCCCGGCCGGTTTTCCGTCGACGAAGACGAGGATGCCTTTCTGGCCGTCCGCCAGCCGGAAGCTCTTCAGATATTCGTCGAGGTCGGCCCCCTTGGCCTGGTAGACGTCGGTCATAGCCCCCGTCCCGGCCGGCACCTTCAGGTCGCAATGGAGCTCCTCCACCTTTTCCCAGATCTCACCCTGGTTCGAACGGAATTGCTTGATCGAGGCCAAGCTCGCGTTCACGTTCCGGACGTTGACGGCCCGCATCTCGCGGTGCATGACGTTGCCCGATTCCGCGAACTCGCGGCCCTGGTAGCTCCAGCGGCCGTGCTCGACGCAGCTGACCGGGACCTTGATCGTGCTCTTGGCGCCGACGAGGATGGTCGTGTTGAGGATGCGGTTCTGCTTGGCCCCCCGCAGCTCCTCGCCGTCAATGAGCAGGACGGGCGTTTCGCCCTTGTTGGCGACCAGAAGCTCGGGCACCGAGCCGCCCTCGCTCGTTTCCGTGACGGTGAAGGCGCCGCGCTCGAGGGCCTCCCGCAGCGTGATGTACTCCGGGCCGCCGTTCTGCGGCCGCAGGAGCTCGAAGACGGTCGTGTTCTCGAAGCTGGCGCCGGCGCCGAGCTCCAAGCCGAGAAGACAGGATTCGACAGACTTGTCCATAAGTGTTTTCCTTTCTTTTTGCCGATTTGAGATCAAAGCCATCTAGCCGCGGGGCCGGGACGCGCCGTCATCGGACGGCCGCGCGCCGCCCCGCCCCGCCGGCCGCTAGGTGTACCCGGTTTCGAAGCGTCCCATCATCGACCTCCCTAGTCCTTGGCGCTTATTCCTCAAAAAATATCTCCGATCTCTTTTTTGAGCTCGTCGGCGGTCACGCCGGCCAGCCCGGCCGCCCGCTCGACGTCGAGGATGTCGGCCGCGACGGCATAATGAACGAGCCGGCGGAAGCGGGTGGCGTGTTCCTTGCCCTCGTAGGCGACGGGCTCGGTGACCTGCCAGTTTTTGATCTTCAGGGTCTCGCGGAAGGCCCTGAGCTGGCGGTCGGAGACGAAGCCCAGGGCGTGGGCCCGATACATGATCGCCTGGAGCGAGACGCCGAACGACTCCTTGATCTCGGCCAGGTCGCCGAGGGTGACCTTGCGCCGTGATGGTGTGAAGACCTTCTCCAGGGCCGCTCGCGGCAGCAGGAAAGCCGCGCCGAAGGCGTGGCACTCGCCTTCCGGGCTTTCAGCGGCGTCAAAGTCGCACAAGAGATGGCCGAGCTCGTGGGCGGCCGTGAATCGGATGCGGTCGGCCGGGAACTCCAGGCTGACGGCGATGAACACGACCTCGCCGTAGCGGCCCGACAGGCCTTCGAAGCCCTCGATGCCGCGCGTCTCGTAGACCTTGATGCCTCTGTCCTCGAGGAGGCCCAGCAGGTTGACGATCGGGCCGGCGCCGAGCTCCCAGCATTCGCGGGCCCGCGCCGCCGCGGATTCGACCTCTTCGCGCGAACGGGCCGGCCGGCGGCCGATCGGATTCTCGAACCGGACGGACTGTCCGAGAATCGATTCGAGCTCGAGGTATTTGTCGAGGTGGCCGGCGATCCGGTACTTGAGGGCCGCTTCCGCCTTGGCCGAAAGCCGCTCCCCGGTCCGAAAACGGATCCGGTCGAGGGGCGCGGCGGACGTCTGCCAATCACGGAGGGTGCGGGCCCGCCGTTCGCCCAAGGGCTCCAGGCCTTCGTCCCTCATCAGACGCCTGGCGAAGATCGCCTCCGAGGACGGCGGCGCGTTGAGGGCACGGATCTCCATCTCCGGCTCCTTGGCCTTGCGGCGCAGATGGCTCAAAAAGCCCGCCCGCCGGAACATCGGGCGTTCTGCTTCGCTTGCGCCCCGGAAAAGCGCCGGGCTTTCGTTCAAAAGTGAGCTTCTGATCTCCTCGTCCGCGGAACCGAGCGGCGAGGCCCCCCAGGTCGCGATCTTCAGGACCTTGACCAGCTTTTCCAGGACCTCGGGCGAAGGCATCATCCGGCCCTGCTCGTATTTGCTGATGGCCTGCTTCGTGACCGCCCCATCTAGCCTGGCGGAAAGGTCTTCCATGCTCAAGCCGGCCATTTTACGGGCGGCCCTGAGGCGGGCGCCGAACGGCGTCTCTGGATGCTTGTGTCTCTGCTCGTGATCCATCGAGTTCCCCTGTTAAGTAGACATTATAAAAATTATTAATACATTTGTCAACTAGTATTTTTGACTTTTGTCTACTTTGTCATATATTTCTTTTATTATCTTTTATTTTAATGATTTTTAAAGGGTTGACAACAGGTCGGGAAAGAACATCACGGGAGATGATCACAAGTATTGGGGCAGAAAACGACGCCCCTGAACGAACGCTCGAAGAACGGAAGTTGAGGGCTTAGCGCGCCGATTTCGCGCCGCGGGCGCTGCGGCCGGCCCGGCCGCTGGTCTTGCCCGATCCTTTGAGCCGGCCCAATTGGGCCTTGGCCGTCTCGACGGCCTTCTTGATCTCGGCGTTGCCCGGATCGAAGGTCAGGAGATCCTCCCAGACGGCTATTGCGCTATCGATGTGGCCTTTCCGATACTCGACGAGTCCGGCGTTCGTCAACTCGGTCGAGCACAGCTGGACCGATGAGCCCAGCGATTCCCGGCTCGGGATGCCCGTGCCGGGGCCCTTGTCATCCGGACCCGCCAGTGGCTCCAGGCTCTTCAGCAAAAGGCCGTTGATCCTCCCGGCCTGTCCGTAATCCTTGGAGGCCATGGCCTTGGCAGCGACGCTCGCGACCTCGGCGATCCCCTTGAGATAGCGGCTTCTAATAGCCTGATCGCCGGGGTAATCCTTGAGGGCCGTTTGATAGGCGACCAAGGCCTTGCCGTAGTTGCCCGCCCCGATCTCCTGCCGGAACTGGCGCTCGCATAGAGCCAGGCGGCAGTCCCTGATCCCGGCCGCGAGATCCCCCCGATTGAAGGAGAGCCGGCGGGCCAGGGCCGAAAAGCCGTCCCAGCGTTCGGCCAGGATCCCGTAGACGTTCCGGGCCGCCGCATAGCTCTCCTTGGCCTCCGCGGCGTCGCCGGCGCTCTTGACCTCTTCGATCAAGGCCGTAAAGCGCGAGACGACCTTTCCGTTGGACCGGTTCTTCGCGTAAAGCTTCTGGTAGAGATCGAGCGCCTTGCCGTAGTCTCCCCCGGCGAAGGCCCCCGCCGAACCGGCCGCGGCCTGCTTCAGCGCGGTCGTTTTCGCCGACGCGCAGCCGGCTGCGGTCACGGCGATCAGCACGACCGCCACTCCCCCGATGATCCTCGGCATGTGATGTGTTCTGCTCATGATGCCAGCCTTTCGCCGGCCGGAGCCTCGACGGCCCGGCCGACCTCCTTTCCGATCATGCCCAAGAAAACCGGGGCGAACCCCGGATGGAACTGCTTGCCCGCCGACTCCCGGATGATGGCCGCGGCCCTGCCCTTGGCCAAGGCGTCGCGATAGGGTCGGTCCGAGGTCATCGCGTCATAAGCGTCGGCCAATGAGATGATGGCGGCGAAAGCGGGGATGGAATCGCGACTGAGCCCGTCGGGATAGCCGCTTCCGTCCCACCACTCATGATGGTGCCGGACGGCCGGAATGTATTTGTAGAGCGACGGCGCCTTGCTCAGGATCTCGGCCCCGTACTCGGAGTGGCGCCGCATTTCCGTCATTTCGCCCGGTTCGAGACGGCCCGTCTTGTGCAGGATGGCGTCAGGGATCCTAATCTTCCCGACGTCGTGGAACAGGCAGGCAATCTCGATCTCCTCGAGCGCGGCGGTGTCGAAGCCGAGCTCTCGCGCCAGGGCCACGGCGTATTCGGAGACCCGGGTCGAATGGCCGAGCGTGTAATGATCTCGGGCTTCGATGGCGGCCGCCAGGACACGGATGGTCGAGATATAGGCGTCTTCGAGCTCGCGGGCATACTGGCCGAGCCTTTCCCGTTGGCCGGTGATGAGCTCCGTCATCTCGTTGAAACGGACCGTCAGCCGCCCCAGCTCGTCCTCGGAATAGACGCGCAGGGGTTTGCTCCTCCGGCCGCGCTTGAGCTCCTCGACGCCCTGGGCCAGCTCCTTGATGGGACGGGTCAGGCGCATGGAAAGGGCGAGGCTCGTCACGGCGCCGACGAAGAGGATGCCGGCGAAGAAGGGCAGGACCCGGCGCCGGGCCTGGGTCTGGGCGGCCGTCAGGATGGACCAATCGACATCGAGCAGGACCGACCCGACGTCCTGCTCCATGAACGGGATCCGGCTCTCGACCTCGAAGGAGGCGCCAGAGGCCGTCGCCCCGCTGACCTCTCGGAACCGGGTGCCGTCTCGCAGCTCGAGCACGGTCCCGCTCTCGGGCGGCGCCAGCTTGACGCCCGTCCGCCCGGCCTCGCTATGGACGATGATGGTCCTGTCGGGCCCGATGATGGCGATCGACCGGATGTCGGGATTGGTCTCCTTGACCTTGAAGACGATATTGTCGAGGGCCAGGAGGTCCTTGAGAACGAGGTTGTAGCCGGCCGAGGAGGCGATGCTTCGGCTAAGCGATTCGGCCCGCTTGATGATCTCTTCGCGGACATGGCTGTTGAGGATCTGGACCGTGATGAGGTAGAAGACACAGACGGCGGCGACCAGAAGCCCCAGGACATAAAAGGTCATCTTGGCCCGGATATCCCGAAAAGGGCGAAAACCGAGTCCCTGGGCCGGGCCGGGAGGAGAGGGGCGGGAGGGACGGACGGCGCCCTCGGGGTCGCGTTGGAATTCAGACGTGGACACCGGCATCGGCCTCTCCGGAAAACAGGATAGGCCCCCGAGAAGGGTTCCGTCATCCCTCAGGGAGGTGAATCTCGGGGTGAGCCTCGCCGCGGCTGTCTCACCCCCTGCGGCGATAGGCCGGTTGATTGACAGGCCTTTCGGGCGGCGATATAGTCCGGCCGACGGGAGGACGCCCATGAAAACCCCCAAACCCGGCACCACTTCCAGCCTCGTGATCCTGTCGCTTCTCGCGGCCGCGGCCGCATCCTGGCTCGGCTCGCTGGTCGCCGCCCCGCCCCTCTCGGCCCAGGCCTTCGACCAACGCCTCTTCGGCGAGATGCGTTGGCGTTCGATCGGCCCCTACCGGGCGGGCCGCACCCGCGCCGTCGCCGGCGTGCCCTCGCAGCCCAACGTCTTCTACATGGGCGTCTGCAACGGCGGCGTGTGGAAGACGACGGACTACGGCCGGACCTGGCGCCCGATCTTCGACGACCAGCCCACGGGCTCGATCGGGGCCATCACCGTCTCCCCGTCGAATCCCGACGTGATCTACGTCGCTTCGGGCGAAGGGCTGCGGCGGCCCGATCTCTCGGTCGGCGACGGCATCTACAAGTCGGCCGACGCCGGCCGAACATGGGCCCATCTCGGACTGCGCGACGGCCAGCAGATCCCGCAGATCATCGTCGATCCCCGCGATCCGGACCGCGTCTTCGCGGCCGTCCTCGGACACCCATACGGTCCGAACGAGGAGCGCGGCATCTACCGTTCTCTCGACGGCGGCCGGACGTTTGACCGGGTCCTCTACGTCGACGAGAACACGGGCGGCTCGGAGGTGGCTTTCGATCCGTCCAACCCCGCCATCGTCTACGCAGGCCTCTGGGAATCCCGCGAAGGTCCGTGGGAGAACGCCGAGTGGAACGGTGCAAAGGGAGGGCTCTACAAGTCGACCGACGGCGGCACGACCTGGCGCGAGCTCAAGCTCGTTCCCGCGGCCGGAGCGCCGCCCGTCGCCGGGCCCGGGACGGCGGCATCGGGGGCTCCCGAGCCCATCGTCCAGATCAATCTGGGCATCGCCCCGTCCGAGCCGCGCCGCATCTACGCCGCCGTCGCCCTGATCCGGGGCACGGCCCTCTATCGTTCGGACGACGCGGGGGAAACCTGGGCGCGCCTGTCCGACACGCGGCCGGCCGGCCGCATCGGCGGCGGCGACCTGCCGCGCATCGCGGTCCATCCGACGGACCCCGACACGCTGTTCGTGGCCGCGACCGTTTCCTACAAGTCCACCGACGGCGGCCGCACGTTCCGGGCCTTCAAGGGCGCGCCGGGCGGAGACGATTACCAGAACATCTGGATCAACCCGACGAACCCCGCCATCCTCCTCTACGCCAGCGACCAGGGCGCCTGCATCACCGTCAACGGCGGCGAGACCTGGAGCTCGTGGTATAACCAGCCGACGGCCCAGCTTTATCACGTCGCGGCCGACAACGCGTTCCCCTACCGCGTTTACAGCGGCCAGCAGGAGAGCGGGTCCGCGGGGGTCCAAAGCCGCGGCAACGACGGCCGTATCACCTTCCGTGAGTGGCAGACGGTCGGCGTCGACGAGTACGGCTACGCCGCGCCCGACCCGCTCGATCCGGACATCGTTTACGGCGGCCGCGGTGTGACGCGCTGGGACCGGCGCACGGGCCAGGTCCAGACCGTCGGCCCGCGGGTTTCGCGGGGCGGCCCCGCCTGGCGGACCGTCCGCACCCAGCCCGTCCTCTTTTCCCCGATCGACCCGCACACCCTGTTCTTCGCCGCCAACACGCTCTGGAAAACGGGCGACGGCGGCCAGTCGTGGGCCCAGATCTCGCCCGATCTCACCCGCAAGACCTGGGACGTGCCCGCGAGCGTCGGCAAATACCGTGATGAGCCGACGGCCAAGCCCGCCCAGCGCGGCGTCATCTACACGGTCGCGCCTTCCTATGTCGACGCCAAGACCATTTGGGCCGGCACGGACGACGGGCTCATCCAGGTCACGACCGACGGCGGCCTGCACTGGACCGATGTCACCCCGCCTCAGCTCGTGCCCTGGGCCAAGGTTTCGGTCATGGACGCGGGACGGTTCGACGCCAAGACGGCCTACGCCGCGGTCAACACCCTCCGCCTCGACGACATGCGGCCGCACATCTACCGCACGCATGACGGCGGCAAGACCTGGGCCGAGATCGTGAACGGGATCCCGGCGGGCGCCCCGACCAACGCCGTCCGCGAGGACCCGGTGCGGCGCGGGCTGCTTTACGCGGCCACGGAGCGCGAGGTCTTCGTGTCGTTCGACGACGGCGGCCATTGGCAGTTGCTGCGGCTGAACATGGCCCCGAGCTCGGTCCGCGACATCATCGTCAAGGACGGCGACCTTGTCGCGGCGACGCACGGCCGCGGCTTCTGGATCCTCGACGACATCACGCCATTGCGACAGCTCGACGCCGCGGCGGCCGCGGGGACGGTGTTGTTCACGCCGCAAGCGGCGACGCGCGTCCGCACCAGCATGAACACCGACACGCCGCTTCCGCCCGATGAGCCCGGCGGGGAGAATCCGCCCGACGGGGCGATCATCGATTATGCCCTCGCGGCCGATGCCGCCGGGCCGGTCACGCTCGAGGTGCTGAACGGCGCCGGGCGCGTCGTCCGACGGTATTCGAGCGACGACAGGTCCGAACTGCCGACGCCCGAGAGCGCCGCGGTCCCCCTCTATTGGTATCGCAAGCCCCTCCTCCTTCAAAGGACCGCGGGACACCATCGTTTCTTCTGGGATATGCGTTACCAGCCGATCGACGCGGCCGGAGGAAGGGGGCGGGGCGGCCTGCCGATGACGGCCGTGCCCTTTAACACCGTGCCGGTGCCGAACTCGATCTGGGCGCCGCCGGGGAGCTACAAGGTCCGTCTGACCGTGGACGGCAAGACGTTCGAGCAGCCGCTCGCCCTCCGACTCGATCCGCGGATCAAGACGCCGGCGGCCGGGCTGGCCAAGCTCACGGAAATGTCTCTCGCGCTCTATGACGGCATCCTGGAATCCCAGCAGGCGCTCAAGGAGTTGCGCACCCTCAGGGCCCAGAACAAGAAGATGAGGGACGAGGCCGAGGCGGCGGGAAAGCCGGCCGAGGCGCTGGCCGCTTTCGAGGCGTTCGAGAAGAAGGCGGCGGCCCTCGAAGGCGGGATGGG
>CAZIQR010000100.1:0-10496 GCA_964541055.1 uncultured Eubacteriales bacterium
TCCTGGAGCGGCAGGTAGCGCCCGCCCGACATCCAGCCCAGCGCCTGGATGGTCACCTTCAGGTCCTTCTCGAAGCGGATGGGGTCCATGATGTGCCAGCGGTAGAGGCCGAACCTCTGCTGGACCTGGTAGTGCCCGTCGCCGCGGATGACCTGCGGCAGGCCCGTGTACGGCGTCGTGAACTCGTGGTATTGGATCGAGCCGTCAGGGGCCTTGGCGTCGAAGTCGTAGGAGCCGCAGAAATAATCCTCGGTGCCGGTGCCGGCGATCGTCGGAAACTGGGTGTCGCCGTCCATGTAGAACTTGATCTCGCCCTCTCCCCACCAGCCGTTGTTGTTGACGCCCCATGCGAGGTAGGTGCCGACGTAGTGGCCCCAGCCCTTGATGCCGTCGACGATGGTGTAGACGCTCTTGAAGGGCAGCGGGTTGACGCGGCGGAACTGGGCGTGGAAATAGGCCGCGTCGTCCGGCACCTCGGTCAGCGCGTAGTTGATCTGGTAGTAGATGGTGAAGTTGTCGTCGGCGAGATTCTCGAGGGTGATCTTGAAGCTCTTGCGGAACGGCATCTCCCAGTAGCAGTTGAAGGCGCTGCCGGGATTGACGCAGACCGGGAGCGACGAGATCTGGGCGTACTGGCCCCAGCCGCTGGCGAAGAAATCGCCGAGCGGGCACTCGACCGAAGGCTCCGTCTCGCCGTCCCAGTAGAAGCGCAGGATGGCGAAGCGCCAGTTGCCGGCGGGGGTGCACCAGATCTGCTGGATCGCGCCTTCGCCCTTGACGTCGGCCATGACGAAGGTCTCCTTGGGCTTGAGGGTCACGTAAGGCGAGACTTTCCAGCCCTGGCCGAGATCGCGGGCCGCGCCCTTGGCCGGGCCGTCGGTCGACATGGCGGCTTTGCCCTTCTCGCCGGTGAAGTTCTCGGGGCTGATGGACCGGGTCTGGGCCTTGGACAGGCGCGAGAGGCTGCTCAGACCCATGCCCAGGCCGTTGAAGGCCTTGCCCTTCTCGCCCTGGGCGCCGGCCTGAACGGCCACGGCCAGGACGAGCAGGACGAGGCCGATCTTAACGAGATGTCGGTGCGTCATGATTATCCCTCCGATGGATCTTCGCTCATTCTAATCAATAAGAGCAGAAGCGGTCAACCTACGCCGGCGCTATTGGTCACCTGACCAAGATGACTGTATAATCCGGGAGAGGGAATTTTTTTCCCGGGACCGTTGTATCCGGAGTGGAGAGATGACCGTTGTTGCATATGAAGAACCAGGGAGGACGGCATGATCGGACGCGAAGGTAGGACGAAGATCGTTCCCGGGATGGTCGTTTTGGCCGCGGTCGGCGCGGCCGGGCTTTTCGCCGTCAAGGCGGACCGGCCCTGTTTTCGCGCCGCCGGACTGGAGGAGGCTGCCGTGACGTCTGACCGCCAGACTTCAGACAAGGCCGCCCGCGAGGCGGTCGAGACGCTCATCAACGAGCAGAAGTTCGAGGCCGCCGCGGCCGAGTGCGCCCGCATCCGCGACGACGCGCGCAAGAAGGGCGACGTCACCCTCTGGACCTGGGCCTTGATCCGCGAGGGCCAGCTGCGGACGTCCCTCCACGGCTACGAGACGGCCGTGCGCTTCTTCAAGGAACAGCCCTGGCCCGACGCCCCCGTCGAGCGCGACATGCTTGATCTCTTCTTCGCCAACACCCTCGTCACCTATTACCGCGCCTACTCCTGGGAGATCAACCAGCGCGAGCAGGTCGAATCAAAAGGCCCGATCGACCTCAAGGCCTGGACCCGCGACCAGATCTTCGCCGAGGCCTGGACCGCGCTCGTCCGCGCCTGGAAGGATCGCGACCGGCTCGCAGGCCGCACGCCCGCCGACTTCCCCGACTTCTGGAGCCCCGGCGACTATCCGCCGGGCGTCCGCGACACGCTCCGCGACGCCGTCGTCTATCTCCTGGCCGGCTTCCTCTCCGACTCGTCGTTGTGGACGCCGCGCCAATCGAACGAGACGTGGCTCGTCGACCTCCCGGGCCTTCTCGCCAAGGCCGATCGCACCAGCCCCGAGCAGGCCGCGGCGGCCCTGGCCTCGACCACGGCCCATCCCGTGGAGAAATCGGCCGCCCTGCTCGGCGAGCACGCCACCTGGAGCCGGCGCACCGGCCGAACGGCGGCCGCGCTCGAGGCCCGCTTCGAGCTCCTGTACGCCCTCTATGGCGCCTTTGACGGCCAGGACAACCGGGCCCTCATCCGCGAGGACCTGGGCCGCTTCCTCGCCGCCAACCGCAAGGACGCCTGGTGGGCGACGGGACAGGCCCAGCTGGCCGAATTCACCCGCGACGAAGACGCGCCCGACGCCCTCGTCCGGGCCCGCAAGATCGCCCTCGAAGGCGTCGAGCGCTTCCCGAAGTCGCCCGGCGGGCTGCGTTGCCTCTCTCTCGTCAAGACGATCGAGGCGCCTGAGTATTCGATCGAATCGATGCGGCTCGATGCGGCCGGCCGGCGCTCGGTCCGCGTCACTCATCGGAACCTCGATCGCGTTTTTCTGCGGGCCTATCCCCTCGATCTCGAAGCCCTCGTCGCTTCGGCGAAGGATTACTGGATCTTCCCGCAGGGCGACGAGGCCCGCAAGATCGTCGAAAGCCGGAAGCCGTCCGCCTTGTGGACGGCCGCCCTCCCCAAGACGCCGGATTTCCGGGACCACAGGACCTACGCGGACCTGCCGGCGAGCCTCGCCCCCGGCCTGTATCTCGTCGCCGCCTCGGCCCGAGAGGACTTCGCCGAGGGCGCGAACAAGACCGTCGGCCTCAGCGTCGTCGTCGGCGATCTCGTCCTCATCAAGCGCGAAGGCGGCGCGGCCGGCGCGGGGAAAGCGGAGGCAGGCGGCGAAGAAGTGTTCGCCCTCTCCGGCGCCTCCGGGCGCCCGCTTCCCGAGGTGACGGTCGACCTCTACGCCTTCGATTGGCGTAAAGGCCATCACAAGGTCGAGACGAAGACGACCGGCGCCGACGGCCGCGTCTGGTTCGCGCCGGCCGCCCGCAGCGGCTCGTATTTCCTGCTGGCCCGCAAGGGCCGCGACATCGCCTTCGACTCCGACTATATCTATCTCCAGGGCCGCGCCGAGGCGCAGACGGCCCGCAACGCCCTGATCTACACCGACCGCTCGATCTACAGGCCCGGCCAAAAGCTCTACTGGAAGGTCCTGGCTTACAAGGGCCGGACGGACATCGGCCAGATCGCCCCCGACGCCGGCGCGGCCGTTTCGGTGTGGCTCGAGGACATCAACGGCCAGCGCGTGGCCCAGTCTTCGGCCGCGGCCAACGCCTTCGGCACGGCGAGCGGCGAGTTCACGATCCCGGCCACGGGGCGCCCCCTCGGGAGCTGGCGCCTGCGCTCGTCGCCCGACGGCTACGCCTCCGTGCGTGTCGAGGAATACAAGCGCCCGACCTTCGAGGTCACGATCAAGGACCCGGACAAGCCGCTTCGGGTCAATCGGCCAGCGGCGCTCCGGAGCGAGGCCCGTTATTACTTCGGCCTCCCGGTCACGGGCGGCGAGGCGGTCTGGCAGGTCAAGCGCGAGCCGGTCTATCCGCGCTGGTGGTGGTGGGAGCAGGGCGGGTCGCGCCGCCAGACCGTGGCCGGCGGCCGGGCCATGATCGGCGCGGACGGGACGATCGACGTCGCCTTCACGCCCCGAGTCGAAGAGAAGGATGGAGGCGCGGCGGCGGGCCTGAGCTATCGCTATACTCTTTCGATCGACGTCACCGACGAGGGCGGCGAGACGCGCTCGGCCGAGCGCTCGTTCCGGCTCGGTTTCGTCAGCGTCGAAGCCCGGATCGAACAGAAGACCGGGTATGCCCTCGCGAGCCTGGAATACCCGGACTTCGTCTTCACGGTCACGCGGATGGACCTCAACGGCGCCGCCAAGCCGGGGCGCGGATCGTACCGGATGGTCCGGCTCGTCGAACCCGGGACAACGCTTCTCCCGGCCGACCAGCCGATGCCGGCCGAGCCCGGAAAGGACAGCGCCGTTTACCCGCCGACGCCGGGCGATAAGCTCCATCCCCGCTGGGACGGCACGACCGACGCGAACGAGATCATGAGCCTCTGGAAAGAAGGCGGGGAGAAGGCCGCTGTCGCCGTCGGCCTGGTGGAACACGACGCCGCAGGCGTGGGCCGGATCGCCGTCCCGCCGCCCAACCCAGGCGCCTACCGCCTGATCTACGAGACAAAGGACGATTTCGGCGCCGTCTGCCGCGAGACCTTCGACTTCCTGGTCGCCGGAGGCCCGAAGCCGGACTACAAGCTGCCCCTCGTCGTGAGGGCCGAAAAGTCCGCAGTGGCGGTCGGCGGCAAGGCTGCGTTCCTGATCACGAGCGGCTGGGCCGGCCAGCCTCTCCTTTATGAGACGTTCCGCGGCAGCCGGCTCTGGGAACGGCGCTGGCTGGAGGCGGGGAAAGACAGCCCCTACATCCAGGTCCCGGTCGGCGAGGAGCTGCGGGGCGGCTTCAGCATCCGGGTCTCGGCCCTGCGCGATCACCAGTTCATGACCGGCGAGACCTCCGTGTTCGTGCCCTGGGACAACAAGGAGCTGGGGCTCTCGTTCGCGACCTTCCGCGACAAGCTCACGCCGGGTGGGCGCGAGACCTGGCGGGTCACGGTCAAGACGCCCAAGGGGACGCCGGCCGAGAAGGGCGCGGCGGAGCTCCTGGCCTACATGTATGACCGGAGCCTCGATCTCTTCGCTCCGCACCGGCCGCCTCGGCTCCTGGGACTCTATCCGAACCGGACGGGCTCACCGGGGTGGCAGACAGGCCTCGGCGCGGCCCCCACCAGCTTCGATTCCGAGGACGGGTGGCGCAAGATCCCGGATTATCCGGAGTTCAGCCCGGCCGAGCTCGCTTCGCTCGGCGGCTACGGCATTGGCGGACCGGGGAGGCGCGGCCGCGTTCTGGGCGGGGTCGTGGGCGGCGTTCTCGGCGGCGTCGTGGCCGAGCGCGAGGCGCCGATGCCGACCATGGCGGCGCAGGCGCGCATGGACAAGATGACCGCGCCCAATGAGGCCAAGGGCAAGGGCGAAGAAGCGGCCCCGGCGGCGCCCCCGGCCGGAACGGAGCTGCGCTCGAACTTCGCCGAGACGGCCTTCTGGGAGCCGCGCCTGCTCACCGACGCCGACGGGACGGCGACGATCGAATTCACCGTGCCCGATTCCGTCACGGGCTGGCGCGTCTTCGTCCACGGCGTGACGCGGGACCTCGCGGGCGGGACGCTCGAGGCGGAGACCAAGACCGTCAAGGACCTCATGGTCCGGCCCTATCTGCCGCGGTTTTTCCGGGAAAGCGACAAGGCGGACCTGCGGGTCATGGTCAACAACGCCGGGGCGACGGCGCTCGCGGGAGAGGTGACGCTCGAGATCACGGATCCCTTGACCGGCGAGAACCTGGCCCCGGCCTTCGGCCTCGCGGCGAAGGTGCCGGCGAAGGCGTTCAAGGTCGAGCCGGGCGGCGGCGTCCCGGTCGTCTTTTCGCTGGCGGCGCCGGCGCGGGTCGGGACGGTCGCCTTCAAGGTCATGGCCAAGAGCGGGGCGCTCGCGGACGGCGAGCTGCGGCCCCTGCCGGTCCTGCCGGGCCGGATGCACCTCGTCCAATCGCGCTTCGCCACGCTCAAGGAGGGCAAGGCGCGCGAGCTGCGCTTCGAAGACATGGCCAAAGCCGACGACCCGAGCCGTCTCAACGAACAGCTCGTGGTCACCGTCGATGCCCAGCTCTTCTACGGGCTCCTCGAGGCCCTCCCCTACCTCGTGAACTATCCTTATGAGTGCGCCGAGCAGACCCTCAACCGGTTCCTTTCGACCGGCATCCTGACGAGCCTCTACGATAAATACCCGGCGGTCGCCGCCATGGCCAAGGAGCTGAGCAAGCGCGACACGATCTACGAGACCTTCGACGCGGCCGATCCCAACCGCAAGATGGCCCTCGAAGAGACGCCCTGGCTCGACGTCGCGCGGGGCGGCCAGGACGCGGGCCTGGGATCCGAAAAAGTGCTCGATCCGCGGGTGGCCAAGGCCCAGCGCGAGGCGTCGCTCGCGAAGCTCCTCAAGGCCCAGACGTCGATCGGGGCCTTCCCCTGGTGGCCGGGCGGGCCGCCCTCGCCTTACATGACGCTCTACATCGTCAGCGGCTTTTCGAAGGCGGCCGAGTTCGGCGTCGAGGTCCCCAAGGACCCGGTCGTCCGGGCCTTCGGGTATTTGCACCGCCACTACCTCGACGAGGTCATCTCGATGATGATGGCCCACGACACCGGCTGGGAGTTCGTGACCTTCCTGAACCATGTGATCGGCAGCTTTCCGGACGCGTCCTGGACGGGCGGCGTCTTCACCGAGGCCGAGCGGAAGCAGATGCTCGACTTCTCGTTCAAGCATTGGAAGGACCACTCGCCGTATCTCAAGGGGTATCTCGCGCTGACCCTCAAGCGGGCGGGGCGGGCGAAGGACGCGACGCTCGTCTGGGCCAGCGTCATGGACAGCGCCAAGACCACGGAGGACGGCGGCACGAGCTGGGCCCCGGAAGACCGCGGCTGGCTCTGGTATAACGACACCATCGAGACGCACGCCTTCGCCCTGAGAACGCTCCTGGAGCTCGCGCCGGGCGACGCCCGGAGCGAGGGCCTCGTCCAGTGGCTCTTCCTCAACAAGAAGCTCAACCATTGGAAATCGACGCGGGCGACGAGCGAGGTCATCTACTCGGTGGCTTGGTTCCTGAAAAAGACGGGCGCTCTCGGCGGGCGCGAGGCGGTGACGGCCGAGGCCTGCGGGGTGAAGACGACCTTCACGTTCGAGCCCGACAAATACACCGGCAAGAAGAACCAGATCGTCATCCCCGGCGAGAAGCTCGGCCCGGCCTGCGCCACGGTCAAAGCGGAGAAGAGCGGCAAAGGCCTGGCCTTCGCCAGCGCGACCTGGCATTTCTCGACCGAGAAGATGCCGGAGAAGGGCGACGGCGATCTCTTCGCCGTCGAACGGACCTACTTCAAGCGGGAGAAGCGCGGCGAGGAGGTCGTCCTGAAGCCGCTCGCGGAAGGCGCGGCCCTCGCCGTGGGCGACGAGATCGAGGTCCGTCTCTCGATCCGGGCCCGCCACCAGGCGGAATACGTCCACCTGCGCGACCCGCGGCCGTCCGGCTGCGAGCCGGTGACGCTCACGTCGGGATACAAGTGGGACATGGGCCTCGGCCGTTACGAAGAGATCCGCGACAGCGGCACGAACTTCTTCATGGAGGGACTGCCCGAGGGCGAATACACGCTCACGCACAGGCTGCGCTGCGCCATGGCCGGGACCTTCAAGGCCGCCCCGGCGACGCTCCAGTCGATGTACGCGCCCGAGTTCGCGGCCTACTCCTCCGGCGCCCTTGTAACGATAAGGTAAAGACGGGGCCAGGTCTACACCTTTTAACTTTTTCCAGAGGGGACCTGGTTTACGCAAAACGGCAGGCCTTCCGTTTTGCGTAAACCAGGTCCCTTCTTCACGCCGCTGCCAGCCCCACGCACGTAAAGTTAAAAGGTGTAGACCTGACCCCGTCCTATTTCCGGCTGGCGAGGTCGGACTTGATCTGGGTCGTCGAGATGCCCTCGGTGCGGGGCAGGTAGACGACCTCGCAGTAGGGCTTGAGGAAGTCGAATTTGCCGGCCCAATCGTCGCCGATGACGAAGACCGAGACGTGGTGCTTGAGGACGTCGTCTTTCTTCTGCTCCCAGCAGGTCTCCGGGATGACCTCGTCGACGTATTTGATGGCCTCGAGGATCTGCTTCCGCTCGTCGTACGTGTAGTAGCACTGCTTGCCCTTCCCCGCGGTGAACTCGTCGGTCGAGAGGGCCACGATGAGGTAGTCGCCCATGGCCTTGGCCCGGCGCAGGATGTTGATGTGGCCGCGGTGGATGAGGTCGAACGTCCCGTAGGTGATGACCTTCTTCATGGGCGTATCTTAGACCCATCGGCCGGCGATTGACAAGCACGCGAGCGGCGCATTACCATCGCCTCATGAAACCCCGCCTCTCCCTTGCCGCCGTCCTGCTCCTTGGGCTGGTCCTGCCGTCGTTCTCCGCCGCGTCCGCTCCCAAGGTCCTGCCGCCCGATCTCGACGCCGTCGTCGCCCGGGTGATGAAGACCTTCGAGGTCCCGGGCCTGGCCCTGGCCGTCGTCAAGGAGGGCCAAGTCGTTCTGGCCAAGGGCTACGGCGTGCGCAAGCTCGGCGAGCCCGCGCCCGTCGACTCGAAGACGCTCTTCGGCATCGCCTCGAACACCAAGGTCTTCACGGCCACGGCCCTGGGCCTTCTCGTCGAAGACGGCAAGATCGAATGGGACGGCCAGGTGACGCGCTACCTGCCCTGGTTCCAGATGTGGGACCCCTACGTCACGCGCGAGATGACCGTCCGCGACCTCCTCGTCCACCGCAGCGGCCTCGGCCTCGGCGCCGGCGACCTCCTCCTCTGGCCCGAGTCGACCTATGCCCGGCGCGAGATCGTCGGCCGGTTGCGCTTCATCCGCCCGGCGGCGAGCTTCCGCAGCGCGTACGCCTACGACAACATGCTCTACATCGCCGCCGGCGAGGTGATCGAGGCCGTGTCGGGCCGGCCCTGGGAGGATTTCATCCGCGAACGGATCCTCCTCAAAGCCGGGATGTCCTCGAGCGAGCCCCGCCACTCGGCCGACCTCGCCGGACGGAACGTGGCCATCCCCCACGCCCTCCTCGAAGGCCGCCCGACGCCCGTCGGCATCGACGAGAACGATCACATGAACCCGGCCGGCGGCATCCTCTCCTGCGCCGACGACATGGCGCGCTGGATGCTCGTCCATCTCGGCCGCGGCCGGCTCCCCGACGGGACGCGCCTCTTCAGCGAGAAGACCGAACAGGAGCTGACGACGATCGTGACCCCCATCCCCATCGGCGAGCCGGCCCCCGAGCTCGCCGCCCAGAAGATGAACTTCAGCGGCTACGCCCTCGGCCTCCGGGTCAACGACTACCGGGGCCGTAAGCTCGTCAGCCACACCGGCGGGCTCTCGGGCTACGTCTCGCGCGTGGCCTTGGTCCCCGAGCTTGGCCTGGGCATCGCCGTCCTGACGAACCAGGAATCCGACGAGGCCTACAATTCGATCATTTACGCGGTTCTCGACCAGGCCTTGGGCGCGCCGCCCTACGACTGGGCCGCGGCCTACCTCAAGGTGCGCGATCGCGGGCGGGCCCGGACCGACGAGGGCTTGAAGGCCGAAGCCGCCAAGCGCGAGGCGGCCCTGCCTCCTTCGCTTCCCCTCTCGTCCTACGCCCAGGCCTACGCCGACGCCTGGTACGGCCCGATCGACGTCACGCTTGACGGACAGGGCGCCTCCGCCAAGCTCGTCATGAGCTTCGCCAAGTCGCCCGGCCTCGTCGGCGATATGGAGCCCTGGAGCCGGGAGACGTTCGTCGTCCGCTGGCGCGACCGCTCGCTACGGGCCGACGCCTTCGTCACCTTCGTTCTCGACCCCGACGGCCGGATCGTCGAGGCCCGCCTGAAGCCCTTCTCGCCCGACACCGACTTCAGCTACGACTTCCAGGACCTGCTGCTGAAGCCGGCCAAACGATGACGCGAGGCCCGCGATGATCACCCGCCGCCGGTTCGTCCGCGACGCGGCCCTGCTCGCGGGAAGCGCCGTCCTCGCCCCCGCCGCCGTCTCGTGCCGGCGCGCCTCCCTGGCCTCCCCCGCGATGAGCCGCGTCGTCGCTGTCGCCGCGGACGACATTCTGACCGGCCTCGACTACAATCCGGCCGCCGTCCACCGGGCCTTCGAGGCCGGGCTCAAGGAGCTCACCGGGGAGCGGACCCTCCGCAACGCCTGGGCCTCGCTCGTCTCCCCGGACGACGTCGTCGGCATCAAGATCAACTGCCTCGGCGCGCCGCGCATCTCCTCCTCCCTCGCCTCGATCAACGAGACGATCGCCGGCCTCCGGGGCGCCGGCGTCCGCGACAACGCGATCATCATCTGGGACCGGATGGACCGCGACTTTCGCAAGACCGGTCTCATCCTCAACCGGAGCGCCGAAGGGGTCCGGGTCAAGGGCTGCTCGACCGAGTGGGAAGGCGTCGTGCCCTGGGTGCACGGCTACGACTTGGCCGTCTGGGTCTCCTTCAAGGACGGCACGCTCCAGCGCTTCCGCGAGCTCATCGCGGCGGGCTTCCTGAAGGAGGCGACGCACCGCGAGATCTTCAACTCGCTGACCTGGCTCTGGGGCCTCATCGAGAAGGGCGATCTCCGGGCCGCGCAATACGAGAAGGAGATCCGCCGCCTCTACACAGAGGAGAGCGACCGGGAGGGCATCCGCCGCATCGCCGAGGACGTCGCCCACGCCTACGACAACTTCTTCATCGAGGACGAGGAGAAATCCTACCTGGCCAAGATCGTGACCCGGGAGACGACCAAGCTCATCAACATCGCCGTCCTCAAGCACAACGAGGACAGCGGCGTCACCTGGGCGGCCAA
>CAZIQR010000101.1:0-10383 GCA_964541055.1 uncultured Eubacteriales bacterium
GTCCTCGCGGCTGTTCTCGCCCCGGCCGAGAAGACGGCGGCGGAGCTCGGCGGCGACGGGCGGCATGACGAAGATCAGGACCGCGCCCGGGACCCGGGCCCGGACCTGCCGGGCGCCTTGGACATCGATGTCGAGGAGGAGGTCGTGATCGCGGCTCTTCGCCGCGGCCTCGGCCCGGGACGTCCCGTAGAGGTGGCCGTGGACGCGGGCGTGCTCGAGGAAGCGCTTCTCGCGGACCATGCGCTCGAAGACGCGCTCAGAGACGAAGTGGTAATCGACGCCGTCGGTCTCCGAAGGCCTCCGGGACCGGGTCGTGTGGGAGACCGAGAAGGCCAGGTCGCGCATCGCCCGCCGGACGCGCTTGATGAGCGTCGATTTGCCGCTGCCCGAAGGCCCGGTGATGACGAAGAGCATGGACGCGACCCCCCTATTCGATGTTCTGGACGTGCTGGCGGATGCTCTCGAGCTCGGCCTTGATGGCCAGGGTCTCGCGGGTGATGCGGATGTCCTGGGACTTCGAGGCCAGGGTGTTGGCCTCGCGGTTGAGCTCCTGGGCCAGGAAATCGAGCTGCCGTCCGACGGGGTCGGCGACCTTGGGCGAGAGGAAGGCCTCGAACGAGTCGAGGTGGGTTTTGAGCCGGCCGATCTCCTCGGCCAGGTCGTAGCGCTGGGCCACGAAGGAGGCCTCCTCGGCCAGCTTCCCCTCCGGCACCGGGGCGCCGGCATTGAGGTCGGCCAGGCGCTTCTTGATCTTGGCCTTGACCAGGGCCGGCTGGCGCCGGAACTGGGCCTCGGCCCTGGCGACGAAGCGCCGGACCGCGCCGAGGTGAACGCCGAGCTGGCGGGCCGTCTCCCGTCCCTCACGGCGCCGCAGGACGAGGACGTCGTCGAGGGTCCGGGCGAAGCTCCGCTCGATGAAGGCCGTCTCCTTGGGGCCGAACGCCTTGCGGCCGACCTCGACGAGCTGGGGGATGCGGAAGAGGCTGTCGAGCGTGAGGTCGAGCCGGAGACCGGTCCGCCGCGTGACCGGGCCGAGCGAGGTCAGGATCTTCTCGAGCAGGCCCTTGTTGAGGACAAAGTCCCAGCTCTCGGGGCCGAGCGGCGTAACGTCGACGTAGACCTCGACCCGGCCGCGACGGATACGTTTCTGGCAGATCGTCCGCAGCCGGTTCTCGGTCTCGCCGAGCGGCGCGCCTTTGTAGGACCAATCGAAAAAGCGGTGATTGAGGGTCTTGACGCTGATCTTCACCCGCAGTTCCGGAGAGGCGAAGGCCTTCTCGGCGAATCCGGTCATGCCCAGGATCATCGGGGTGTCTCCTTTGTTCCCGTCGCGCCCCGTCCCGCGGCCGTCACGCGCCCTCGAACAGGCCCCGGGCGATGCCGAAGGCGTTGAGGCCCGAGCCCACGGTCAGGTTGTCGGCGACGGACCAGAGCCAGTAGCTCCGGGCGATCGACGGGTCCTTCTTGACCGGCCCGAGATGGATGCGGTCCTTGCCGGCCACGCTGGCCGGCGAGATCACGGCCGTCTCGGAGGGGGCGGCGCGGTGGAAGATATCGTTCGTCTTCAGGCAGGCCTCGACCTCGGCGGCCGGGACGTCGCGGCTGAGCTCGAAGTGGGTCATGATCGAATAGGTGTGGAAGACCGGGGCCAGGATGACGGCCAGCGAAAGCGGCGGCGCCGAGGGGCCGAGGACGCGCCCGATCTCGCCGGCGACGCGGTTCTCGAGCGGCGAGAAGCCGTTCGCCTCGGGCTTGATCGTCCGGACCAGCAGGTTGAAGGCGACCTGGTCGGCGAAGACCTTCTTCGTGAGCGACGCCCCGCCGAGGAGGGCGGTGCTCTGCTCGGCCAGCTCTTGGATGCCTTCCTCGGCGTAGGCCGAGACCGGCTCGAGGACGACCGATACCGCCTTGGCGACGCCCAGGCCCTTGCCCAGGGTCGAAAGGAGATGGGTGAGGATGATGGTCGCGGCATGGGGATTGGCGATGAGCGGCGGCTTGTCGCGGCGGAGGACAGCGTCGTTGACCCCGGCCACGACGAGCGGCACCTTGGGATCGGCGTTGAAGGTCTCGGCCAGGTCAAGGGCCTGGTAGTCCTTCTCGGCCGCGAGGCGGCCGTAGCGCCGGTTCGTTTTTTCGTCGGCGGCGAGGAAGACGAGGTCGAGCCCTTCGAGGGCTTCCGGCCTCAGGCCGTGGACGACGCGGGCCTCGCCCCGGAACTGGCCGAGCTTGCTGTATTCCTCCTCGACGTCGGGGTCGAAGAGCTCGAACGAGGCCACCGGGAACTTCTTGGCCGCGAACGTGCTGAGGATCTCCTTGCCTCTGAGGGTATCGGAGCCGACGAGCGCGAGGCGGGGTTTGCGCGATTTGGCCGTGGGCATGGAGGTCCTTATCGTGTCCGGGCGTGCTCGGCCATGAGCCGGTACATCCGGTCCTTGAGCGCCAGCTTCATTTTCTTGAGCTCCCGCTCCTCGTCTGCGTCGGCCGGTGTCAGATGGCCCTTGCCCAGCAGGCCCTCCAGGGCCCTTTCGCAGGCCTGGTGGTCCTCGTGGGCCCGGCGGAATTCGGCGTTTTCCCTGAGGAGAAGCTCTTTCAGCGCCTGTTCGTCCATGCGGCAGGTTCCTCCGCGGTCAGGATAGCACAGGGCCGTCAGAACGTCCAGGGAGCGCGCAGGGGGCGGTCGAGGCGTTTCGAGGCCTCGGCGTCGCCGATGATGCGTTCGGCAACGGGGTCCCAACGGATCGGCCGGCCGACCCTGATGGCGATGTCGGACATGTGGCTGATCGTGTCCGAGCGGATGGCCGATTCGAGCGGGTTCACCGTCGGCCGCCGCGTCCGGATGGATTCGACGAAGTTCCGGCCCTGGCGACGCGATTGCTCGGCGACTGGGGACCGAAGACAGACGAAGGCACGATCGCGGGAGCGCCGACGACGGCGGCGGCCCGCTTCAGGAAGTCGCGGCGGCTCAGAGAAGTCATTCTCATGCGATCCCTCCCCGGCTACTTGGCGGCCGTTCCCTCGAACCGGGCCGCCTCTCTCTTCAGGCGGGCCTCATCGAAGCGTCCCGGGTGGACGATGACGCGATAGCGGAGGACGATGACGTCCCCGGCCCGGAGCGTGAGCGGCTGGAAGCAAAGCACGGCCGGCGTGAAAAAGCTCATTTCGGCCGAGCGGATGACATACCAGGGCGACGGCGAGCGGGGGTTCGACGGATGGTCGAGGATCGCGACCCCCACGGGCCCGCCGTCGACGAGGCCCGAATAGTCGAGGGCGGCGTGCCGGCCGCGGTAGCGGTCCTCTGTCCAAGTTTCGACCAGGCCGTCGCTCGTCCTCGCCTGACGGTCGGTCAGCGCCTGGGCCAAACGGAGCGAGAGGCCCGCGTAGCCCCCCCAAGTCTGACCGCCGATCTCGCCGGGGAGCGGCGTGCGGTCGAGAAAGACCATCGAGACGGCCTTGAAGGCGCATGTCCAATCCAGGGTGTAAACGCCCTCGGCGTCGGGCGGCGAGATCTCGATCGTCCGCTTTTCAATGAGGACCGGCGCTTCGGTCCCGGCCGGCCGGTAAGCCAGGTCCATGTCGATGCGGGCCCGGTCATCCCGGCTCGTCGTGACGCGGACGTTCGACCAGGTGGTCTTCCCCTCGGGACACCCGGTCTTTGGATCGATCTCCCAGTAGTTGATCTTGTTGATGTATTTCCAGCCGAACCAGAGGCCGTGATGCCAGAGATGATCGGGCGGCCTGTCCCACGTCAGGAGGCGGCCGTCCGTCGTCCGGAGCGGGTGAAAATAAGGCACGTCGAGGTTGTTCGCATAGTTGAACCGCCAGAGCGGCCCCGCCGGCCCGGCGAGCGCCAGGCTCGAGCTCGTGGTCTTCTCGAAGCGCCATGGCCCGGCCGGCATCGCTGGACGGCCCTCCGTGACGCGGCCGGTAGCGGCCCATTCGACGGCCCTCAGGAGGAGCTTCTTGAAGCCAAGGTTATCCATGGCCGCGGCGTCATGGCCGAGAAGGATCGTCAGCGTTCGGCCTTTGCCGAAGCTTCCGGCCAGGACGGACGGTTCCCACCGGCCCGTGCCACCTTGGCCCGAGCCCGAGAACGACGTGGCCAGGACGGTGGCGTTCGGGGTCAAACCGGGCGCATTCCAGAGCTCGTCCTTGGTCGTGAACGATCCGAGGCCCTCCGTGACGGGATGGCTGATCTTTTCAATGCGCACCGGGAACTCGTGGATCGGCCCGTGGCTCGTCCGGCCGTTCTTCCAAGTGGCCAGCGTCAGGCGAAGATAGTCGTTCCAGTCCGGGAACGAGGCGCTCCCGGCATGGACGACGACGTGGCCTTTCCCCTGCTTGACGAAGTCGAGATAGGCCGTCCGCGTGGGCTTCGGCCAGGCCGAAGCCTTGGGATCGAGGCCGAACGCGTTCCAGTTGCTGAGGAGAACGTCATAGGAGGCGAGCGCTTCGGGCGCGAGCGCTCCCGGGTCGTTCGTGACCTGGACCGCGAACTTGCCGCCCTCCTTCAGGATCTCGACGAGCTTGGGCGTCGTCGACCTCCAATCATGGTTGTTCTGGCCGCTGAGGATAAGGACCCGAATGAGGCCCTGGGGAGCAGGTGCCTGCGGACGGACGCGTGGGGCGAGGACGGCCAAAATGAGGATCGCGACGGAAACGGTCCAGGTCAGGCAACGGCTGTTCATCGGCGGCTTCCCGGCGGAGGGGATGATAACCGATATCCCGTTGACTTTAAAGGGCCGAATGGCTATACTTGTCGGGCGTTCGGCGGTCGCCGGACGGCCAATGGCTAGGTAGCTCAGTCGGTAGAGCGAAGGACTGAAAATCCTTGCGTCGGCGGTTCGATTCCGTCCCTAGCCATTTTTCCTTTTCCCCCATTTTGCGAGAAAATAGCCCTGCCCGCACGATTGCCTCTTTTCTCGCGAAATGCCGATCGCGGCATCTCGTCGACGGCGGCCCGGTCAGAACTTATAGCTGGCAGAGACGGACGGCACGACCGCGTGCATGGTCATGACGTAGTTAACGAAGATCGGCATATCCCGAGCGCGTTTATGTCCCGCAAAGTATTCCAGGCCGAAATCGAGTTGCAGGCCTCCGAACGTTTTCCCCAGGCCGACGGTGAAGGCATCGCCGGTGAAGGTCGGTTTCAACACGTCGAGCGCCCAGTCCGGTCCGGGCGCCGGGTCGTAAGAGTATCCGGCCCGAACGGCTGTGGACGGATTGAATCGATATTCCATTCCGAATCGGATCTGCGCCGTATTCCGCCAATCGAGGATCGGGTACGGCTTCCCTTCCAGCTGGCAAAGGTCCGCCCAAACGGGATCTTCGAAGTCCAACGGGACGGCATAAAGCTTGGACCAACGGGTCCACAGGACGTCGGCGCTCAACAGAAGCCGGTCGATGGGCCGGAACGAAACGCCGCCGGCAATCCCCAGCGGCCAGGTGATCCGGCATTCGAGGGCGGAACTGCCGGGTAGCCCGTAAAATGGCATATTTGAGAGACTGGCGGTGCCATCGAACACGATCGTCAAAGGCGTTCGGACCGTTAAGCCCAAGGCAAGCCGTTTCATCGGCTTGACCAGCAGGCCAAAGGTCGCTCCGACCCCCCAGCCATTCGCGGTCTCCTCGAATTGCCCGAGATCAACGGACACGTTTTGCGGGGGATCTTGGACCGACCCAGGGAAGTACGACATCCCATACGGCATCTTGAAGCCGATGTTGCCATAATGGATGTTGAGGGCCGCGCCGAACGAGATCGCGTCGCTGATCTTGACGGCCGCCATCGGCGAGAACGAGAACACGTAGAGGCGGCTTGACCAATCATAGGCGGTCCCGTTCGAGAGTGCGGTGAGGTCCGAACCGTTCCACATGACGCCTTGTGCGGAAGGCGTCCCGATGCCGATGCCCAAGACGAGACGGTCGCTGACCGGTTTATAGTAGCCGGCGAGGAAGCTCAGGTAATGGGAGATCTTGGTCTTGGCGTTGACGTCCGGTCCTTCGGACTCGACACTGTAGGTCATCCGGGGCATCAGGTCGGAGGCGTAGAAGCCGAAGGTCGTCTGCCTGAAGCCCGCCGCGCCGGCCGGGTTCCAGAAGACGGCGCTGAAGTCGTCGGCGATGCTGACGAAGGCCCCACCCATGCCCTGGGCCCGCGTTCCCAGGCCGTTAAGGCTGAGCCCGTTGGCCGAGGCAAGGGTGGGCAATAGGAGAGCCGTAAAGGCGAGCACAAGCAGGTTCTTCTTGGTCATGGTCCGAAACTCCCGAGACGGAACGTGCAACCTATTATATAAGAACGGGACCCCAGAAAGGAAAGGTCGTGTCACGGCCCGCTATTTCTTCCCGAACGTGATCTCGCCCTTCTTGTCCAGGGCGACGACGGCCGTGTCGCCTTCGCCATACTCCCCGGACAGGATCTTCATGGCCAGCGGGTTCTGGACGTCCTTCTGGATCTCGCGCTTGAGAGGCCGCGCGCCGTAGACCGGATCGAAGCCGCGCTCCGCAAGAAGCTCCTTGGCCTCCTTCGTCACATCGAGCCCGATCTTGCGCTCGGCGAGCCGCTTCGCCAAGAGGTCGATCTGGAGCCCGACGATCTTGAGGATGGCCTCCTTCGGCAGCGGCTTGAAGATGATGACCTCGTCGATGCGGTTGAGGAACTCGGGCTTGAAGTGCCCTTCGAGGACCCTGCGGACCTCCCGCTCCATGGCCGCGTAATCCCGGCTAAGGTCTTTGATGACGTCGCTCCCGAGGTTCGAGGTCATGATGACGAGGGTGTTCTTGAAGTCGACCGTGCGCCCCTGGCCGTCGGTCAGGCGCCCGTCCTCGAGGATCTGGAGCAGGACGTTGAAGACGTCGGGGTGGGCCTTCTCGATCTCGTCGAGGAGGATGATCGAATAGGGCCGCCGCTTGACGGCCTCGGTCAGCTGTCCGCCCTCCTCGTAGCCGACATAGCCGGGAGGCGCGCCGATCAGCCGGCTCACCGTATGTTTCTCCATGTATTCCGACATGTCCAGCCGGACCATGGCCTTCTCGTCGTCGAACAGGAACTCGGCCAGGGCCCGGGCCAGCTCGGTCTTGCCGACGCCCGTCGGGCCAAGGAAGATGAACGAGCCGATGGGCCGGCCCGCTTCCTGGATCCCGGCCCGCGACCGCCGCACCGTGGCCGCCACAGCCTGGATGGCCGCCTCCTGGCCGATGACCCGCTTCCCGAGGATCTCCTCCATGCGGATGAGCCGGTCCACTTCGCCCTCGAGCATCTTGGCCACGGGGATCCCGGTCCACTTGGAGACGACCTGGGCGATGTCCTCCTCGTCGACCTCCTCTTTGAGCATCCGGCCCTTGGTTTGGAGCTTGGCCAGCTCGGCCGCGGCCTTCTCCGTCTGCTTCTGGACCTCGATCATCCGGCCGTAGCGGATCTCGGCCGCCTTCTCGAGGTCGCCCCGCCGCTCGGCGCCCTGCATCTCGATCTTGAGGGCGTCCATCTTCTCCTGGAGCTTGCCGGCCGCCTCGATCGTCTCCTTTTCCTTCTGCCAGCGGCCGCGCAGCGCCCCTGATTTCTCTTTAAGCTCCGCTAGGTCCTTCTCGATGCCCTCGAGCCGCTCCTTCGAGGCCGGGTCCTTCTCTTTCTTCAGGGCCTGGCGCTCGATCTCGAGCTGGAGGGTCCGGCGGTCGAGCTCGTCGAGCTCCTCCGGCAGGCTGTCGATCTGGATGCGGATGCGCGAGGCCGCCTCGTCGACGAGGTCGATGGCCTTGTCGGGGAGATAACGGTTGGTGATGTAGCGGGACGAGAGCGTCGCCGCCGCGACAAGGGCCGCGTCCTTGATCTTGACGCCGTGGTGGACCTCGTATTTCTCCTTGAGGCCGCGCAGGATCGAGATCGTCTCCTCGATCGAGGGCTCGCCGACATAGACCTGCTGGAAGCGCCGCTCGAGGGCGGCGTCCTTCTCGATGTGCTTCTTGTATTCGTCGAGGGTCGTGGCCCCGATGCAGCGGAGCTCGCCGCGGGCCAGGGCCGGCTTGAGCATGTTCGAGGCGTCGACCGCGCCCTCGGCGGCGCCGGCGCCCATGATGGTGTGCAGCTCGTCGATGAACAGGACGACCGTGCCGCCCGACTCGCCGATCTCCTTGAGCACGGCCTTGAGCCGGTCCTCGAACTCGCCGCGGAACTTCGTCCCGGCGACGAGCGAGCCGATGTCGAGCGCCAGCAGGCGCTTGTTCTTGAGCGACTGGGGCACGTCGCCGTTGGCGATCCGCTGGGCCAGCCCCTCGACGACGGCCGTCTTGCCGACGCCGGCCTCGCCGATGAGGACCGGGTTGTTCTTGGTCCGCCGCGACAGGACCTGGATGACCCGCCGGATCTCGTCCTCGCGGCCGATGACGGGATCGAGCTTGCCCTGGCGGGCCAGGGCCGTCAGGTCGCGGGCATATTTCTCGAGGACCTGGTATTTGGCTTCGGGCTCCGGGTCGGTCACGCGCTGCGAGCCGCGGACGGCGGCCAGGGCCTTGAGCACGGCGTCCTCGTCGACGCCATTCGCGCGCAGGATGCGCGAGGCCTCGTTCCCCCGGTCCTTGAGCAGGGCCAGGAAGATGTGCTCGGTCGAGATGTATTCGTCTTTGAGCGCGTCGGCCTCTTTCCCGGCGGCGTCGAGGATCTGGCGCAGCGCCGGCGAGATCGCGGCCTCCCCTCCCCCGCTGACCGTCGGCAGCCGGTCGAGCGCGGCCTCGACGTCGGCACGGATCCTGGCCGCGGGGGCGCCGATCTTGATCAGGATGGCGTTGACAATGTTCTCGTCCTGGGCGATGAAGCTCGCCAGCAGGTGCTCCGGCCGGATCTCGGCGTGTCCCTTGTCCGCGGCGAGCGACTGGGCCTTTTGGATCGCTTCCTGCGACATCACGGTGAACTGGTCCCAACGCATGGAGACGTCCTCCCTCCGGGGTTGATCCTCTCTATTTAAGGCCCCCCGCGGAGGTCTGTCAAGGCGCCGGGAGGCTAGCGGCGGGGCTCCTCTCCCCCGGCCAGGATGAGGCCGATGGCCCGGTCGAGGCGGGCCGCGAAGTCCTCCGGGAACCAGTGGCCGATGTTCGGGGTTTGATGGAACTCGACCGCCAGACCGAGCTTGGCCATGCGCTCGGCCAGGGCCCGCTGGGCCTCGACGCGGTGGTCGAGCTCGGTGGTCAGGAGCGTGCCGCGCAGGCCGCGGGCCTTGGCCGCCAGGATGTCGTCATCGCTGAGGGACTCCGGGACCGACGGGCACAGGGCCACGAAGCCCCGCACGGGGAACGGGTCCGCGAAAGCCGTGACCATCGCGCCGTAGCCGCCCGAGGAGAAGCCGCCGATGAGGACCCGGCTGGTGTCGATGGGGTATTCGGCGAGCACCTTCTTATAGGCGGCCTCGACGTCGCGCCGGGTCAGGGAGGCGTCCTGCCAATGGAAGCCCGTCATGCTGGCCACTTGGGTCGACTGGACATAAAGGGTGATGAATTCGGACCTGAGGCGGGACGAGGTCCACAGGGGCTTGAGGTCGGCCATGCTTTCGCCGCCGCCGTGCAGGGCGATGAAGAGCGGGTACCTGCGGGCCGGATCGTAACCCTCGGGGGTGACGACCTCCGTCAGGAGGACGGCTTTGCCCGAGGCCTCGTCGACCTTGGCCCGGTTGGCCTTGAGGAAGGCCTCGAAGCGCGGCGTTCCCCGGAGCGGGTTCCAGAACTCCGCGTTGAAGTCCCAGAGGCCGTAGAAGCAGCCGCGCCGCAGCCCGTCCTCGAGCGCGTCGACGGCCTTGGCGTTCTGGCCGAGATTGACGCGGGCCGCCGCCAGATTGAAGGTGTTGGCCATGACGTTGGCGGGGTAGCGGTCGAGGACGTTTTCGAGGAGGGCGGCCGCCTCAGCAAACTTCTTCTGTTCGAAGAGCTGGCCCAAATAGGCGCGCATCTCCTTGTAATCGGCAAATTCCTTCTTCTCCTGGCCGGCTCGCACGGCTCCGGAAACGAGACCCAGCACGATAACGACAACGGCCCACCGTTCCTTCATCGCACGTCCTCCTCGCTTCAAGCGTCGGAGCCCGCACCGGCTCCCCGCCGATATCTGCAGCAACCTTCATGCCACGCCGCCCGGGCTCGGCCTCACCCTGGATCGTCGCGGCCGATCCCCGTTCGCCCTCTTCGCGATGCGTCCGCGGTGTAAATTCTCTTGACGGCGAGCGCTCGTTGCCAAGTTCGTGCGCCGTTGTCAAGGCCTTTCGTCGCAGCTTCCGAAGGCTCAGCCAAGCCCCCTTGACAAGCCCGGGAGAATGCATATTTATATCATTAGGAGCGCGTCATGGAAGAGATGGAGATCACGAGCTGGCTGACGCTCGACGCGATCCGGAAATCGAAATCGGCCGAGGTCGT
>CAZIQR010000102.1:0-10190 GCA_964541055.1 uncultured Eubacteriales bacterium
AGCCTGGCCTACCTCATCGCCAAGGAGATGGGCGTCGGCATCAAGCCCACCTCCGGCCCGGTCATCGAGCGAGCCGGCGACCTCTCGGCCATCCTGACGAACATGCAGACGAAGGAGGTCCTGTTCATCGACGAGATCCACCGGCTCCAGCCCTCGGTCGAGGAGATCCTCTACTCGGCCATGGAGGACTTCAGCCTGGACATCGTCATCGGCCAGGGGCCGGGCGCGCGCAGCCACAAGCTCAAGATCAAGAAGTTCACCCTCATCGGGGCCACGACCCGGGCCGGCCGCATCACGGCCCCCCTGCGCGGCCGCTTCGGCATCATCCACCGGCTCGACTATTACCAGGACGAGGACCTTCAGAAGGTCATCCGGCGCTCGGCCAAGATCCTCAAGGTCAAGATCGACGACGCCGGGGCCGGCGAGATCGCCCTCCGGTCGCGGGGCACGCCTCGCGTCGCCAACCGCCTGCTGCGGCGCGTCCGCGACTACGTCGACGTCAAGGGCGACGGCGCGATCACGGCCAAGGAGGCCCAGCGGGCCCTGGACATGATGGAGGTCGACGCCCTCGGCCTCGACGACGTCGACCGCAAGATCCTCTCGACGATCATCGAGAACTTCGGCGGCGGGCCGGTCGGCGTCGGCACGATCGCCGCGGCCATCGACGAGGAGAAGGACACGATCGAGAGCATCTACGAGCCGTTCCTGATGCGCATCGGCTTCCTCGACCGGACCAACCGCGGCCGGGTCATCACCCCGAAGGCCTTCGCCCACCTGGGCTACGACTACCGCGAGCCCGGATCGCGCGCCCGGACCAAGCCCGCCTCGGGCCAGAAGAAGCTGTTCAAAGACTGAGGCCGCGATCCCGATGACGGCCCGCGCTCCCGCCCGCGTTTCGGATTTCGACTACGACCTCCCGGCCGAGCTCATCGCCCAGCATCCCCTCCCCCGCCGCGAGGATTCGCGGATGATGGTCGTCGACCGGAAGGCGGGGACGATCCGTCATGGCCTGTTCCGGGAATTCCCGGGACACATGGCGGCGGGCGACCTTCTTGTCCTCAACGACACCCGGGTCCTGCCGGCCCGGCTCTGGGGAACGAGCGGCCGGGCCAAGATCGAGTTCCTGTTCGTCCGAGAGGCCGATCCCGGCGTCTGGGACGTCCTCTGCCGGCCGGCGAAAAGGGTCCGCGTGGGAGAAGACGTCCGCTTCCCGAAGGGCGTCAAGGCCCGCGTCGCGGGCTTGGGCGAGGAGGGCCGGCGGCTTCTCGATTTCGGCCAGGCCGATGTCCGCGCCCTCTTACATGAGGCCGGCTACGCCCCGCTCCCTCCCTATATCAAAAGAACCAAGCAGGACGAGACCGTCAGGCCGGACGACATCGCCCGCTATCAGACCGTCTTCGCCCGTAAAGAGGGAGCCATCGCCGCGCCGACCGCGGGTCTCCACTTCACCGAGGGCGCGCTCCGCGAGCTCGAGTCGAAAGGCGTCGACATCCGCCGTGTGACGCTCGACGTGGGCCTGGCGACATTTCAACCCGTCAGGGCCGGGCTCCTTCAAGATCACAAGATGCTCGAAGAAACCTATTCCGTCACGCCGGCCGCGGCCCGGGCCGTCAACGCGGCGAAAGACGAGGCAAGGCCGGTCACGGCCGTCGGCACGACGGTCGTCCGGACACTCGAGAGCGCCTGGCGCGACAGGATGGTCCGCTCCGGCCGCCGCTCGACGGCCCTGTTCATCACCCCCGGCTTCGCCTTCCACGCCGTCGACCGGCTGCTGACGAACTTCCACCTGCCCCAATCGACGCTGTTGATGCTCGTCTCGGCCTTCGCCGGCTACGACCTTGTCATGCGGGCTTACGCCGAGGCCGTGCGGGAGGAATACCGCTTCTTCTCGTACGGCGACTGTATGCTCATCCTCTAGCGGCCCCAATCCCCTTCCGCAGAGGCCCGAGGCGCCTTGAACGAGCCTTGGATCGGGACGCCTGCGCGCCCGCCTAACGGCTCCGCGTTAGCGCAAGCCGGCCTTCAGGCGGATGTTCCCAAAAATGGCGTCGATCCCCTTTTCTCGAGCGTCTCCTCGGGCGGCGTAGCGGGCCTCTGGCTCGGCCTCCCGGCCGTCCCAATCGAGGGTTTGGCCAACCGCCAGGTCGACCTCCCGCGTCGCCGCGCCGTAGCGCAGCGTCGCCGGAACGCCCTGGTCGGACCTGATCCGGGCTGACACCAGCTTCCCGGCCTTCCAGGCCATATCGACCTCAAAGCCGCCGCGGGCCCGGAGCCCGGCGACCTCGCCGTCGGCCCAGGCGTCGGGCAGGGCCGGCAGGAGCTTGAGGACCGGCCGGCCGTTCTCTTCCGTGTGGCTCTGGAGAAGCATCTCGGCGATGCCGGCCGTGGCCCCGAAGTTGCCGTCGATCTGGAACGGCGGGTGGGCGCAGAAGAGGTTGGGATAAGTGCCGCCGGCGTTGCTCATGTTGACCCCGGTCTCGGCGATCGGGCGGAGGAGGTTCCTGAGGAGCTTGTAGGCCCGGTTGCCGTCCTCGAGCCGGGCCCAGAAGTTGATCTTCCAGGCCAGCGACCAGCCGGTGCCGATGTCCGTCCGGGCCTCCAGGCTCTTCCGCACGGCAGCGGCCAGCTCCGGCGTCCGCCGGGGATCGATCTCGCGGCCCGGGTGGAGCATGTAAAGATGCGAGACGTGGCGGTGGGTCGGCTCGACCTCCTTGAACTCCTGCCGCCATTCCATGAGCCGGCCGTCAGAGCCGATCCGCGGCCGGGCCAGGCGCGCCAGAGCCGCCTCGACCCGGGGGACGAGCGGATCCGCGCTCCCGAGGACGCGCGCCGCCGCGAGCGTGTTCGTGAAGAGGTCGCGGATGACCTCCTGGTCGTGCGACGGCCCCATGCTCATCTCGCCGACCGAGCCGTCGGGAGCGTAGAACGAGTTCTCGGGAGAGGTGGCTGGGCCGGAGACGAGCTCTCCCGTCGCCGGGGCCGGGACCAGCCAATCGAGATAGAAGCGGGCCGAGCCGAGCATGATCGGAAAGACCGACTCGAGGAAGGCCCGGTCCAGGGTGAACCGGTAATGGTCCCAGAGATGCTGGCAGAGCCAGCCGCCGGCGCCAAGGTGGAGACCCCAGCTCGGGTGCTCGCCGGGGGCGGTGAAGCCCCAGACGTTGGTGATGGGATGGACCGCCCAGCCGCCGGCATGGTACTGCACAGCCGCCGTCCGCTCGCCGGGCTTGACGACCGAGCGGATGAGGGCGATGAGCGGCCCATAGCACTCGGCCAGGTTCGTCGGATCGGCCGGCCAATAGTTCATCTGAACGTTGATGTCGGTGTGGTAATCGCAGTTCCACGGCGTCTGGATCTTGTTGGCCCAGAGGCCTTGGAGGTTCGCCGGGAGCGATCCCTCGCGCGACGAGGCGATCAGGAGGTAGCGCCCGAACTGAAAATAGATCTCCTGGAGGCGGAGGTCGTCGGGATTGTCTTTTTGGCGCCGCAGACGCTCGTCGGTGGGGACCGAGTCCTCGGCGGCGCCGCTGAGGTCCAAGCGGACCTTGCCGAAGAGCCGAGAGTGGTCGGCGACGTGCCTCTTGAGCAGGGACTTGAACGGCCGCGAGGCGGCCCGCTCGAGCTGGCCGAGAGTGACGGCCAGGGGATCATCGCCCTCGTAAAGAGGGTATTCGAGACGGTGGTTCGTCGAGGCCGTCAGGAGCAGGGTCACATCGTCGGCGCCGCGGACCTCGAGTCCCTTGTCGGAGACCGTCACCCGTCCGCCTTTGGCGACGGCCTTCAGGCGGGCGGCGTAGCGGGTCCTTTCGCCGCCCTTGCCGTCCTTGAGCGCGCCGCTCATCAGCAGGTGGTCCTGTTCGGCCCGCGTCTCGAAGCGCTCGGGACGCGTCAGGGAGGCGGAGAAGCTCAGGGCGGCTCTCTTGTCGGCCGTCAAGTGCACGACCAGGACCCTGTCGGGAAAGCTCGAGAAGATCTCGCGCTTGAATCGGATCCCGTCCTGGACATAAGAGACGACGGCGACACCCCGGTCGAGATCGAGCTCGCGGCGGTAGTCCGAGCAGGCCGAAGCGCGCCCGAAATCGAGCCAAAGGTCGCCGAGGGTTTGAAAGCAGCCGAAGGGGACGTCGGCCCCGTTGCCGTGGCCCGAGCCGGCCCCCTTGCAGATCTGGGTCCTGAGGACGACCTCGTTCGCCTCTTTATATTTGCCTTCGAAGAGCAGACGGCGGATCTCGGCCAGAGAGGCGAAGGCCTCGGGGTTGTCATTGTCGTCGGGGCTCCCCGACCAGACGCCTTTCTCATTGAGCTGAAGCCGCTCCCGGCCGACGTCGCCGAAGGCCATCGCCCCGAGCGAGCCGTTCCCGACCGGCAGAGCCTTGAGCCACTCGGGATCGTTAAGCCAGCCCTCCTTGAGGTCGGACACAGTGGAGTCGGCCGGGTGCGCGTACCAGAGCTTGGCCGGATGGGCCGGCGGCGACGGCGCCGCGCAGCCAACTCCCAAACCGATGATCGAAATGAGGATCGAAAGGGCCCTTGCCCCAGCCCGGCTTTTCAATGGATCCCTCCCCTCTCGTCCCGACGCCGCCTTGATAGTCATCGCGGCCCGCGGCATATCATCGCGTGATCTCTTCGACCATACCTTTAAGGCGGACCGTGCCTTTGATGACCGGCTCGGCCCCGCCTGTGAACTCGGCGTCGACGGCGATGACGTGCCTTCCCTTTTGAAGAAGCGGCAGGGACTTTCCGAGCGGAACCCTCTCGATGAGCTGGCCATTGTCGCTGTAAAGGGCGGCTTGGTCCGAGCCGTCCCAGACGAGCGACTGGCCCTTCTTCAGGGCACGCGGGACCGTCACCCGGAAGAAGCGGTCGACCTCGAGCTCGATGGTCCCGACGGCGGCGTCCTCCCCCGAGATGAGAAGCTGAAGATGAAGCGGCTGCGGCTCGCGGGCGTTCTCGAACGCCCACTCGGACCCGGCCGGCTCTCCCGGCTGGCGGACGTTCTTCCGGTGCTCGAACGGGAACTTGTCGTAGCTCCGGAGCGTCCAGCGGCTTGCTCCGGACTTCTCCAGGTGGAAATCCCTGTCGGGGTCCTTGAGCCGGGCCCGCTGGTCCTCGTCGAAGACCTTGAGGTCCTTGGCCTCTTCCCAGGTCCGGATGGCGTCGATGATGGCGTCCGTGGCCGGGTTCTTCCGGAAGGTCTCATATTCGGCCACGAACGCATAGCCGGCCCGGTACCCGGCCGCCCGGGCCTCCATCCATTCGATGTCCTCGACCGTGGTCGCAGGGGTCATGAGGAACCAGCCGAGCATGTTCGGCATGTAGTTCCTCTCCAGGAACGGCTGGTTGTCGAACCGGTACCGCGATTGGCTCTCCCGGAAGCTCGCGTACCACGGCTCGCCCCAGTTGATGTAGCTGTTGAAGTGCCAATAATAATGGCCGATGTTGCTTGAGCCGTTGACGACGAGGTGGTCGACCTGTCCGAGGAAGGCCTCGACGAAATGGACGTGGCCGAAGTCGCCGCGGCCGAGGTAGCAGGTGCCCTCGTGGCCGTCGAAATCGAGCTGGGCCGTCCCGGTCTCGTTGAAGAAGCCGGCCAGGTTGCGAATGAGCTCTTCCTGCATGGGCCAATCCGGGAAGAGCGTCTTGTAGGGATGGTCCATGAGCATCCGCACGTCGTCGCCCCGGGCGTGGGCCGCGGCGGCGGTCCCGAAGGCGCCCCGGACGCAATCCGTGAGCGTGAAAGGACCCGCGCCGGCGACCGCTCTGAAGCCAACGATCTCGGAGCCGATGAGGATGCTGTTCAGGGTCGAGGCCTGCTTGAAATAGTCCTCGCGGTCGACGACGATCTCGGTCGCCGCCGGATCGATGTCCCTCTGCAGGGTCGCGACCCCGGCGGCCATCAGGCCTTTGTTGGCCGCGGTGGTCACAAAAGCGTCGTTCGTGGTGATGAAGTTCGTCAGCGTGTGCGCCCCGACCCTGAGGCCCATGGCCCGACCCTTGTCGACACAGCTCTTGAAACCCGCCCGGCCGTTCGGAAAGAGGTCTTCGAGAAGATCGAAGTGACCCCAGGTCTTGAAAGGGCCGCTGTGATAAAGGGCCGGGAATCCCAGCCGGCGCGTATATTCGAGCATGGCGTCGACCGTCTTTTCGCTGAAGGCGGCGATAAGGTAGGGGCGCCCGGCGGCACCCGAAGCCCGGACCCACTGGCCGTCGAGGACGGGATGCGGCAGCCCTTCGGCCACCTCGATGCGGCCGATGAGAGGCAGAACGTCGGCCGGCACGGTCCCGAAGACCGCCAAGGCACTTCCCTCGAGCTTGAATCCGGGCAGGGCCTTGACCGGGACGTTCTTGAAGAGGTTCCAGACCGTGATCATCCGGTCGCGGGCCTGGTTGACGCAGAAAGCCTGGAGCCCCGAGCCGAACTCCTCCGCCGTGGCCGTCGTCCGGCCGCCCGTCGTTCCTTCGTCGTTGACAAGCTTCCCGCCGCACGTCTTCGCGTTCAGCGCCTGGATGCCGACGGCGAAGTCCTTGTCCCTGACGACGCCGACGACCTCGCCGATCGTCTCGCCGATCGTGGTATTGATCGGGCCCCAGAGGACGGCCTCGATCTTCTCCGGGTGGATCGCTTTCACGAGCTCGAAGCGCAGGTATTCCGGCTTCTCCGCCACCCGGACCTCGAGCCGGATGCCGCCGGGGAAGGTCAGGCTCAGGACGTCCTTCTTAACGTCGAGGGCGGTCGGGGCGAGCTCCTTCCCCTCGGCCTTGACCCGGACAAGATATCCGGCCCGGCCCGGGGGCACATGGTTCCTTTGGCTCTTCGGATCGACAAGCTTGACGACCTGGGCGCCAGAGGCGATCTCCATGAGGAAGCTCTTGGTCTTGAAGACGTGCTGCGCCCGGGCCGTCGAGCAAAGGCCCAGAACAAGAAGGATTGTCACGGTCTTTTTCATTCCGACCTCACGACGTCCGCGGCCGGCGCCGGGCCCCATGGGCCGTCCGGCCCGGTCCGCGGGCATCTTATCATAGGTCCCGGCCGGCCGGCCCTCCCTTTTGACATCAATTTTCCTTCTGCATTATGATGGGCGGCAGCATGGACACCCGGGACCGGATCGCCAAGGCCGTCGAGGAGCGCCGCGACGCGATCCTCGACCTGAGCCGCCGCATCCATGCCGACCCCGAGCTCGCCTTCGAGGAGACGCGGACGTCGAGGCTCCTCCGATCGGTCCTTTCAGCCGAAGGGTTCGAGGTCTCCCCGACGACCGAGACCCTGCCGACCTCATTCCGGGCCATCGTTCGGGCCGCGACGGACGGTCCGCAGATCACGTTCACGGCCGAGATGGACGCCCTGCCCGGGTTGGGCCACGCCTGCGGCCACAACATCATCGGCACGGCCGGGGCCTACGCCGCGATCGTCCTCAAGGACGTTCTCGGTCCCCTGCTCACCGGCACGATTGAGGTCATCGCCACGCCGGCCGAAGAGCGCGGCAGCGGCAAGGTCCGGCTGATCCAGGACGGCGTCTTCGCCCGGTCCGACGCCGTCCTCCAGATCCATCCCCATTCGCTCGATACGGTCGTTGGCCAAGCCCTCGCTCGGCGTACGCTCATCGTCGAATTCCACGGCCGCAAGGCCCACGCCGCGGCCGCGCCCCAGTCCGGAAGGAACGCCCTCGACGCCCTGGTCCTTTTCTATCACGACGCCATCCTGCCGCGGACGAAGCTCCCGGCCGGGGCCCTCTTCCACGGGATCATCGAAGCCGGGGGCGAGGCGCCCAACATCATCCCCGATCACGCCCGCGGCCGCTTCTCGCTCCGGGCCGACACCATGCCCAAGCTCGATCGCCTCGTCGACGAGGCCAAGTGCCTGGCCGACAAGGCCGCCGCCGCGACCGGCTGCCGCGCGGTCGTCAGCGAGCCCGGGCCCGGCGTCTCGACCTTCCGCCGCAACCGCGTCCTGGAGGAGATCTTCGCCCCGCTCTTCGAGGAGCGCGGGCGGTCCGATCCAGAAAAGGTCCGCGTCTCCTACGGTTCGACCGACCTCGCCAACGTCTCCTGGGTCGTCCCGACCATCGAGCCCCTGATCAAGGCCAGCGACTTCCCCATCCACACCGAGGGTTTCGCCCGGGACGCCGTGGCCGAGGGCGGCGCGCGGGCCCTGCTTGACGGCGTTTATTTCCTGGCTGCAGCCGCGGCCCGCCTCCTGACCGAGCCGGGCCTGCTCGACCGGGTCCGGGCCGATTTCGAGGCCAAGCCCGAGGACGCGCCGGAAGGGCTCGCTTGAGGCCCGTGACGAGATGAGCCTGCGTTCAGTCCTTGATGGCGGCTCCGGCGCGATGACTGCCGTCATCACGGATTCGGGCCTGGGCGGCCTGCTCATCGGCGCCGGGCTCGAGAGCAGGCTTCTCTGGACCGAGGGCAGCCTCCCGGTCCGTCTTGTCTACGTCAACGCCTGGCCCGAGGAACGGCTGGGTTACAATGACCTCCCCGATCTCGCCGCCCGGGGGGCGGTCTTCGACCGGGCGCTCGCGGCGATGAAGGGCTTCCGCCCCGATCTCATCGTCATCGCCTGCAACACGCTCTCCGTCGTCTATGAAGCGACCGACTTCCGCCGCGCCCCGGCCGTCCCGGTCCTGGGCATCCTGGAAGAGGGCACAGCCCTGTTCCATGACGCTCTGACCAGGGACCCGGACGCCGCCCTGGCCCTGTTCGGAACGCGGACGACCATCGGTTCCGGCGAGCACATCCGCCGGCTGGCGCGGCTCGGCGTCGACGCCCGGCGGATCGTGGCCGAACCCTGTCACGGGCTGGCGGCGGCGATCGACAAGGATCCCGGGGCGGCCGGGATCGAGGGCCTGATCGAGGAATGCGTCTCGCGGGCCTCCCGCCGGATCCCGGCCGGTGCGCGAGTCTGCGCGGGCCTGGCCTGCACCCACTATGCGTACGTCGCCGAGGCGTTCCAGGCCTCGCTCGCCCGGCGTACCGGAGCTCCGGTCGAGGTCCTGGACCCGGGCGAACGCCTGGTCCAGGTCATGATGCGCGGTCTTAACCGACGGCGCCACGGAACGGGGATGCGACGGGTCATGGTCGAGGTCGTCTCCAAGGTCGAGCTCGACGAGCCCCAAAGAAAGGCCGTGGCCCGGCGCCTGGAGACGATCTCCCCGGCCACGGCTCAAGCCCTGCTCGATTACCGCCATGTTCCCGATCTTTTCTGAGGAGTGAGCCATGAGGATCGTTCTTCTAACCGGGCCCGGCGGCGATGCCCAGGGCTGGGGCGACATGAAAGTCACCGAATCGATGCGCGCCGCCGCCGAGTCGCTCGGCCACCCGACCCGCATCGCCTATGTCGCCGACGAGGCGCCCTTCCTGCGCCTCGTTGACAAGCCCGATTTCGATATCGTCTGGAGCTCGCTCTACCACATCACCCCGAACGAGGCCTTCATCGGCCGCAACGCCGCCGGAACCTGGGTGGCCGACATCCTCGACGAGCGCCGGATCCCTTATTTCGGCTCGAACAGCCGGGTCATGCGGGCCATGATCGACAAGTTCGAGACCCACGAGATCCTGGCCGCGGCCGGCGTCGCCGTGCCCGCTCACGTCCTTCTTCATTCGCGCGACGACGCCTCGATGGTGACCTACCCCGCCTTCGTCAAGCCCATCTGCGAATCGCGGTCCGTCGGCATCTCCGACGAAAGCGTCGTCCACGACGAGGCCGAGCTGCGGCGCCGGATCGCGTTCCTGGAGAAGGAGTTCGACGAGCCGGGCCTCGTCGAGGAGTTCCTGCCGGGCGATGAATACACGGCCCTCGTCATCGGCAACGACCGGACCCGCGAGGTCCTGCCGGGGCTCGTGACGGTCGAAGACTCGCACTTCCATAACTACCGCATCCTCCGCAGCGACCTGCGCGGCGTCGGCCTGACCCGCATCAGCCTGGCGGGGGCGAGAACGGAAGAAGCTCAGCGACTGGGCGACGCGGCGGCCGCGGCCATGGGCTGCCTCGATCACGTCCGCATCGACATGCGGGTCGACAAGACGGGGAAGCTCCGCATCATCGAGGTCAACGGCATCCCCGGGCTCAAGCCCCACAAGAGCTGGGCGCCTCAGATCTTCACCCTCTACCATGGCTCGCCGCTCGGCGAGGCTGAGGATTACCGGAAGCTCATCGAGGCGATCATCCGCTCGGCCGGCGAGCGGTACGG
>CAZIQR010000103.1:0-9905 GCA_964541055.1 uncultured Eubacteriales bacterium
CAGCCTCCTGCGGGGCAAGGGGGCCAGGGTCTCGTATAACGACCCTTATGTGCCCAAGGTCGTCGGCCACCGCGAATACCCCGGCCTCGAGCTCGATTCGGTGCCGCTGACCAGGACCTTGCTCAAGAAGGTCGATGCCGTCGTCATCTCGACCGATCATTCGGCCTACGACTACGACATGATCGTCAAGAACGCCTCGCTCGTCGTCGACACCCGGAACACGATCAAGGGTCGGCGGAAAAACGTCGTCAAAGCCTAAGACAGGGGCATCCCTGGCGAGCTATCGGTCAAGAGGGGACCAGGTTTACGCAACGCCGCTCTGAGGGACCTGGTTTACGCAAAACGGGAACCCCGCCGTTTTGCGTAGACCTGGTCCCTTCCGGAATTCTTGTCTGAGTCGGCGTTGCGTAAACCAGGTCCCTTCCTGGGCCCCTGTCCTAACAGATGCGGGGCAGCAATTCCGACGTCAACGGTTCGAGGAGCCGGAGGCCGCCGGCGGACGTGCACAGGAGCAGCTCGCCGCGCCGTCCGACCTTGTCCTGGACTTCGCCGATGACCACGGCCTTGCGGCCGAGCGGGTGGGCCCGGAGAGACCGCAGGAAGCCCTCGGCTTTCTTGGCCGGCGCGACGATGACCGCCTTGCCTTCACAGGCCATATAGAGGGGATCGATGCCGAGGAGCTCGCTCGCGGCCCGGACCGGCCGCGACAAGGGGATCGCATCTTCTTCGATCAGAACAGGATAGGGGAGCCGTTCGGCCAGCTCGAAGACGACGGTCGCGAGGCCGCCGCGGGTGACGTCGCGCATCCACAGCGCGCCCCGCTTCCAGAGCGGCAGGAGGAAGAGCAGGGGAGCGCAATCGCTCCTGACGTTCGAGCTCAGCCCGAAATCGCCTCGGGCGAGCATGACCGCCAGGCTGTGGTCTCCGAGCGGGCCGGTCAGGATGATCTTGTCGCCGCAGCGGATCCTTTCCGGACGGGGCCTGCCGATCGACGCGCCGACTCCCGCCGTGTTGATGTAGACCTTATCGCCCTGCCCGCGACGCACGACCTTGGTGTCGCCGGTGACGATGCGGACGCCGGCCTTGGCCGCGGCCGCGCCGATCGAGCGGATGACCCGGCCCAGGACCTCTTCCTCGAGCCCCTCTTCGATGATCAGGGCCAGCGAGAGAAAGCGCGGCCTCGCGCCCGAGACGACGAGATCGTTGACCGTCCCGTTGACGGCCAACTTCCCGATGTCGCCGCCGGGAAAGACGAGCGGGTCGACGACGTAGCTGTCGGTGGTGAAGGCGATGCCGTCCGGCAGGAGCGCGGCGTCGCCCAGTTCGCGAAGCAACGGGTCTCGGAAAGCCCGGACGATCCGGCCGGCGATGAACTCGCGCATCAGGCGGCCGCCGCTGCCGAGCTCTAGGCTGATCTTGCTCACGATCCGGCTCTCCTCGTCCCGCCATACTTGAAGTGGATGAGGCACGATCCCTCGTAGGACACCATGCACGGGCCGAGCGGGAAGTCGGGCCGGCACGTCTTGCCGAACAGGCGGCATCCTTCAGGCCGGATGACCCCCCGCAGGACCTCGCCGCAGCGGCAGCCCGCCAGGTCGCGGTCGTCCGGCCGCTCCTGGATGCCGAACCGCGGTCCGGCGTCGAATCCTTCGAATTCCTGCCGGAACCGCAACCCGCTCGCCGGGATCGTGCCCAGGCCGCGCCAGCAGGCGTCGAAAGGCTCGAAGATCTCCGCCATCAGGGCCCGCGCCACCGGGTTGCCTTCGCGGCCGATGGCCCTCGAGTATTCCAAAGCCACCTGCGGCCGGCCCACGATCATCTGATCCAAAACCGAGCGGACGGCGAGCAGGATGTCGCCCGGTTCGAACCCGGCGATCGCGCCGGGGACATGAAAGTCGCGGGCCACGAACTCGTAGGGCTCGGCGCCGATCACGGCGCTGACGTGCCCCGGATAGATGAACCCGTCGACGGCGACCTCGCCGGCCTCGAGGACGGCCCTGAGCGCCGGAGGGACGAGCCAGAGGGCGGGCAGGACGGAGAAATTGACCAGCCCCCCCGCCGACGCCTTCTTCACCGTATAGGCGATGGCCGGAATGGTCGTCTCGAAGCCCGCGCCATAGAAAACGACCGGCCGCCCGGGGTCCTTGCGGGCCTCTTCGAGCGCCTCCTCGGGGGAATAGACGATCTTCAGCCGCGAGTCCCTGGCCGGGACCGCCGTCTGAAGCGAGCCCTTCCTTGTCGGCACCCGGGTCATGTCGCCGAAAGCCGCCAAGGTGGCCCCCTCCGTCCCGGTGACGATGGTGATCGCCGCTTCGTGGGTGGCGTTGGGGGTGATGCAAACGGGGCAGCCCGGCCCCGAAACCATCTCCACGCCGACGTCCGCCAGAAGAGGCGTCAGGCCGCTCCTGAAGAGGGCCATGGTGTGGGTGCCGCAGACCTCCATCAGGCGCGGCGTTCGTCCTATGGCTCGGGTCCTGTCCCCGATGTCGCGGAGAAGGCCCCGCAGGGCGCGAGGGTCCCTAAGCTCCTTCATTTTGGACTGCGGCCAGCTCCTTGAACAGGCGCAGGGTCTCCCGGGCTTCCTTGGCGTCCATGACGGAGATGGCGAAGCCGGCGTGGATGATGACCCAATCGCCCCGCTTGGCCTGGGGCACGAGGCTCAGGTTGACTTTGACCTCGCTGCCGAGATAGCTGGCCGTCCCCTGGCCGGACTCGTCCCTCGCGGTGATCTTCGCGGGCACGGCCAGGCACATGTTAGCTCTTCTGTTCAACCACTCTAGCAGAATCATCCGGGCCGGTCCACCTTATGCTATAATGGGGGGCCGATGGAGAAGCACCTCGAGGAATTCTTCCGTCCGGGGACCGAAGAACACGCCCTTCTTGCCCAGGTCGAACTCGACCGCCTGCCCCGCCACATCGCCGTGATCATGGACGGGAACGGCCGCTGGGCCCGGCAGAGAGGTCTGCCCCGGGCCGAGGGCCACAGCGCGGGCGCGGCCTCGGTCAAGGAGACGGTCGAAGCGGCCGCCCGCCTCGGCATCGACTACCTGACCCTCTACGCCTTCTCTAGCGAGAACTGGAAGAGGCCGCCGGCCGAGGTCGCCCGCCTCTGGCGCCTCCTGCGCGAGCATCTCGGCGCCGACCTTAATCTCTTGACCGACAATAATTTGCGGCTCCGCGTCATCGGCCGCCGCGAGGGCATTCCCCGGCCCGCGCTCCGGGAGCTCGAGCGGGTCGAGACCTTGACCCGCGAGAACAAGCGCATGACGGTCGTCTTCGCCCTCAACTACGGGGGCCGCGACGAGATCGTCGACGCCGTCCGCGGGATCATGTCCGAGGGGCGGCTCCCGGCCTCGCGCCTCGACGAAAAGGCCTTCGCCGCCCACCTCTCGACGGCCGGCATGCCCGATCCCGACCTGCTCATCCGGACGAGCGGCGAGATGAGGGTCTCGAACTTCCTACTCTGGCAGATCGCCTATGCCGAGATCTATGTCACCCCCGTCCTCTGGCCCGATTTCCGGAGGCGCCACCTCATCGAGGCGGTCCTCGAGTATCAACAGCGGGACCGCAGGTTCGGCGACGTCCGTTCCGCCGCCAAGCGCGCCCGCGGAAGGACCTAAGCCCTCATGAACCTGATCAAGCGCACGCTCACCGCCGCCGTCCTGCTCGGCTCCCTGTTCGTCCTCATCCAATACGCCCCCCGCTGGGCCTTCTTCTTCGTCGGCCTGTTCTTCGTCGGGGCCGCCCTTCTCGAGTTCTACAACCTGAACGCCAAGCACGGTCTCCGGCCCCAGAAGGTCCTGGGCGAGATCCTGGCCCTTCTCGTCCTGCTGACCTTCTATTTCCGCTCCGTACCCATCGAGGCGCCTCTTTTCGCCGCCATCCTCGTCGCGGCCATCTACTATGTCGCGATGGTCAGAACGGCCGAGAAGCTGGCCGCCTTTCCGGCCTCCTTCGCCGTGACCCTGACCGGCGTCCTCTACGTCGCCTTTCCTTTGGGATTCATCTTCCTCATCCGCCAGGACAAGGGCCCATACTTCCTCTACTTCCTGGCGGCCATCGTCTTCATCGGCGACTCGGGCGCCTTTTTTATCGGCAAGCCCTTCGGCCGCCATAAGATGACGCCGATCGCCAGCCCCAACAAGAGCTGGGAGGGGAGCGCCGGCGGCTTTCTGTTCGCGGCGATGGGCGCGATCCTGGCCCGGTTCATCCTGATGCCGGGCCTGCCGCTCCTGACCGCGGTCTTGACCGCCCTCGTCGTCGACGCCGCGGCCCAGACGAGCGACCCCCTCGAATCGCTCTTCAAGAGGGCCGTCGGGGTCAAGGACTCCTCCAACGCCCTGCCCGGCCACGGCGGCTTCTTCGACCGGATCGACAGCCTCATCCTCGCCGCTCCCGCGTTCTATTACATCGTGCGGTACCTCTGGAAATAAGCCTTGCCGAAAGCCCCCGTCGGCCTCGCCATCCTTGGCTCCACCGGCTCGATCGGCACGTCCGTCCTGGACGTCGTCGACCGCCTCGGGGGCCGTTTCAAGGTGGAAGCCCTGGCCGCCGGGGCGAATATCCCGCTCCTGGCCGCCCAGGTCGAGAAATACCGCCCCGGGCTCGTCTCCGTGAGCGACCGCTGCCACGCCGACCGGATCAAGCGCCTGGCCAAGGGCCGGCCGATCCGGGTCGTCCACGGTCCGGAGGGGGCCGCGGAAGTCGCCCGCGCCGAAGGGGCCGCCATCGTCGTCTCGGCCATCACCGGCATGAGCGGCTTCGGCCCGACCCTCGAGGCCGTAAAGTCGGGCCGACGCGTGGCCCTGGCCAACAAGGAATCCCTAGTCGTCGGCGGGGCCCTGCTCAAGAGGGAAGCGGCCCGTTCGGGGGCTCGGATCTTTCCCATCGACAGCGAGCACAGCGGCGTCTTCCAGTGCCTGGCCCGCGCGAGGCGCGGCGATGTCCGCAAGGTCACCCTGACCGCCTCCGGCGGCCCGTTCCTGAAGACCCCCCTCGCCGAGCTCAAGACCAAGACCCTCGAGGAGGCCCTCCGCCATCCCCGTTGGGTCATGGGCAAGAAGGTGACGGTCGATTCGGCGACCCTGATGAATAAAGGGCTCGAACTCATCGAGGCCCGCTGGCTCTTCGACCTCGACCCGGCCGAGCTCGACGTGCTCATCCACCCTCAGAGCGCCGTGCACGCGCTGGTCGAGATGAAGGACGGGTCGGTCCTGGCCCAGCTCAGCGCCACCGACATGCGCGTTCCGATCCAGCTGGCCCTGACTTGGCCCCGGCGTCTCGATTCGGGCCTGCCGGAGCTCGACCTGGCCGGCCTCCGAAGGCTCGAGTTCCTGCCCGTCGACGAGGGCCGCTTCCCGCTGTTCCGCCTGGCCAAGCAGGCCCTGGCCGAAGGGGCCAGCTGGCCCGTGGCCCTCAACGCCGCCAACGAGGTGGCCGTGGCCGCTTTCCTCGAGAAAAAGATCCTGTTCGCCGATATCCCCGCCATTGTCGCCGGCGTCATGGATGGGCACCGGGCCCGTCCCGCCGATTCCGTGGCCGCGATCGTCGAGGCCGACACCGAGGCCCGGCGCGAGGCGCGCCGCATCATCCCGCAGAGGTCGCTATGATCCATCTCCTGGGCACGCTCCTGGCGTTCTTCATCGTCTTCTTCGTCGTCACGTTCGTCCACGAGTTCGGGCACTTCTTCGTGGCCCGGCTGTTCGGCGTCCGGGTCGAGGTCTTTTCCTTCGGCATCGGCCCGCGCCTGTTCGGCGTCCAGAACGGCCGGTTCACGATCGGCAAGGCCCCCGAGGGGGGGGCCGGCACCGATTACCGGGTCAGCCTGGTGCCGATCATCTGCTATGTGAAGCTCTTCGGCGAGGGGATGTTCGAGAAGGGCCGGCCCATCGCCCCCGACGACCTGATGGCCAAGACGCGGGGCCAGCGCTTCCTGATCATGGGCATGGGGCCGGTCATGAACGTCCTCCTGGCCGTCGTCCTGGTGGCGGTGATGAACGGCGTCGGGACGTCGGCCCCCGAGTATCTCGACCGGGCTCCGGTCATCGGCTACCTCGAGCCCGGCTCGCCGGCGGAGCAGGCGGGCCTCCGGATCGACGACGAGATCCTTAGCGTCGCCGGCCAGGAGGTCAAGACTTGGTCCGACGTCGAGATGGCCATCGGCACCCGGCCCGACCGCCTGGTCCCGATCGAGATCCGCCGCGACGGCGAGACCGGGCCGGTCAACCTCAAGACGGAGGCCGTCACCAATTACAACATGGGCTACGCCGGTTTCCAGCCGAAGATCACGACGCAGGTCCAGATGGTGCTGCCCGGCTCGCCGGCCGAGAAGGCCGGCCTGCAGGTCGGCGACGTCATCCTCGAGATCAACGGGGCCCGCGTTTATTTCTACAAGTTCCTCAGCGTCATTCAGAAGAGCGCGGGCCAGGAGCTCACGCTCACGGTCGAACGGCAGGGGCGGAACCTGGACCTCAAGGTCACGCCGCGCCTTGAGGGCGCCGTCGGCAAGATCGGCATCACCCAGATCCCCAAGTCCGTCAAGAAGAGCTATCCTGTCTTTCAGGCCATCGGGAAGTCGGTCCAGCAGAACCTGGGCAACGTGTTCCTCTTCGTCCGGATCTTCCGGGGCTTCTTCACGGGCGAAACGCCGACCAGCCAATTGGGAGGGCCGGTCGCCATCGCCGACATCTCCTACGCGTTCCTCCGCATGGGCCTGGGGGCCCTCGTCGGCTGGATCGCCGTCCTGAGCCTTCAGCTCGGGGTCATCAACCTGATCCTGCCCATCCCCGTCGCCGACGGGTTCCAGATGGGGGTCCTCACGCTCGAGGCCGTTTTCCGCAAGGATCTCGTCCCAAAGTTCCGCATGGCCCTGATGACGGTCGGCTGGGTCCTGATGTTGATGCTGACGGCCTTTGTCATCCTCAACGATTTCGTCAAGAAGCTGCCCCACGGCTGGCGCAGCCTGGTGCCGTTCTAGGAAGGGACCATGGCCCTGTTCCCACGCCGGCGGACGCGTCCGATCAAGGTCGGCGGCGTCGCCATCGGCGGCGACGCGCCGGTCGTCGTCCAGGCCATGACCAAGACCGACACCCGGGACGTCCGTGCCACCGCGGCCCAGATCCGGCGGCTCGAGAAGGCCGGGGCGGAGATCGTGCGCTTGGCCGTGCGGGACCGGGCGGCGGCGGCCGCTCTGCGGCAGATCCGGAAGCGGGCCCGTGTCCCTCTCATCGCCGACATCCACTTCGACCACCGGCTGGCCCTGGCGGCGCTCGAGGCGGGCGTTGACGGCCTGCGCCTGAATCCCGGCAACATCGGGGGGCCCGACAAGGTCCGGGAGGTCGTCAAGGCGGCGGGGGAGAGGGGCGTCCCCATTCGCATTGGCGTGAACTCGGGCTCGCTCGAGAAGGACATCCTGTCCCGGGCCGGCGGGGCGACGGCCGCGGCCATGGCCGAGAGCGCCCTGCGGCACGTGAGGATGCTCGAGGACCTCGGTTTCCGGGCGATCAAGATCTCGCTCAAGGCCTCCGACGTGCCGCGGACCCTCGAGGCCTACCGCCTCCTGGCCGGCGAGGTGGATTATCCCTTCCACGCCGGCATCACCGAAGCCGGAAGGCTCCTCACCGGCAGCGTCAAGTCCTCGGCCGGGCTGGCGCTGCTGCTCGCGGAGGGGCTGGCCGACACCATCCGGGTCTCGCTGACGGCCCCGCCGGAGCGGGAGGTTTTCGTGGCCTGGCAGATCCTCCAGGCCCTCGGGCTGCGGACGCGTGGCGCGGCCTTCGTCTCCTGCCCGACCTGCGGGCGCTGCGAGGTCGACCTAATGACGATCGCCGCCATCGTCGAGAAGGCCGTGCTGGGCCTGAAGGCGCCGCTGAAGGTCGCGGTCATGGGCTGCACGGTCAACGGCCCGGGCGAGGCCAAAGAGGCCGACATCGGCCTGGCCTGCGGGCGGGGGAGCGGCGTGATCTTCAGGAAGGGCCGGGTGCTGCGGAAGGTCCCCGCCTCGCGAGCGGCCGAGGCTCTCGTCGCGGAAGCCAAGAAGCTCGCGGACGAGTCCGGTCGCTAGCAAAAAAAAACGGGAGGAACCGGTGATCGCTCACCGGCTCCTCCCGCCGTGTTTCGTATCAGGCGTATAGGTCGACGGGAGATCGAGCTTCGCGCTCAGTCGCCCTTTTCCGTCTTCTTCTCCGTGATGATGCCGACGATCTCGATGCCTGCGCCGCGGATGATGTCGATGAGATCCACGATGTTGCCGTACTCGAGGTCCTGGTCCGCTTTGAGGTAGAGCTTCTTGTCGGCCACGGTCAGGAAGGCCTCTTCGAGCGCGTTCTGCAAGGTGTCCACCGTCACCTTATCCTGCTTGACGTAAAGGAGGAAACCCTTGGGGTCGCGCGCGTCCTTCTTGATGGCCAGGACGACGTCCGGGTTCTCCGGCATGTTGACGGTGAACTGCGCCGGGGGAAGCTTGACGTCGACGCCCTTCTGGATGAGGGGCGTCACGATCATGAAGATGATGAGAAGGACGAGCAGGACGTCGCAGAGAGGGACCACATTCGGTTCCGATCTGACGGTCTGTTTGCCGCCCATCGATACTGAGAATCCCATAATATGCCTCTCTCTCAATCCGGCCCCTCATCGGAGGCCGGACCGTCGATCCTTAGTGGGCTTCGCCGGTCTTGATGAAGAAATCGACGACCTGCGAGGTGGTGTTCTCCATCTCGCTGTCGTAGATCTCGATCTTGGAATTCAGCGTATTGAAGACCCACAGGGCCAGGACCGCGACGCCGATGCCGACGGCCGTGGTGACGAGGGCCTCAGCGATACCGCCAGCGACGGCGCCGATGCCGCCCGAGCCGGTCAGCTGCATGCCGCGGAAGGCGTTGATGATGCCGAAGATCGTCCCGAAGAGCCCGATGAAGGGGGCCGACGTGGCGATGGTGGCGAGGATCGGCAGGCCGCGACGGAGCTCCTGGCTATAGAGGGTCTTGGCGCGCTCGGAGCCGCGGGACGACGTCTCGATCTGCTCGTCGAACCCGAGCTTGGCGTCCTTGCCTTCCATGAAGGCCTGGATGCCGGCCGAGGTGACGCGGGCCAGGTGGCTGCCCTTGTAGTCCTTCTTGTTGGAGAGGGAGAGGGCGTCCTTGAGGTTGCCGGCCTTGAGCAGGTCCGCCAGCTTGGGGGCGATGGCGCGGGACGTGGTGCTCGCGCGCCGGAAGACCAGCAGCCGCTCGATGAACATGTAGATGGTGATGATAGACAGCCCGATCAGGATGATCGCGACGGTCTTGGCCACGGCTCCCATGGCCGCCCACATTTCGAGAAGACCGAATTGCATGGGTTATACCTCCTGTAAGATATCAAAAGCCATCAATGACTTTGCCGATTATTTCAGCTGGAAGCGGACGGTGACGGTGAAGACCACCGGGCGCGGCCGGCCGTTGATGATCATGGGCTCGTAGACCCACTGCCGGACGGCGTCGATGGCCGCCTGGTCGAGCAGCGGGATCGACCGCAGCACCTTGACCGACGTCACCCGGCCGTAGACATCCGTCGTCGCTTCGACGATGACGATGCCCTCGACGCGCGCCTGCCGCGCGATCTCCGGGTACACCGGCGCCACCTCCCGCACGAGCTTCGGCGGCTTCACGTCGCCGATGGCCCGCACGGGCGCCTCGACCTCGCCGACGACGCCGCCCAGGACGCCGCCGACCACGCCGCCGAGAACGCCGCCGACCACGCCGCCCTCGACGCCGCCTTCGACACCGCCCTCGACGCCGACGTCGGAGAGCGTCTCCTCGGCGATCTGCTCGGGGATCTCGACGGGGGCCACCAGGCGCCCGGCCTCGGTCGGGGCCGCGGCCTGGACGCGCTTGATCCGGGCGCTGTGCGACGTCGCCTTGCGCTTGGCC
>CAZIQR010000104.1:0-9860 GCA_964541055.1 uncultured Eubacteriales bacterium
TTCTTTTCATGTCACCCCTCCTCTTAAGGAGCCTTGGAAGCCCAGACGAAGACGGCGTCCGTCCCCTGGGGCTGATAGACAAAGGTCTGGGCGGGTGCGCCGCCCACTTTGACGTAATCGAGCTCGAACCGTTGGGCCGCCGCGATCTCGACGCCGTCGAGGCCGGGACGTCCGATCTGCCGGAGAAGCCAGAACCCGGCGAGGGCCATGACCGCGGTCATGGCCGTGACGGCGGCCCAACGCCACAAGACCGCGCCGCGCGCCGCCGGGGTCTCCCGGCCCGGGACGGACGGGGCCGCTTGAGCCGAGATCTTCTGCCAGAGATCCGCCGCGCCTCGGAGCTGGGCCGGCGCGACGAGCAGGCTCCGGGCCTCGTCGCGGTTGAGGAGCCGGGCCTGGCATCGCGGGCAACGCTCGACATGGGCGCGGATGAGCCAGTCCCGGGAGCGCGAGAGCGGCAGAGCCTCGTAAAAGAGGTCAACGATGTTGCAGAATTTCATGATCCTTCTCCAGGAGGTCCTTGATCTTGCGCCGGGCGTTGAAGAGATAGACCCGGGCCGTCGAGGCGGAGCAGGCCAGAACCTCAGAAATGTCCTTGGCCGCGTAGCCCTCGTTGGCCCAAAGGGTCAGGGCCAGACGCTCCCGGGGCGAAAGGGCCTCGAGGAGCTTGGACGGCAGAGGCGCGGCGGCCGCCGGACCGGGCTCGCGGCGTTCTCCGGTCGCGGCCGGCTCGAACCGGGCTCGCGTCGCGAACTCCCTGAAGCGCCTGCGCTTCCTGAGCATGTCGAGCGCCCTCCTATAGGCGATCGTCAGGAGCCACGTCTTGAAGCTCCTCTCCCGGTCGTAGCGGGCCAGGTGGCGGAAGGCCTGGAGGAACGCCTCCTGACAGACGTCTTCCGCGTCCTGCCGGTTGCCGAGAACGTTCAGGGCCACGGACAGGACGAGGACCCCGTAGGCCTCGACCATCGCCCGTTCGGAGACAGGGTCCCCCCGCAGACAGCCCTCGATCGTTTCCTGTTCGTCCACGGGAGCCCTTGTCCCTCGTTCCATCGGAGAATACGCCGGCCCTCTCGGGCGCGTTTACGCCTCCCCGGCCCCGTCCCCTATTCCTACACCTTTGCGGAGATGAAGTCACGGCTCGCGTTGGCGGACGATCCCGGAGGGGACCTGGTTTACGCAACGGCCGGTTGTCCCCAGGAGCCGTTGCGTAAACCAGGTCCCTTCTTGTCGGCGGCGTTCTTTGACAGAGGCGGGCCGTCTTTGCTAGATTCGAACGGACATGAGCGAACAAGACCCCAGGTCCAGGAAAACACGGACGACCCCTCCCTCCCCCAGCCCGGACGCCGAGCCCCGCTACCAGGCCCTGCTCGAACAGCTGCCCGTCGGCGTCTACCGGACGACGGCCGACGGCCGGATCAGCGAGGCCAACACCGTTCTCGCCGTGATGCTCGGCTTCGAGAAGCCCCGGGAGCTTTTCTCCCGCAACGTCAGGGACTTCTACGTCCACGGGGAGGACCGGGCCGAGCACATGTCCGAGCTCTCCTCGGAGCCCACGGCGGTCAAGGAGTACATGCTCCGGAGACCGGACGGTCGGCGTTTCTGGGTCCGCGACCATTGCCGCCGCGTGACCGCCCCCGACGGGTCGACCCGGCATTTTGACGGCATCCTCGTCGACATCACCGAACGAAAGACAGCCGAGCGCCGCCTCCAGCAGGCCCTGCGCAAGCTCCAGCTGACCAACGAAAAGCTCGAGGAGCTGTCCCTGACCGACCATCTGACCGGGCTCAACAACCGCCGCGGCTTCTATTCGTTCGGCCTCCAGCAGATGAAGATCGCCAAGCGGATCAAGAAGGACAACTACCTCGTCTTCCTCGACATCGATTGCCTGAAAGAGGTCAACGACACCTACGGCCATCCCGTCGGGGACCTCCTGCTCCAGGGCGTGGCCGCGATCCTGAGGACGACCCTCCGCGAGTCCGATGTCATCGGACGCATCGGCGGCGACGAGTTCGCCGTCCTGGCCATGCGCTCCAAGGGCCAAGGCGAGCGCGGCCTGCCCGGCCGCATCGAGGAAGGCGTCCAGGCCTTCCGGCTCAAGGACTATCCCAAGCTTCGCCTGTCGGTCAGCATGGGGCTCGTCCGCATCGACCCCCAAAAATACCAGCAGCTCGACGATTTCCTGGCCCACGCCGACTTCCTGATGTACCAGGGAAAACGGAATAAAGAGCGACAAGGAACAAGCCTATGACCAAGCCCCGCCTCCTCTCGATCCCCCTCATCGCCGTCCTCTTCATGACCGCCGGGGCGGCCCTCGCCGCCCAGGACAGGCCGGCTGCGCCCGCTTCCCCGGCCGCGCCCCGCCCCATCGCTCTCCAGGACATCCTCGCCTGGAAGTCGATCGGCGGCGCCGAGCTCTCCCCCGACGGCGCCTGGTTCATGTACAGGCTCAGCCCGCTCGAGGGAGAGAGCGAGACGGTCATCCGCCAGGTTTCCGGCACGAAAGAATACCGGTTCCCGGTCGGCGAGGCGCCCCGCTTCGGGTCGGGCCCGAGGACCGGCTTTTCGGCCGACTCCCGTTGGGCCGCCTTCCTCGCCTATCCCGGCTCCAAAGAGATAAAGGCCCTGAGGAAAGACAAGAAGCGTGTCACGACGACGGCCGTCCTCGTCGACCTGGCGTCGGGGGCCAAGACGGAGTTCGAAAAGGTCCGCGGCCTGGCCTTCTCGGGGGACAATCCGGGGTTCGTCGCCCTGCACCGCTACGCCCCCGAGGGGCAGGACAAGGAAAAGGACAAGTGGTCCGGCTCCGACCTCCTGCTGCGGGAGCTTGCGTCCGGCCTCGAGGTCAACATCGGCAACGTCGCCGAATATGCCTTCGACAAGGCGGGGGCGCGGCTGGCCTTGATCATCGACGCCCAAGGCCAGGTCGGCAACGGCCTTCAGCTGCGCGAGATGGGCTCGGGCAAGGTCGTCTCGCTCGACAACGACAAGGCCTCCTACAAGTCCTTGTCCTGGTCGGAAAAAGGCGAGGCGCTGGCCGTCCTCAAGGGCCGCGAGGACAAGGGCTTCGAGGACAGGCTCTGGAGCGTGCTCGGCTTCAGCGGCTTCGGCGAGGCCAAGGGCCCCCGTAAGATCGCCTACGACCCCGCGGCCGACAAGGCCTTCCCGGCCGGCATGACCGTCAGCCCCGAGCGGACCCCGAAGTGGACGGAAAGCTTCGACGCCGTCCTGTTCGGGATCCACGAGGCGAAGAAAAAGAAAGACGCCGACAAGAAGGACGCGGAGGCGGCCAAGGCCGGGACCGACGCCGCCGTCGCCGCCGCGCCCAAGGCCGAGGAGATCGCGGACGAGGACATCCCGGACCTGGTCATCTGGCACGGGCAGGACAAACGGCTCCAATCCGAGCAGCAGGTCGAGGAGCAGCGGGACAAGAGCTTCAGCTACCTCGCCGAGTACCGGGTGGCCGAGAAGGCCTTCATCCGGCTCGCGGATGACACGCTGCGCCAGGTGGAACCGGCCCCCAAGGACCGCTTCGCTGTCGGCGAGGACATCCGCGCCTACGAGCTCGACGCGAACCTCGACGGCCGGAGCTTCTCCGACGTCAGCGTCATCGACCTCAAGACCGGAAAACGGGCCCCGGCCCTGACAAGGTGCCGCAACCTCTTTATGCCCCTCTTCGACGGGACGCATTTTCTTTATTACGAAGACGGCCATTTCTATACTTACGACATGGCCGCGGGCCGGGCGGTCAACATCACCAAGGACGTGCCGGCCTCTTTCGTCAACGAGGACGACGACCACAACGTCGTCAAGCCGCCGGACTATCCGGTCGGCTCGGCCAAGGACGGCCTGAATGTCCTCCTCTCGGACGGATGGGACGTTTGGTGCGTTCCCGTGAGCGGCAAGGGCCCGGCCGTCAACCTGACCGTGAACGGCGCCAAGGACAAGCTCCGCTATCGCCGCCTTCGTCTCGACCCCGAGGAAAAGGCCGTCGACCTCTCCCAGCCGCAGTATTTCAGCGTCTACGGGGAATGGACGAAGAAGGCCGGCATCGCCCGCGTCGAAAAGGGGAAGGCGCCCGTGCTCCTGCTATGGGCCGACGCCGGATTCGGCGGCCTGGCCAAGGCCAAGAAGGCCGATGTTTTCGTTTACACGCGGGACACGTCTAAGGACTACCCCGACTACTACGCCGCGGACGCCCTGCTCCGGAACGGCCGGCGCCTGACCGAAGCCAACCCCCAGCAGAAAGACTTCCTCTGGACGAGCGGGCAGATCCTGCTCGACTACAAGATGGACGCGAAGAGCGGCCTCGACAAGCCGTTGCAGGCCGCCCTCTTCCTGCCGGCCAACTACGAGAAGGGCAAGCGCTACCCGACGATCGTCTATTACTACGAGAAGATGTCGCAGCAGCTGAACCGTTACGCGCAGCCGTCGGCCAACGGCTTCAACAAGTCCGTCTACACCAGCAACGGGTACGCCGTGCTCTTCCCCGATATCGCCTACAAGATCAACGACCCGGGCATGTCGGCGGCCTGGTGCGTGCTGCCCGCGATCGACGCCGCGGTCGCGGCCGGCGTCGTCGACCGCTCCAAGATCGGCCTCCAGGGCCATTCGTGGGGAGGCTACCAGACGGCCTTCCTCATCACCCAGGCGGATTTCGCCGCCGCCGTCGCCGGAGCGCCGCTGACCAACATGATCAGCATGTACAGCTCGATCTATTTCAACAGCGGCTCGGCCAACCAGCCCATCTTCGAATCGAGCCAGGGCCGGTTCAAGGGCGGCTACTGGGACAACCTCGAAGCCTACCAGCGGAATTCGCCGGTCTATTACGCGGCCAACGTCAAGACCCCGCTCATCATCCTCCACAACGACAAGGACGGCGCGGTCGTCTGGAACCAGGGCATCGAATACTACAACACTCTGCGCCGGCTCAAGAAGCCGGTCGTCATGCTTCAATATGTCGGCGAGAACCATGGGCTTCAAAAGCCGGCCAACCAGAAGGACTACACGGTCCGGATGAAGGAGTTCTTCGACCATTACCTTATGGGCCAGCCGGCGCCGTCGTGGTACACGGACGGGGTCCCCTATCTCGATCTCAAGGATCATCTCAAGGAGCGGGCCAAGGCCCTGAAGCCGGCGCCGCCGGCGCAAGGCAAAGAGACGGAGAAGAAGTAGAAGAGATGCGGGCCCGGTTCTGGGAGATAGGCCGAAAGAAGCTCTATTCTTAAGATATTTACCAGAGGCGCAGCTTCGTGTTTCTCCGCTGTGCCTCTGGGCCTCCGCTCCCTCCGGTCGCTCTGGGAAGAAGGCTGGCTGGTGAGGCGCCAAGGTTTCAAAGGAAAAGGAAGCGGGGCTAAGGAGGATCCCTCTCCAGCCAGCGGATTCATTATAGGGCCTCGTTTTCTCCCTTGTCAATCATAAAAGTGTCCAATTTAGGAAATTTTCCGGGCCGGATCGGGGCAGAGGCGCGGTCCTTGATTTTTGGGGGTCTTAATGTATACTAATTTTGTAGGAATTAACGGGAACGGGAGGCGTGCGTGCCCCTCAGGGTCAGGATCGCGATCTTCGCCGCGGCGGTCGTCCTCGGCCTCGCCGGCTGGCGGGGCCTCAACGCGCTCGCCGGCACCGATCCCCGGCTGATCGTCCACGCCTCCTCGGAAGGACAGAACATGCCGCCCAAGGTCAAGAGATCGGAAAAAGAATGGAAGGCCGCCCTCACGTCCGAACAGTTCGAGGTCATGCGGAAGTGCGGCACGGAGAGGCCTTTCACCGGAACATACAGCGATTTTTGGGACAAGGGGATCTACGTCTGCGCCGGCTGCGGCGCGCCCCTGTTCCGCTCGGAGATGAAGTACGAGCACGGCACGGGCTGGCCGAGCTTCACCGCTCCCATCGACGAAAAGAACCTGGACTACAAGGATGACTATTCGTTGCTGGCCAAGAGGATCGAGGTTCGCTGCGCCGTCTGCGGCGCCCATCTCGGCCACGTCTTCGACGACGGCCCCGAGCCGACGTTCCTTCACTATTGCGTGAACTCGGCCTCCCTCGCTTTCAAGCCCGAGGCGGCCGGAGCGGCCGCTCCCGAAAAGACCGAGGCCGCGGCGACCGAGGTCGCGACCTTTGCCGCCGGCTGCTTCTGGGGCGTCGAGCACAAGCTCGGCAAGATCCCGGGGGTCGTCGCCACGGTGGTCGGATACACCGGCGGAAAAACCGTCGCCCCGACCTACGAAGACGTTTGCACCGACAAGACGGGCCACGCCGAGGCCGTTCAAGTGACGTTCGATCCGTCACGGCTCCCCTATGCCGATCTCGTCCGCCGTTTCTTTTCGATCCACGACCCGACCCAGGTCGATCGGCAGGGGCCCGACCGCGGCACCCAGTACCGGTCCGCCATCTTCTATCACGGCGAGGCCCAGAAGGAGACGGCCGTGGCGATCATGGCCGAGCTCGCCAAGTCCGGGACATTCAAAAGACGCCTGGCGACCGAGCTCGTTCCCGCCTCGGCTTTCTACAAGGCGGAAGAGTATCATCAAAAATACTTCGAGAGACACGGCTACGTCTGCTATTGAGCCCAACCGATAACCTGTTGCTGTCCTCTTTATAGGACGCCTCCCTGCCGTTGTCCTGGCACGAATCTTGAAGAAGGGGGAATGCCATCGGAGGGACCAAGATGAGATTAAGACTTGGAAGGTGGCTCTTCAGGCGGGAACGGCCCTCGGAGGCCGGCGGTTCTGATAGGGAGAATTCCCGCGATGTAAAGTTTTTTCTTGACAAGCGTGAGGGGAGGGGGTATCCTCCGCGCTTCTTGTCCGGGAGCCCCGCCCCCCGGGGGTGAAACTTTTTCACCGTCAACCCGGTTAGAAACTGAGGTTGCGGGCTCCTGAAAATGAAAAAAGGTCCAGGCGCAGAAACGAAAAGCTTAGGAATGTAGTTTTCCTATAAGAATAATAGATTAGGGAGACGATCATGGCGACCGAATACAAGTACAAGAACGACGAAGAGCTGCTCGGGCTCCTCCCCAGCGGGCCGTCCGGCCACGTCTTCGCGGAGGACGAGGATCCCTTCGGGGCCGATCCCGCTTCTCTTGGCGGGCGTCTCGGCGAACCCAGGAACGGCAACGGCCGCGGCAAGGGCCTGAACTCGCCCGAGGACATCGAGCAGACCGCCGACCTGGTCAAGATCTATCTGCGGGAGATGGGCTCGATCCTCCTTCTCTCCCGGGACCAGGAAATCGGCCTGGCCCGGCGCATGGAGCGCGGCGAGAGGGCCATCCTCAAGGCCCTCGTCAGGACCCCATATACGCTGGACGAGCTGGCCTCCCTTGAGGCCCTTCTCAAGAGGACCCCCGAGGCCTTCGTCAAGTACTTCAACATGGCCGAGGACAGCTTCACCGAGGACAGCCTCGCAGACCGGCGGAGCGAGGTCCTCGAGCGTATCCACAAGATCAAGGCCCTCTGCGGCCGGCTGATCAAGATCCGGCCCCTCGTCCGGAACCGTTATGCCCGCGGCCGGCTGGCCGTCCGCATCGTTCAGCTGGCCCGCGAGCTCGAGCTAAAGCCCGAATTCCAGGACCGGATCGTCCAGGCCGTCCAGCTCCGCCTGAAGGAGAGCCTCAAGGAGGCCGGCAAACAGCTCCGCAAAGACAACAAGGCCATCCTCCTGGCCATCCAGTCCGGCCGCCGGACCCGGGAACGGGCCAAGGGCGACCTCGTTTCGGCGAACCTGAGGCTGGTCGTCTCCATCGCCAAGAAATACCAGGGCCGGGGGCTCCAGCTCCTCGACCTTATCCAGGAAGGCAACATCGGCCTGATGCGGGCCGCCGAGAAGTTCGACTATCGGCGCGGCCACAAGTTCTCGACCTACGCGACCTGGTGGATCCGCCAGTCCATCACCCGGGCCATCGCCGACCAGGGCCGGACGATCCGCATCCCCGTGCACCTGACGGAGACCATCCACCGGCTCAAGAAGATCTCCCAGACCTCGGTCCAGGAGAGCGGCAAGCTGCCCAATCCCGATGAGCTGGCCAAGAAAATGAACCTGCCCGTCAATAAGGTCCTGGAGATGCTCTATAGCTCCCAGGATCCCGTTTCCATCGAGACGCCGCTCGGCGAGAACGGCGAGGGCTGCCTCGGCGACCTGCTCGAGGACAAGGCCTTCCCGTCCCCTCCGGACACGGTCATCCACATCAATCTCCGCGAGCAGATCGAGGCGGCCCTGCGCACCCTGCCCGAGCGGGAAACGCTGGTGCTGCGGATGCGCTACGGCCTCGGCGACGGAAGGGAATACACGCTCGAAGAGGTCGGCCAGCACTTCAAGCTGACCCGGGAGAGGATCCGCCAGATCGAGCTGAAGGCCCTCAAGGCCCTCCAGCTCTCGGGTCCCGGTCAGAAGCTCAAGTCCTTCTGATCGAAGGGGCCCGGGGACGCGCCGGGACGGCCAGCCGCGCGTTCGACAGGGCCCCTTTTTTCTGCTAGGCTAGCCCTCTATCGCGCATCGCTGTCACCATGGTCTACGAGAAGATCGGCTTCATCGCCCCCTCGACCTGTCTGTCGGTCCGGGAGAAGCCGCTCCTCGACCGGACGGCCCGGCGGCTCAAGAAGGCCCTGGGGGTCCGAACGGTCTATCTCAGCCCCCACCTCTACTCGAGCGACACCGAGATCGACCACGTCACGGCGCCCGTCGACGACCGGGCGGCCGTGTTCAAGGAATCCATCCGGGGCCTCGACCTGATCATCTCCGTCGCCGGGGGCACGGGGGCCGAGGACCTCATCCGCAAGATCGACGCCAAGGACCTGCGGGTCATCCGGGCCCGCCGCCCCTTGTTCGTTGGCTTCTCGGATTTCACCTTCCTCCTGAACGAGATCTATCACGCCTGCCGCGTCCCGGTCATCTATTTCCCTTCGCTCAAGGTGGGCCGAGGCGATTTCCGGAGCCTCATCGCCCTCATCCGCGGGGAAGAGATCCATTACAAAGGCTCGGCCTGGCTGACCCCTCCCCCGCCCCGGAGGCTGTCCGGCATCCCCATCGGCGGCAACCTCTCGACCTTCGTCAACTTCCTCAACCGGGGAAAGCCCCCCAAGTTCAGCTGGCGGCGTCATATCCTCTTCTTCGAAGACATCCAGGTCGACGTCGAGGACCTCCACCGCCTGCTCGCCGCGTTGCGCCGCCACAACGTCTTCGCCGGGATCAAGGGCATCGTCATCGGCTCGGTCACGCCCCCGGGGAAGAACCATGTCGGGACGTCGAAGACGCCGCGCGAGTCCATCCGCTTCATCCGGGCCTATCTCGCCGACGTCGTCCGCGACCGCCGCAAGCAGGGCTATCCCCTGCCCATCCTGACGGTCTCCAACTTCGGCCACGACATTTCGCGGAACCTCATGGTCGTGCCGATCGGCGGCCGGGTCACGATCTCCCGCTCCAAGCGGATCACCTTCCGGCTTCATAGCGCCTCGTCCCACGCCGGGATCACGGCCTGATCTGGCAACCTCGATATCAGGTGGACTTTCCGTAATTGAGCTGTGGGGAAAATCGTGAGCGTTCCGTCGATAAGGCCGCCGAAGAAGGGGATGAGGGGAATCGTCGGAGGGAGCATAAGGCGGTGATTTAGCCTTCAGCGCGACGGAGACCTACCCGGAGCGAACTTAGAGAGCGGAGGCCCAGATGCGCTGCGGAGAGACTCGGAGCTGCACATCTGGTAGATGTCCTAAACAAAGAGCTTTTCTTGGATATTTCGCAGAATTGGGCCTCGAGTGCTCGGCCTAATTCTGCAGGTCCGCTTCGCAAACTCCGCTCCCCGCCGGCAGGCGAACGGAGATGATCCCCGAGGCTCCTCGGCGGCCGATCGCGGCGGAGAAAGTGACCCC
>CAZIQR010000105.1:0-1121 GCA_964541055.1 uncultured Eubacteriales bacterium
GTGGCCAAGACCAGCCGGACGAAGTTCTCCTGCGTCCGGTTCGGCAACGTCCTCGGCAGCCGGGGCAGCGTCATCCCGCTCTTCCAGAAGCAGATCGCCAAGGGCGGGCCGGTCACCGTCACCCATCCCGAGGTCCGGCGCTATTTCATGTCCATCCCGGAGGCTGTGCGCCTGATCATCCAGGCCAACACCCTCGGCGAGAAGGGCGAGATCTTCGTCCTGGACATGGGCGAGCCGATCAAGATCCTGGACATGGTCAAGACCCTGATCCGCCTCTCGGGACAGCGGGAGGAGGATATCGAGATCAAGTTCATCGGCATGCGGCCGGGGGAGAAGCTCTTCGAGGAGATCCTGGTCGAAAAGGAGAAGAACAGGACGACCCAGTTCGAGCGGATCTATGTCGCCCCCGCGACGGAGATGCTCCAGGGCCGGGAGTTCAACCTCCGGGGCATCATCGACGCCGCCGTCGACGGCGACCGGGCCCGCATCATCGAGCACCTGAGCCAGATGGGCCTCGGCTTCCACGAAGAGACCTACACATGAGGACGGTCCGGATCCTCGCCGCGGCGCTCCTTCTCATCCCGGCGGCCCTCTCCGCCCAGACGTGGCGGGGCCAGGCGCTCGAGCGGCTCATGGACAACGCGCCTTGGCGCTTCGGGCCGTTCCTGATCCAGCCGTCCCTCGTCATCGCCAACGCCGGGGTCGATTCGAACGTGTATTACCAGCCGACGAACCCCGTCAAGGACTTCACCCTGACGGCCGGGCCGGCGGCGACGTTCTACGTCCCCGTCCATCGGCGCGCGTTCGTCCTCTCGCTCTACGGGTCGCCCCAATACGTCTGGTACTCCAAGACCGAACAGGAGAGAAGCTGGAACTATTATTTCAGGGGAGCGGCCCAGATCAACCTGAAGAACGCCTTCTTCAGCGTCGACGGCGTCTACACCGACGCCCGCGAGCGCTACAGCACCGAGGTCGATGTTCGGCCCCGGCGCAAAGAGCTCGGCGGCGGCGCCTCGACGCTCCTGAGGCTGGGCTACAGGACATCGTTCGCCCTCGGCTACCGCGCCGTCCGGTACGACTACGAGGCCATCGATTACCAGGGCTTCGACCTGCGCGAGCGG
>CAZIQR010000105.1:1221-9852 GCA_964541055.1 uncultured Eubacteriales bacterium
TATGACGGCCTTGTCGGCGACACCCAGCTGTCCGCCCGGCTGAACCGGATGATTTCCGTCCGGGGGAGCTACCTCCGCGACGTCCAATTCTCGATCTGGTACGGCGACGCCTACTACATCGAGACGCGGCCCGGCGCCGGCGTCTCGTTCTACCCGCTCTTTTTCATCCGCCTGGACTATGACTACTCGAGGGGATCGAACCGTTACCCGGTGGGGACGAGCGAGGACCCGACCCGGCACGACCTCTACAACATCCACTCGGGCGGCCTCTATTTCCGGATCATGAGGACGACGGCGCTCGGATTCATCGTCAGCTGGTGGGACCGTCGCTCGAATATCGAGGGACAGGACGACCAGCGGTTGTTCTACGGGCTGAATCTGACGTACGACTTCTAGCCGGGACCCGCGACTAAACCTTTCAGAGGACGCTTATGAAGCGAGTTGTAGGCTTTGCCGTCATCATGGCCCTGGCCGGGCTCCCGGTCTTGGCCCAGACCGCCGCCTCCGGAGGATCGTCGGCCCCGGCCCCCCGGGACGAGTTCGTCCGGTCCTACCGCATCGGTCCCGATGACCTGCTCCAGATCAGCGTCTTCGAGGTCCCGGATCTGAACACGAGGGTCCGTGTCTCCCAGGACGGCTCGATCTCGCTGCCTCTCCTGGGCCGGGTCGAACTCAACGGGCTGACCCAGCAGGGCGCGGTCGACAAGCTGACGGGCCTCCTCCAGGCCAAATATGTCCGGAACCCGCAGCTGACGATCTTCATCGAGGAATACCGGAGCCGGCAGGTGGCCGTGATCGGGGCGGTCACGAGCCCCAAGAGCTATGAGCTCGTCGGCCACAAGAGCCTGCTCCAGGTCCTGTCCATGGCCGGCGGCATCACCGACGCGGCCGGCGATCAGGCTTTCATCCTTCGCGAGAAGCCGGACGGCGGCGGCTCGACGACCATCACCATCGATCTCGAGGACCTGATCGTCCGCGGCCATCAGGAGCTCAATATCCCGATCGAGCCGAACGACGTCATCAACATCCCCATCGACCGGGAGATCCGCGTCTTCGTCATGGGGCGGGTGAACAATCCGGGACCCGTCACGGCCAAGTTGTCCCAGGGCCTCACCCTCTTTCAGGCGATCGCCGGCGCCGGCGGACTGGCCCAGGGGGCCAAGGAGACGGCGATCACGGTCTCGCGCAAGGACAAGGCGGGCAGCGAAATCAAGTTCAAAGCGAACTTGAAGGATATCATCAAGGGAAAAAAGGTGGACATGCGGCTCCAGGAGGGCGACGTCGTCTACGTCCCGGAGTCGTTCTGGTAAAAGGGGGATCATGAGGGATCCATGCCGGCCATCTCATCGATCTCCTACCGGACCGTTCTGAACTCGCACGTCGAGTTCACCCCCGAGTTCGTCGTCGAGCTCGCGGACGGCTCGGTCGGCTGCGGCGCTTCGCCGCAGGGCGAAACGATCAGCATCTATGAGGACCGGCGGTCGACCACGACCCCTCCGTCGATCATCCGGACCATCGCGGACGAGGGGTTCCTCGGGAAAGAGATCTCCCAGGCCACGTTCGACGAGTACCTCCAGGCCCGCATCCCGGCCTTCGGGCGGAACAACGCCTTCGCCCTTTCGCTGGCCTTCTTCACGGCCAGGCATCGGGCCCGGCCGGCCTTCGATCTCTTCGGGCTCGCGCCGCGGAAGCTCGAGCCGCCCCGCCTGGCCCTGAACATCCTCAACGGCGGACGGTTCGCCTATACCAACCCGGTGCTCAGCGATTTTTCCGAGTTCCTCCTGGTCGCCAAGAGCCGGGACCTGGCCGAGGTCGTGCCCGAGCACAATGCCATCCAGCGCCTGGTCGCCCAGCGGCAGCTCCGGCAGGCCAAGGCCGTGGCCGCGGGTCATCTCGTCAACGCCTTCGCCGCCCTCGACAATCGGGCCGTGCTCGATTTTCTCCTGGACGTCGTGCGGGGACTGGGCCTCGCCGACCGCTATGAGCTGATGATCGACGCCTCGGCCGGCGATCTCTGGACCGGGGACGGTTATCGGCTGGGGCTGACCGACGGCACGGCGTTCTCGGGCGAGGCCTTCGTCGACTACTGGTCCGGCCTGATCCGGGACTACGGCCTCCGCTTTCTCGAGGACCCGTTCCACGAGCAGGATTTCGATTCCTGGCGCGCCCTGACCTCTTCGCAGCCGTCGTGCGTCATCGTCGGCGACAACCTGTATTCCTCGGACGCAGGCCGCATCCGCGAGGGCGCCGCCCGGGGGACGGCCAACGGCGCCGTGATCAAGCCGAACCAGGCCGGAACGGTGACGGCGGTCGTGCGGGCCCTCCAGGCGGCGAAGGAGACCGGACACGTCGCCATCGCTTCCCACCGGTCGATCAGCACCGAGTCGACGTTCCTGTCGCTCCTGGCCTGCCTGTTCGGCGCCGACGCCGTCAAGATCGGCCCCTTGGCGAGCGATTTCACCTCGGTCGCCCGCTTGAACGAGATCATCCGCCTGACAGAGGGCCGCGATGCCGGCTGAGACCCTCGTTCATACCATCCGCCACGGCCGGACCGCCTACAACCATGATATGCGTTATGCCGGCTCGATCGACGTGCCGCTCAGCGACGACGGCGTCGCCGACTGCCGTCGGGCCGCCCGGAAGCTCGCCGACCGGACGTTCGACGTGGCCATCACCTCGACCCTATCGCGGGCCGTCCACACGGCCCGGCTCCTGGTGGGGGAGAGGACCCGCCTCGTCGAGACGCCCCTCTGCAACGAGCGGAACTTCGGCATCCTGGAAGGTCTGACCTGGGACGAGGTCCTCAAGCTCGATCCCCCGGTCCTGATGATCGAGGTCGGCGGCGACCTTCACACCGTCGATCCGAAAGGGGCCGAGCCGTTCGAGGACGTCTGGGAGCGGGCCAAGAGGTTCAGGCGCTTTCTCTTCGAGCGCTACCGCGGCCGGAGCGTCCTCGTCGTCTCCCACGGCGTCTTCCTGCAGCTGTTCCACGGCCTTCTGCGCGGCCTGAGCTGCATCCCGTCGCTCGCGAGCTTCCCGGCCAACCTCGAGCTGGCCCGGTTCCGTTTCGACGGCGACCGGCTCGTCGAGGAGACGATCGAGTCTCTGAACGGCCAAGTCCCGCAGGCGAAGTTCTAGGAGGGCCGCGTCCATGGGCCTCAAGGACCGGCGGATCGTCAAGAAGGTCCGGAAGTCCATGCTCTTTTCCCGCCTGCGGCAGCGCCTGCCGATGCGCGATGTCGGGGTCGTCGACGACCGCGGCCGGATCGAGGACGCCGACGCGGTGACGATCGACTGGCCGGCCGGGGTCGCCAAGCCCCGGATCGGGCTCGTTCCGGACATCGGGGTCTTTCCGCGCTGGACCAAGCACCGCCGGTTCCTGGAGACGAACGGCTTCGAGCACGAGATCTTCGACATCCACGCCCACGATTGGATCGAGAAAGCGAAGGCGTTCGACATCGTCGTCGGGCTCGTCTCGAACGAGATCGGGCCCCTCGAGGAGATCCGGACCAAGTACCATTATCTCGAGACCTATCTGGGCAAGCGCTGCTACCCGAGCGCCGATCAGGCCCTGCTTTACGACGACAAGTGCCTCGAGGCGTACGTCGCCAAGGTCCGCGGCTTCCCGATGGCCGGGAGCCATATCTCCCATGACAAAGCGGACGCGCTGGCCATGGCCGGGCGGGCCGCCTATCCGCTCGTCAGCAAGGTCAATCACTCGTCGGGGTCGCTCGGCGTCGAGCTCGTCCGCACGCCCCGGCAGGCGCGGCGGATCGTCCGGCAGGCCTTCGCGAGGCGCGGGCGAAGCACCTACCTGCCCTGGGACCGCCAGAAGAACTATGTGGTCTTCCAGGACTTCGTCCCCAACGACGGCTACGACGTCCGGGTCATGGCCATCGGCCGCCAGGCCTTCGGGTATTACCGGAAGGTCCTGAGCGGCGACTTCCGGGCCTCGGGCATGGGAGGGGTGGAAAAGCGGGCCCTCCCCGAGGAGGCGGTCCGCATCGCCCTGATGGCCCGGGAGCGTCTCGGCCTCCCCCAGATCGTCGTCGACATGGTCCGGGGCCTCGACGGCCGCTTCGCCATCGTCGAGTTCTCCATCGTCTGCCAGGTCGAGACGCCCGAGCAGCTCAAAGTCGACGGCAGGCCCGGGTCCTATGTCCTCGGCGACGACGGGGCGATCCGGTTCGAGCCGGGGCGGGTCTGGGTCCACGAGCTGGCGCTCAAGCGCTTCCTGCTCGACGACTATCTCCCCCGCGCCGGCGCCAAGAGGCCCGCATGCTGACGACGCTGAAAACGCGGGGGATCGTCCGGAAGCTCCGCAAGACCAGGGCCTATGGCCGGCTGCGGCAATATCTGCCGATGGCCGAGCCCCAAGCCATCGACGACGGCCGCGCCATCGAGGAGGCCGAGATCGTCCGGATCGACTGGCCGCCGGGTGTCGCCAAGCCGCGCCTCGGGATCATCCAGGACCTCGAAGCCGTACCCCGCTGGACGAAATATCGCCGGTTCCTCGAGAACAACGGCTTTCCCTACGAGATCTACGACCTCCATGCCGCCGACTGGATCGAGAAAGCGGCCCTCCTCGACGCGGTGATCAACATCGTCTCCAACGACTTCGACCGGCTGGAAGAGGCGCGCGTCAAGTATCGCTTCCTCGAACGCTTTCTCGGCAAACGGTGCTACCCGAGCGCCGCCCAGGTCCGGCTCTACGAGAACAAGTCGCTCGAGGCCTACATCGCCGCCGGCTGCGGCCTTTCTTTTGCCAGGACCTTCGTCTCCCATGCCCGGGAAGACGCCCTGGCGACGATCGAGACGGCGCGCTATCCGCTCGTCAGCAAGATCGACTATTCGTCGGGTTCGATGGGCGTCGAGCTCGTGCCGGACGTTCGCCGGGCCCGGCGGATCGTCCGGCAGGCCTTCTCGAGGGCCGGGCGCAAGACCCACGTGCCGTGGCGCCGCCAGAAAGGCTATGTCTATTTCCAGGAGTTCGTCCCCAACGACGGCTTCGACATCCGGGTCATCCTCGTCGGCGACCGGGCCTTCGGCTACTATCGCCGAGTCCCGAGGGGCGATTTCCGGGCGTCGGGCATGAACACGGTCGAGCGGCGAGGCCTTCCACAAGAGGCCATCCGCGTCGCCCTCGAGGTCCAGCGCCACGTCCGCAGCCCGCAGCTCGTCGTCGACATGGTCCACGGCCTCGACGGCCGCTACGTGATCATCGAGTATTCGATCATCTGCCTGATGGACCGCCCCGAGGACCTTCAGGTCGACGGCGTGCCCGGCGTCTACATCATCGGCCGGGACGGGGAGATCCGCTTCGAGAAAGGCCGCTATTGGATCCACGAGCTGGCGCTCAAGAAATTCCTCGAGGACGAGTTCCTGCCCGGGCCGAAAGCGGCCTGAGTCGGCGCCCCGTCAACAGACCGTGACGACGAGGCCGGCGCGGCTGATCGAATAGTCGAAGAAGCGGGCTTTGTCGTTGGGGGGATCCTTCTCGAGCATCCGCCGGACCGCGAGCGCATCCTCGGACGACCGGCAGGCCATCAGCAGAAAGCCGCCGCCGCCCGCCCCGAGGAGCTTGGCGCCCAGGATGTGAGGCCGGATGCGGCCCCGAAGGCGTTCGATGACCGGGGTCGTGTGATCGGGATCGAGGTCGACGTTCAAACGCCAGGCGACATCGATCAGCTCGCCGAACCTCTCCGCGTCGCGCATCGCCATGGCCTCGGCCATGAGCGGCGGGAAGGCATGGAGCCGCCGCAGCGTCTCCATGGCCTGCCGGTCCCGGTCGAGGTAGCGGCCGACGACTTCGTGGAGGATGTTCTTGGCGAGACGCCGCAACCCGGTGTAGTAGAGAAGCGTCCGTCCCCCGTTCGCGGCCGGGTCGAGCAGCTCGGCCGGGACGAAGCGGATGCGCGGGTCGGGGACGAGGCCCCGGTCGGCCTCGATCACTTTCACCCCCTCGACCACGCCCCCGATCTGGTCTTGCCAGCCGCCGCCCGTGGTCAGCTCCTGCTCGAGCTGGAGGACGGCGTGGAAGAGGTCGCGCGGCGAGAGGGGGCGGCCGATCATCCGGCCGATGACCGAGAGCAGGACCGCGCCCATGATGCTCGATGTCCCCAGGCCGCTGCCGCTCGGGATGGCGGCGAGCGTGGTCAGCTCGATGCCCCCGCCGAACCGCCGCAGCATCCCTTCGAGGCTCCGGACCCCGCGCGGCCAGGACGCCGAAGCGGGGGAGAAACCGGCCAGCGCCAAAGCCGCTTTGGCCAGCGCGAACTGGCTCCCGGGCTTCCGGTAATCGAGGAGCTTGTCGAGCGAACCGACGACCACCCGGGCGCCGAGATCGATCGAGTTGATGCGGACCTCGGGCTTTTCGATGACCCGGGCATAGGCCTGGATGGGGGCCTGGCCGTTGAGGTTGACGGCGGCGTTGATGACGCGCCCGCCGCGCTCGAGAGAGTAGGGCGGGGTGTCGGTCCAGCCGCCGCCGATGTCGAGCCGGGCCGGGGCCCGGCCCCAGACGATCTCGTCGCTTCTGAGGACGTTCCGGGGCGGGGAGGGAACGCGGCCGCCGCGATAGACGATGGTCCGGCCGAGATGGCGAAAAGCGTCTTCTTTCAGATCGCGGGCCACCCTGAGGCCGCGACCGCCGTCAGAGAGCTCGGCCAGGACCGAGCCGGCCGTGTGCAGGACGCGGGAAAAGCCGAGGGCCTCGAGCCCGCCGCTTTGGAGCCGGTTGGATTCGCCCGCCGCCCGGGCGGCCTCGCGGACCAGGGCGGCGACACGCTCGGACCGCTTTCCGGCGGGGGCGCTCTTGATCAAGAAGGCGATCTCGGCTGCGGAGAGGTCGCTTGCCGGGCTCAGGGTGCGCGCAAGCGCCCCCCAAGCGAGCTCGGAGCGGATCGCCAGCCGCCGCGCTTCGAAGGCGCGCAGGTCGGCCCTGGCGGAGATCTCTTCGAGGCTAAAGCGGGAGGCGGCGCGCCATTGCTGCTTTTGAGCGGCCGTCGCCTGGCCCGGTTCGAGCAGCCAAAGCCAGTCTTGATATCCCTGCCGGTCCCGCAAGAAGGGAAAGAAACGGCCTTTCCAGACCGTTCGTTCGGTCTCCGGAAGGTCCGCCGGCCAGATCTCCTCCGGCTCGGCGCCCATGGCCTTCAGCCACTCCGTGAGAGGCACGCCGGCGAGACGGCCTCCTTTGTCCGCAGGGAGATGAAAGGCGTCGTCGGTCGAATAGAGACGGACGAACCAGCCGCGACGTCCGCCGCGGCCCGCGCCCTCGAGAAGATCGATCGAGCCGCCAGGAGGGAGCGACATCGGAATCTCGATATCCACGCCGGCGAGGACGTTGTCCCCGCCGAGCGTCAGGGGAGCGGCGATCCGGCAGCCTTCGACCCAGGAGGCGGCTCCGTGGATAGATCCTCGGGGAGCCGTCAGGGAATTGACGAAGACGCCGGCCGCTCTTACCGGCTCGGCCGATTCCGACTCGACCAGGCTGCGGCCGCTGTCGATAAGATCGCGGAGGGTCCCGAAATGCAGGAAGCGGAAGCGGGGCACGACGTCGACGAAGAAGGGGAGGGACTTCAGGCCGCGATAGAGGGACTTGAGAACGCCGGTATCGACGCGTGAACCGGCCTCGCGGACCTGGTCGATGTAGCCGCCGAGATCGGTCTCGCCACCGAGGGCGCAGCAGATCTCCCGGTAGATGTCGAGGCCGGACTTTTCGATCGCCCCGGCGAGCGGGCCGGACGAGCGCAGGCCAGGACGGCCTTTGTGCTGGGCATTTCGGACCCGGCAAAGCTCGAGGAGGCGGACCGAGGCTTCGGGCGAGAGATTCAGAACGCCGATGTCGAGGATCGCCTGTCCCTGACCGTTGAGGGCCCCGGCGGCCGATTGACGGGCCGGTGTAGGCTTTTGCAAGAACAAACGGACCTCGCCGCTCTCCTCGCGGCAGTAAACGCCATGGTTCCGGGCGACCTCAGGCCCGACAAACGCGCCGACGCCCGTAATGCCCTTGGCCGAGAATGAAACCGAGGCCGCGTCAAAGTCGAGCAACACATCCCCGGAGGTCACGACGACCTGGCCGCGGCCGTCGACCGGCCGGGGCAGGCGCAGATAGGCCGGGACGAGGCGGTCGAAGATCGTCGTCCCGGCCGCGCCGCCGGCTTCTCCCGGCACCGGCACGAAGATCTTGCCGCACGGGCCGTAGGGCGGCAGGCGCCGCGAATCGCCTCCGGCATGGACGATCAGGATGCGGAGACGGGAAAATATCGAAGCCCATGCTTCGACGCCGGAACGGGCCCGGGCCTTGCCCCCGGGCTTTCCGCCGAGCTCGAGGTCAAGGACCCGGAGGAGGCAATGGACGGTCGACCCGCCCGATCCGACGCGTATGCCAGCGGGATCGGGGACGACGAGGATCCTCTCCACATCATGGATGAAGCCGAGGGAACGCCTGAGATCGATCTGGCGGCGGTAGGCCTCGGCTTGAGGGGCGTTCGAAGCCGTGATGATGAGGTAATCCCAATCCACAGTCCTATCCCTCGCGCGTGTTTGGAGAGCCCGAATTTAACAGAGGCACCAGGGCAAGTCAAGGCAGCCAGGGTATCCCATATGGGAGAGCCCGATGTCCCCAATTTT
>CAZIQR010000106.1:0-1651 GCA_964541055.1 uncultured Eubacteriales bacterium
AGGGCGGCCCATTCCTTGGCCGCATCACGCATGTGGCCGGCGGCCTGGCCCGCGGCGCCGGAAGTCCCGGCCTCGGCTTGGGCCGCGCGGTAAGCCGACATGAAGCGGTCGGCGTAGTAGCGTCCGAGATGGGCGACTTGTTCGCAAACCGTGACGAGCTCCTTGAGCCGCTTCCTTTCCGCGGCCGGCGCCGAATCGAGCGGGATCCGGGCGGCCTGCTCGGCCCTCGCCGCTTCGGCCAACAGCCGGGCCGCTGTCTGCGGCGGCGGGATGCGGCCGTCGAGGCCTGCGGTCGCGCCGTCGGCCAGATCGTCCCGGACCGATTTGAAAACGTGGGAATCGAACGGGTCGCCGGCGATGTATCCGGCCGTGTCCCCGCCCCACTCGAGCTCGATGGCATGGTTGCGGTGGTCCGGGCCGAGCGAAAAGGCCGAAAAGGCCAGATGGACGATCCGGCTCGCCGCCGTCCAGGCCGGGACGAGATCCTTCGACGCCGCACCGAGCTTGTCCGCGACCAGGGCCTCAAATGTGGAGTCGGGCGTTGCCGGGTCATAGCCCAGCCGCCCCCACATGTTGAGGAACATCCAGTCGCGCTCGTGGGTCCACTCGCAATAGAGGTCTTTCGGATCGGCCGTGTAGTAGCGGGGCGACTGAGGGTAATACGTCTCGAGGCCTTCGACGACAAAGCCTGTCGCCGTGCCGAGGGGCATGGACCGGACGGCCTTGCGCACGGCCGCCGGATCGTAGAAGGGGAAGATCCGGTGGGTGCCGTTGGACCGGACCTGCCAGACGAGCTTGTACGGCTCGGACGGCCAGGTCTCCCCTGCCGCCGTCCTGTTTCCCGGCCACATCCGCGCGGCGCCGTCCGCTTGCGAATCGCTCAGGTAATCCTCGAACGAATAGCTGTACCAGCCGGTCATGCGGCCGCCCATGAGCATGTAAGGCGAGCCCCACTGCTCGCCGTTGTACTTGATCTCGACCGTGAAGTCCCTGGAGGCGCGGGCCAAAGGCACGACGAGCGATTTCCGGGCCAGCCAGCTGCGGGTAATGAGCGGGATGGCGCGGCCCGAGGCCTTGACGGCGTCGATATAGGCGTTGAAGAAGGCTTCGCCGTGGCCGCTCTCGCCGATGCGGAAGCCGATGGCGTCGAGGCCGGGCGCCTGGCGGATCATCTTCTCGACCATCTCGCGGGTATAGTCCGAAAGGTCCTTCTCGTTCTCCGGGTAGGGATCGGGCGCGTGCGGGGTGTGGAAGCGCGCCTCGTAGGCCATCAGGCTGACGCGGATGCCCCGGGCGTGGGCCATGGCGATGACGCGGTTGAGGCGGCGGAGGTTCGCGGCCTTGATCTCGGGCGCGACGCCGACCTTGGGGAAGCGCTCGCTCTGGATGAAATAGGCGTAGAGGTTGGGCGCGTCGGTGACGCTGATGTCCCAGGCGCCGTGGATGTCGAGCCAATTCATCCGGGCCGCGGCCATCTGGTCGAGGAGCGTGCGCCAGAACCCGTCGTTGGCGAACCACCAGCGGGCCGGGTCGACGAGGGCCCGGGGATCGTAGTCCGTGTCGTTCTTGGCGTAGTCCCAGGGCAGGGTCAGGAACATGTTCCAGCCCCGGTCGCGGAGGAACGGCCGCCCGGTGACGGCCGGGCCTTGGA
>CAZIQR010000106.1:1751-9826 GCA_964541055.1 uncultured Eubacteriales bacterium
AACAGGAGCGGACGGACGAGCTTCGGCATGGATTTTTCCTTTCTTCTCCGGCCCGGATCAGCCGCCGATGACGACCGTCCAAGGCCGCACGGACCATTCTTTGATCAATCCGGCCTTGACGTAGGGGTCGTTGCGGGCGAATTCCTCGGCGACGGCGGGGCTCTCGGCCTTAAAGATCAGGATGGCCGAATCGGCCGGATCGGCCAAGGCCCCGCCCATGAAGAGCTCGCCCCGGGCGTGCGCCGCTTCCGAATAGCCCAGGTGCTCGGAGCGATAAGGCGCCCGCCTCTCGACGTAGTTCTCGACCGTGCGATAGATGAGCAGGTAATACATGGGATCCTCGACCTCGTCTAGTCATGGCGCAGGCTCTCGATCAGCCGGGCCGGATTGACGAACCGTCCCGGGTAAGTCCGCTTTTCCGCCGGAACCTCGGCCGGGTCCCCCGTGACCAGGGCGGCGCGCCAAAAGGCCGCGGGCGTGATGTCCGGCTTGACCTGGCAGGCCAAGGCATAAAGTCCGGCGATATAAGGACAGACCGAGCTCCAGCCGCCCATGCGGTAGAAGCCGTATTCGTCCCGGCCGCCCGCCTGCGCCACCGTCTTCGAGCCTTCGGGAAAAATGAGGAACTCGATATTCCCTGCGCGGCCGAGGCTTCGCGCATAGAACTTGTCGAAACCGTCCCGGCCGGCGACCTGCGTGATCCATTCTCGCCAGCCCAGCACCCGGGCCGAAGCGAGACTGTCGGGATCTTCGCTCCCGGCCCGGTCGAAGCCCCAGAACCAGAAGCCCGGTCCGGGCGCGGCGACGATATTGCCCGAGACGACGAAGATCCCGGCCGCGGCGGCCCTTTGGACGGCCCTGTTCATGGCCCTGAATCCGGGGTTCTTGGGCCCCCAGCCGGAGGAGATCGAGACGACCCGGATCCTCTTATCCCTCGGGAGCCGGCCGTTGACCTCGAGAAGGAGGTCCAGGGCCTTGGCATAGTGCCCGGCGTTGGGGGTCATCGTGCCCTTGGCCCGGTCGACGTCGTAGTTGTGGCTGCCGACATAATAGATCTCGGCCTCCGGAGCGACGCCGCAGGCGCGGCCGGCCAGGATGGAGGTCACCAGCGTGCCGTGAAAATTGGCCGGGACGCCGAGGCCGTTGACCTCGCCGTAGTAGCGGACCCGGCCGGCGTACTCGACATGGTCGAGCAGGAGCGGCGTGTCGATGACGGCCACGGCCACGCCGCGACCCGTGAAGCCGCGGGCCTGAAGATCCCTGAGGCCGAGGCCGGGACCGCGGTTCACCTCGAGGATCTTGGCCGGGTCGAAGCCCCGCGGCAGGACGGCCGGCCACTTCGTGACCGTATCGAAGAAGCTGTTGCCGAGATCCGTTACGCGGCCCGAAAGGTCCAGGGCGGAGAGGTCCGATTGGCGCAGATCGTAGAGCGGCCCCCATTTCCGGGCTTTGTCGAAGGAGGTCAGGGGCTTGCGCAAGAAGCGCCAATCCTCCGGCGGCGGGACCCGGACGAAATAGGGCGGGCCGGCCGGAAACCCCGCGGGAAGCTCGAGCGACGCCGTGTCTGATGGCGCCGGATGGTCTCCATCGCCGGTCCGGCAGGTCCATGAACAGAGGATGAGGGCCGCTGCGGCGAGCGCTCCGGACCTCGATCGGGACCGGCCCCTCATGCGCGGATGATAAGGCTCCCCCCTACTCCTGTCAATGTGGAAAGGCCCGGCGCCACGGCAGGCGGCAGGACGGGGGGGAAGAGCCAACGATTGCGGGACGTGCCAGAAACCCTGATCAGGGCGCCTTCTTCTTCAGCGCGCCCGCCCTCTTCTTGATCTCCGGCTGGTCCGGGCTGAGCTGGAGCGATTTCTCATAGGCTGCCAGGGCCTCTCCGGCTTTGCCGAGGCCCTCATAGCATTCCCCGATGGCGTTCATGAGGACGGCGTTGATGCCGTAATGGGAAACGGCCCGATCGTAGAGGTCGACGGCCGGAGCGAACTCCCCGGCTCGCTTGCGCGCCTCGGCGGCGAGAAGGAGGGTGTCGTAGGCCGCCGCTTTCCCGGCGTCGACGAACGGGGCCAGGGCGCGCGTGGCGGAAGCGGGATCACCAAGGGCGAGCTCGGCCCGGGCCAGACCGGCCGCCGCTTCTTCCGACCCCGGCCTCTCAGCCGCGGCCTTTTCGAAGCAGGCTTTCGCCTCGGGCGTCCGGCCGAGGTTGAACAGCTGCGAGCCCAGCATGATCCGGTAGACCGGGTCGCCGGCCTCGGGCAGAACGCGCGAGGAGAGCCAGGGCCGCGGCAGGCTTTCGGCGAAGCTGAGGTCGAACTCCTCCACGGCCGAGGCCAGTTCCTTATCGCCGCCGAGGCAAGAGACCCTGACCGAGTAGTGCGCCGGCGCGAATCCGGCCAGCGGTACCTCCTCAACGATATTGCGGGGGTCGGGGTATTCCGCGAGTTTCCGGCGGACGTCGCGGACGGGCTGGCCGTCCTTGAGGAACTCGATGCGGACCTCGCTTGCGTCCCGGCCGGCCCCGGCCGCGTCGTTGATCTGGAAGGCGACGGCCATGGTATCCTGCCGGGTGAAGATCCGGCCGGGTTGGCCGTAGATCTGGTAGGGTCCGACGCGAAAGGCCTTCACCTTGGAGGCCGCGGCGGTGTCCAGCCTGACAGCCCGGTAGCCGAGGAGCGGCCGGGTCAGGGACACAGCCGCGTCCGCCCCGGGGATCCGGAGGGCCTGCTCGACGGACGTGAACTCCTTGGAGACCTCGTTCTTGATGAGAACGGACAGCTTATAGTCGCCGGCGACGAGCGGGAACAGGTCCTGGAAGTCGAACGGGACCTGGCTGGCGCTCTTCATCTCCTCGGCGGTCAAACGGATGGGGACGGTCTTATCGAACTGATAGACGAGGCCGCCGGCGACGGTCGTGACCCGGCCGTTGACCTTGAGGGTCGTCTCGAACACGTCGGCGGACTGGTTGACCGACAGCCGACGGGGTTCGACGGCGTAGTGGACGAAATAGAATCCGGCGGGATCAAAGAAGACGTTGACCAGGCTGTCGCTGTCGATGTAGTTCGCCGTGTATTCCACCTCGACCAGGTCCTTGTATTCAAGGAACTTTTGGGCGTACTGGGCCTCGACCGAGCGGGCCGCCGTGGTTTCGATGCGCCGGATCAGGATGTCGGACGCGAGGGAGGGCCGTCCGGAGAGGCCGTCGTTCGCGCCGGGGACAAGAGACAGCGAGACGGAGGCCAGGTCCGGCTCCAGGGTCTGGAGCTTCTGGTAGGCCGCCGCGTAATTCGGCCCGCCGGTCCAGCCCGCGATCAGGGCCTGAGGCCCGTCGCTCGTCGGGCTGTAGAGCTTGTATTCCCCCGTGCCCCCTTCTTTGAAGAAGACGACGTTGAATCCGGCCGGGAGCCCGAGGTCCGTTTTGCCTTCGTAGAACCAGACCTCGGTGTCATAGGTCCCGCTCTTCCCTTCGAACCTCTGGATGTCCCGGGGCTCGCCCAGGATGATGGAGATGCGGCCGCGGTCGGTTTTGTGGCCCGGGCGGAGCGCGTCGCGCCCGTAGTACCGGTCCGCGTGGGCGATGCGGCGGTAGTGCTCGGTCTTGGCCTTGTTCTCCGGGCTCCCCGGGCTGGGGTCGCGCTGCTTCCAGAAGGCCTCGATGAACAGGTCGCGCTCCCGGTCGGTCTGGAGCTTCAGGAAGACCTCGCGTTCCATGGGAGCGATGATATCGGCGACCTCGTCGTTGAGCCAACTGCGATAGCTCTCGGGGAGCTTCGGCTTGGCCGCCTTTTGACCGCCTGCGGCGGGGCCGGCAGCGAGGAACCCGGTCACGACGACGGCCGCCATTACGCCCGCGGCCAGCCGTGATCTCCAAGATTTCATCGGGCCCTTCCGGCTTCCTTATTTGATGCGCTCGATGGCGGCGATGAGGTTCTTCGCTTCGGCGGCCGCCGGGCTTTCCGGCTCCATGGCGACGAACTTGCGCAGGTACTCCAGGGCCTTGGGGTAATCCCCCTTGTTCAGATAGGCCAGGCCGAGCTTGTTGTACGGCTTGGGCCAGTCCGTCCGGATCTGGAGGGCCGCCAGGTAATATTGGATGGCTTCGTCGATCTTCTGGTTGGCGAAGAAGATCTCGGCCACGTTGTAGGCGACCTTCGCGTCCGCCGGGGCGACCTCCAGGGCCTGTCGGAAATACGTCATCCCGGAGTCGATGTCGCCGCGCCGGACCGCGGCCTCGCCCAAGCCGGCGAGCGCCTGGGCGGCCAGGTCGGCTTCTTTGGCGTAGGAGCCCGACCTTTTCTGGATCTCTTCGAGAAGCGCCGCGAACGACTGTTCGGCCTTGTCCAGCTCTCCCAGCTTGAGCCCGCACTGGCCGATCTGGAGGCGGACCTGGAAGCTATCGGGATGGCCGGCCAGGAACTCCTCCAGGAGCGTCCGGGCTTCTGTGTATTTCTCCTCCGCCAGAAGCTTGTTCCCTTGGGCCAGGGCGCTCTCGGCCGCCTCCCGCGAGCCGTCCGCCGCGGCCGCAGCCGGCTCCTTCAGGACGATAACGATGGGCGGATTGGCTCGGAGCTGATGGACGTCGACCTCCAGGGCCTCATCCAGATACCCCATCTTGCTGGCGACGAAACGCCACGGCCCGGAGCCCATCCCCCCGACGATAAAGGCGCCCTTGGCGTCCGTCCGGGCTTCGAGCTTCGTGCCGGCGGCCGTCAGGCTCTGGGCGACGATCTTCGCGCCTTCCACCGGCTGCTTCCGCTCGTCGATGACCTTGCCGGAGACCCGCCCCCGGCCCAGGTTCTCCTGGGCCGCCAACGCGGCCGGCAAGGCGAACGCCGTGGCGATCGCGATGGCCGCGAGGAGAGGGCCGGCGCTCATCCGTCCGGTCCAACGCGTCATGTTCATCGGGAGCTCTGTTCCAGGCTCTATTATGCGCCCGCCCGAGGCGAAAAAAAAGGGAAGGGGCCGGGCCCCTTCCCTCCAGGACAAAGAGATCAGAACGTGACGCGGGCCGAGGCCCGGAAGGTCCTCAGGCCCGCAACGCTCGTGATCCGCTTGTAATTGTAGCCGAGCGTGCGGGTCCCCGAGCTGGTGTTCTCGTCGGTCGGAGACCAGATCCCGCCGGGATTCAGTCCGCTGTAGACGTACTTGTTGCCGAGCAGGTTGGAGACGTCGACAAAAGCGGCGACGGTCCCGAAGCCGAACCGGAACTCCTTCTCCAGCCGGAAGTCGGCATTGTCCCACGAGGACTGCCGGTGCGTGCCATTGGGTTCCAGCATGACATAGATGTCGCCATACCAGGTGACGCAGTCGTGGGCGAGGAGCCAGGCGGTCGGAACGCGGATGGCGACGTCCGTCGTCTTGTCCCAGAAGTTCCCGCCGTAGTTGAGCGGCCCGCCTTCGAGGTGGCGGTAGATGAAGGACCCGACGAAGCCCAGCGGGAGATTGAACGAGCCATAAAGCTTGATGGCCATCGGGATGTCGTTGATGTCGGCGCCCCAGCCGTTGACGAGGTCGTTCGGGTCCCAGGCGGTCTGCTGGTTGGCCTTGGCCAGGGTGATCGAGCCGCCCATGGCCCAGCCGTTGGCGTAGCGCTTGTCGAAGGTCAGCTCGACCCCGTTGTAGCGGCGCTTGGAATAGGGATTGCTGGCCTGCCGCCAGACGACGTTGTCCCAGTTGTAATCGTTGGTCGGGACATAGACGGTGACGGTCTTTTCCGGCCAGTCGCCCACCGCCGGGACAGTCGTTGTGAAGGGCACCCAGAAGCCGGCCGGCGCGTCCTGGGTCGAGTTCAGATAGTCCTTGGTCGACGTGTTGTACATCGTGTCCCAGTGGTCGCGGCGGCCGAGCTTGTTGACGTACTGGAGCTTGACCACGAGGTTCTTCGCCAGGGCATGCGAGAGGGAGAGGACGAACTCGTTGTTCCAGGGCGCCTTGAGCGCATATTGCTCGCCCTTGCCCGCGACCAGCTGGCGCAGGGAGGCCGGATCCTGCTCGACGAACTCCACGCCGGGATCGTCGGAGGGCAGATACGTGTCGATGCCCGGATCGTCGGGGATGTGGTTGCCGTTGTCGTCCCACCAGTTGAAGCCGTAGTGGGCCTGGATCGAGGACTGGGCGTTGCTGAACCACATGACCGGCATGGCCTCGTAGTAGCGGCCCCAGGCGATCTTCAGGGCGGTCTTGCCGTTGCCGAACAGGTCATAGCTGACGCCGATCCGCGGCGAGATGCTCGTGAAGTCCATGGTCTTGGAGATGGGGACCCAGGTGTTCGCGGCGTAGGGGTTGTAGCCGATCGTCTCGGCGACCTGCTCGCCCACTTTGTAGGCCAGGCCGTCCGGATCGGTCCCCGTCGAGGTCGCGCCCTGGAAGCCGCCCCAGTACCAATCGAGGCGGGCGCCGAGGTTGACCGTCACCCGGTTCTTGACGGTGAAGGAATCCTGCAGGTAGGCGCCGATGCGGTTGCCGGGCAGGTTCTTGCTGGAGTCGCCCTTGTTGGGGCCTTGATTGGAGAGCTCGATGTAGCCGTCGCCGTAGATGTCCCGCTCCAGGCCCTGGGCGGCGTTCGTGTAGGGATCGCCGTCCCAGTAGTACATCGTCAGCGGGTTCGGCTTGGCGACCGTGAGCTTGTCGAAGCTGTAGACGTACTCGACGCCCGCCCCGAGCTCGTGGTTGCCGCCGAGGACGTTGTCCATGAAGTGGGTCAGGCGGACCGATCCGGTCTCGCCGTTGCGGAGCGTCCACTGCTCTTCATAGGCCTTGCCGTTCCAAGTGTAGCCGGTGTACCAGTCGACCTTGCCGACATTGGCCGCGGAATCCGCCCGGCCGGTGAGGGCCCAATTGAAGCCGTTGAAGCCGCCCCGGACGTAGACGTAGGTATTGGGCCCGAGCATCCAGCTCAGCTCGCCGGTCAGCGCGTTCCGTTTCGAGTCGGACAGGGTGTTGGCGTCGGTGGTGACGTAGTAGCCGGCGTCATAGATGCTCTTCGTGTAGGTGCCGTTGTACATGACGAAGAGGCGCAGGTTCTTGTTGATCTGCGTGGTCAGCTTGAAGAAGGGCGTCCAGGTCTTGTTGGGGTTGGTGTAAGGCAGATACTCCGTGCCGTCCAGCGTGACTGGGTCGAAGTTGAGGGTGTATTCGCTCTGGCGGTAGTCGAGCGTGCCGAAGAACCAGAGCTTGTCCTTGAGGATCGGCCCCCCGAGGGAGAACGATCCATCCACGTCGTACTTGGCGAAGGCGGGCTTGGTCCTCCCCAGGGACACGAGCTCTTCGTTGGTGAAAAGCATCTGGTTGAGGCCCTTGGACGTGAGGTAGGTCTGGGCCTGGCCGTGGAACTCGTTGCCGCCCGACTTGGTCACGACCGAGATGAACGATCCGCCGGAGGCGCCGACCTGGGCGGGCAGGCCGCCGGTCGCGATCTCGATCTCCTCGATGCTCTCATACTGGGGATTGACCTGCATGCCGCCGGTCGTGGGGCTCTCGCCGTTCACGCCGTCGATCTCGAAGGCCGTGGAGCCGGAATTGCCGCCGTGGATGCTGCCCGAGTAGGCCGCGATGTTGCCCGCGCTGCCGGCGGTGATATTGAAGAGCCCGTTGATGCTCCGGCTGAGGGGCAGCTTCTGCAGCAGCTCCGTGGTGATGACGCTCGTGATCTTGTTCGATTCCACGTCCACGACGGGCGCCGTGCCGGTGACGGTGATCTCTTCGCTCAACGCGCTGACGTCGGTCTTCATGTTGACCAGATACGTCTGGCCCACCTGGACCAGGACGCCGGTCTGCTTGACGGTCTTGAAGCCCGGCATGCTCGCCGTGATCGTGTAGGTCCCCGGCGGCAGGTTGATCAGCCGGTAGGCGCCGTTCGGATCCGTGACGGCGGCCACGTTGCCCATCAGTACGGGGCTTTCGGCGACCACGTTCGCCCCGGGCAGGGGCGCTCCGGCGGCATCCGTGAGAACGCCTTTGATCACGCCCGTTTGGCGGCCGACCTGAGCGGTCAAGGCCGAGGCCAGGGCCAGGCTCAGGACAATCGCGATCAGACCTCTTCGTGACCTCATGTTCACTCCTCCTGTCCTTTGTGA
>CAZIQR010000107.1:0-9730 GCA_964541055.1 uncultured Eubacteriales bacterium
CAGGAAGTACGAGATCAAGTTCATCCCGGCCAGAGGCCCGGCGCAACAGGCATCTTCCTCCGGGGGCCTCGAGTATGAGATAATACTGGCATGAAGCGGACCTGCCGGGAAATCAAGGTCTTCAGATCTCACAAGGAGCAGGAGGCCGCCGACATCCGCTTTTATATCCGTTTGACGCCCCGGGAACGGCAACGGATCGCCCGCGAGCTTCGGGTGAGATACTTCGGCGACCATCCGCGGCCGATCCGCGAATCGCGGCCAACGAGATAATGCCGGCCCACTTCCCTCCCGATGCCCAGGACATGCTCTCCGTCCTGGCTATGCACAAGGTCCGCTTTCTCATCATCGGGGCTGAAGCTGTCATCTTCCACGGCTTCGCCCGATTGACCGGCGATATCGACATCTTCTTTGAGCCTTCCGAGATCAATCGCTCGCGTCTCTTCGAGGCCTTGAAAGAATTCTGGGAAGGCCGGGTTCCCGGCATCAAGTCGGAGGACGATCTTGGCAAAGTTGGAACGGTCATCCAATTCGGCCGTCCGCCGAACCGGATCGACCTCATCAACGAGATCTCCGGCGTCGCCTTCCCTGAAGCCTGGAAGGGCCGGAGCGGACAAGTCCACGTCATCAAAGGGAAGAAGATCCGCGTGCCGTTCATCGGGCTCTCGGACCTGATCAGGAACAAGGAAGCCTGCGGCAGGCCCAAAGACCTGGAAGACCTCAAGTATCTGAAAGAAAAGGCCAGGGCGGCCGGGGCCAGAAGGCACAAGAGACCCTAAGGAGGACAACATGGCTCGACCCGTCACGTTATTCACCGGCCAGTGGGCCGACATGCCGTTCGGCGAGATCTGCCGCAAGGCCAAGGCCTGGGGCTACGACGGCCTGGAGATCGCCTGCTGGGGCGACCACATGGACGTCCGCAAGGCGGCGTCCGACCCGGCCTACGTCCGCGACCGCAAGAGCATCCTCCAGAAGCACGGCCTCAAGTGTTGGGCTCTCGGCGCTCATCTCGCGGGTCAGTGCGTCGGCGACGAATACGACCCTCGCCTCGACGGCTTCGCGCCGGCCAAGGTCAAGGGCAAGCCCGAAGCCCTGCGCAAGTGGGCCGTCGACGAGATGAAGGCCGCGGCCAAGGCCGCCCGGGCGATGGGCTGCTCCGTCGTCAACGGCTTCATGGGCTCGCCCATCTGGAAGGCCTGGTACTCCTTCCCGACCACGACCGAGGAGATGGTCGAGGCCGGATACAAGGCGATCTGCGACCTCTGGTCCCCCATCCTCGACGAGTTCGACGAGCAGGGCGTCAAGTTCGCCCTCGAGGTCCACCCGACCGAGATCGCTTTCGACCTCTACACGACGCGGCGCCTGCTCGACGTCTTCAAGTGCCGCCTGGCCCTCGGCCTCAACTTCGACCCGAGCCACCTCGTCTGGCAGGGCATCGCGCCCGAGCTCTTCATCCGCGACTTCGCCGACCGCATCTATCACGTCCATATGAAGGACGTCGCCGTGACCCTCGACGGCCGGGCCGGCATCCTCGGTTCGTTCCTGCCGTTCGGAGACGTCCGGCGCGGCTGGAACTTCCGCTCGCTCGGCCACGGCGACGTTGATTTCGATGGCGTCATCCGCGAGCTCAACGCCGTCGGCTACGACGGCCCGCTCTCGGTCGAGTGGGAGGACAACGCCATGGACCGCGAGTTCGGGGCCCAAGAAGCGCTCGACTTCGTTCGGGCCATGAATTTCTCGCCCTCGACGGTCGCCTTCGACAAGGACATGAAGAAGTAGTCAGCGGACGCGACGGCGGACCGGGCTGACGACCTCGAAATCCCGCTCCAGGCGCCGGCCCTCGTCATCGGTCAGCACCAGCCGGTGCGGGCCCGGTTCGGGCGCGACGCCGATCTGGTGAAAGACACGCGTCGAGGCGAGATAGGTCTCATCGAGCGACCAGTGGATGGTCGCCCCGCTCTCGCGGTGGACGGCCTCGAAGACGACCTGCCCGACTTTCCCATCGAGGCCGACCGGCACGTAGACCGACACGTCCGGTTCGGGATAGATCAGGCTCATAACGCGCGAGCCGCGTTCCCCGGCCGCCGCGGCGGCGCAATCGCTCCGCAGCGGGGGCAAAGGCCTGTATTCGGCGTGATCGGTCCGGTAGTAATATTCCTGCGCGGGCGGCAGGACGAACCACGATTCGTGGCGCATCTTGTCGACGGGCTCGCAGCGGCTGTCGACGCGGAACCGGCCGGAGGCGTCGAGATGGACGGCCTGGTGGAAGGCGCACATCCGGTCAAAGCCGCTTTCCGCGGGCACTTCGATCGTCTCGGCCGGGCAGAGGTCGGTCGCCAGATATCCTGAATCGCGGCAGATGCGGACCTCCTTGAAACCCGATGCCGGCCGGCCGATCCGGCCGCCGCCGTCGACGGCGCCGAGGAGATCGAAAAGGACCGGGGCCGCCGCCCCGAGCCCCGTCAAACCGGGCTTCCCTTCGCCGTCGGCGTTCCCGGCCCAGACGCCGATGGTGTAGTTGGGGGTGATCCCTACGGCCCAGCCGTCCCGCAGGCCAAAGCTCGTCCCGGTCTTCCAGGCCAGCCACTTCGAGGAGCTGAAATTCCGCCAGAAGCCCTCCTCGTCCGGCCGGTTGACCTCGGTCAGGGCCTCGAGCGTGAGGTAGGCGGACGCGGCGCCGAGGCCCTTCATCGACGACGGACTCTCCGGATCGTCCCGGAGGAGCCTCACTTCGCGGCCGCCGCCGGGCGCGGCGAGCGCAAGCTGGCCGAGTTTGGCGTAGAGAGAGGTGATCTCGATGAGGCGCCCCTCGGCGCCGCCGAGGACAAGGGTCAGGCCGTAATCGTCAGGCGGCCGGTCGAGCGTGGTCAGGCCCCAGTCCCTCAAGCGGTTCTCGAAGCGCGGGATGCCGTAGTCGCGGAGCTCGCGCACGGCGGGAACGTTCAGCGACCAGGCCAGGGCCGTCCGGGCCGGGACCGCGCCGCGGAAGCGGCGGTCGTAGTTCTCCGGCCGGAAGCCTTCGAAACGGACCGGCGTGTCGGGGACGAGGGTGAGCGGCGTCAATCCGCCTTCTTTGATCATAGAGGCATAGAGGAACGGCTTGAGGATGCTTCCGGTGCTGCGGCGGCTTTGAATGAGATCGACGGCCTGGCCCTGGTCCTCGCTCCGGTCGAGCCCGACGTTGCCGATGTAGGCGACGACCGCGGCCCGGCGATTGTCGATGATGACCGCGGCCAGATTGCGGATGCCTCGGTCCGCGAGGCGCGCCCCGTGCTGCTCGACGATGCGGCCGGCCGTCTTCTGGAGCTCGAGATCGATGAAGGAGAGGAACGGCGGCGCGGCCCCGGGCCCTGCGGCGAGCGTGTCGAGAAGATGCGGCGCCGTCCGGGGCACGGCGCGCAGACGGTCGGGCATGGGTTCGGACAAGGCCAGGCGGCATTCGAGCCCGGGGACGAAGCCGCCGTCGCGCAGCCTTTCGAGGAGCCTGTTGCGCTTGGCTTGAAGCCGGGCCCTTCCCGCCTGCGTCGCCGGGAGGCCCGGGTCGTTGGGCAGGACCGCCAGGAAGGCGGCCTCGGCCCAGCTCAGCCGGTCCGGGCTCCGGCCGAAGTAGAGCCACGACGCGGCGTCGAGGCCGACGACGTTTCCGCCGAACGGGGCATGAGCCGCAAAGAGCGACAGGATATCCTTCTTTGAACGGATACTTTCGAGCCGCAGGGCGAGGACCGCTTCGACGATCTTCTCGAGGAAGGTCCGGGGCCTATCCTTGCGAGCCAGGCGGACGACCTGCATGGTGATCGTGCTGGCCCCGCTCCGGACCCGTCCGGAGCCGAGGTTCTGGAGCAGGGCCCGGGCCACGGCCAGCGGATCCACGCCGGGATGGGCGTAGAAGCGCTTGTCCTCGAAGCGCACCAGGACCTGGTAGAACCGCTCCGGGACGCGCTCGCCGGGCGGGAACCGCCACTGGCCGTCCTTCGCCGGCCGCGCTCCGAGCAGCTGGCCCTCGGCCGCGAACAGCACCGGCGAAACGGGGTCCTTGAATCTCATGACCGGGATCGCCAGCCACGCCAAAATAAGGACCGCCAATATTATGCTGACGACAATGAACTTATGGGAAATATGAGGCAGGGTGTCGAGGGGCCAGTTCCCGTCCGCCTGAGGCGGAAGGGGACGCGGTCTCTGGACCGCCGGGGGTTCCAAGGGGCGCTTTCCCCCTGGTCGGAGCAACCGCAGGTTGCGGAGAAGGGTGGTCCGGAGGGGGAAGGGAGTTTGTTCCCCCTCCGCCCTCGGGGGGATGGGTGGAGCCGAAGCCGGACGGGAACGCCCCGAGGAAACGCCCTGCCTCAATAATCCTTTGAAGTTCACTGGACGATCTCGATCCATTGTCCTTTCGTGTTGGCGTGCAGGGCGGCGTCGTACATGGCCTCGACGGCGACGCCCGGCTGATAGTATCGGCCCCGGTAGGAGGCGTTGAGCACGACGAGAAAGACGCGCTCCTCGCCGGGCCCGAGCCCGAAGTAGGAATAGACGCGGTCGTCGCGGATGTCCTGGTAGTCGACTTCGGCCGGGGCGGTCTCCGCGCCGCCGCCGAAGCGCGGGTTCTTGATCTGGAATCCGGCCGCCGTGAGGTGCGTCAGGACGAGGTTCTTGAGCCGGTTCGGCGTCAGATTCTTGATCCGGACCTCGGCCACCACGTCCTGCCCCTGCGGAACGCGTCCGATCTCGAGGGGATTCCTGACCATATCACGATAGCGTAAGTCGATCGAGAGCCCTTCGGAGGAGGGCGATTCGACGCCGGCCGCGGGCACGCCGCGCCGGTAGATGTTGACATAGAGCAGCGTCGCTTCGGAGTTGGTCACGGTGAGCGTCCGGCCCTTGATCGGGAAATCGGAATACTCGCGGCGGTCGAAAGGCACCGCCGACTCGACCTCGGCCGCTTTTTCACGGTCCCAGGCGAACCTGTATCGGAACGGTTTGACTCCGGCCGTGCCGTAATAGGACGCCAGGGCCATCAGCCCGAAGGCCGTCTCCTGGGTCGAGAGCCACAGATCGGAGGCAAGCGTCTTCGAGATCTCCTCGAGGATGGGCTTGGCTTTGTCGATACGTCCGACCTGGACGTAAGAGCGGACGGCGAGGGCCCGGTCCCGGAACCCGGAGCCGAACGTTTCCCAATCGTCGCGGTACGCCTTGAAATCGGGGCGGGCCTTGTCGGCGAGATCCGCCGCCGCGTCGGTCTGGCCCGTCAGATGGAACGCGGCCGCGAGCATGAGCCCGGCCATCCCCGGCAGGTCGGCGCTCTCCCTCAGCCGGTTCATGGCCCCGAGATCGGGGTCGCGGGCGAGGGCCAGGGCGAAGAGCCGGAAGGCCTGGGTGAGCTGGGCCGCCGCTCCGCCGGTGACGAAGGCGTTGGCCAGCAGCTTCTGGTTGGCCCGCCAGGCGTCGAGCATCGACTGGGGCACGTGGTAGCCGAGCCGGGCCGCTTCGAGCAGGAAGGCGCCGGCATAGGACCCGGCCCACTCGTGGCCCTCATGTCCGCCTGGCCAATAGGTGAACGCGCCGTTCGGGAGCTGGAAGCCGCCGAGCTTCTGGATCGCGGCCTTGACATGCTCCTCGACATCGCGCGCCTGCTGGCTGTCAAGCTTGGCCAGGCCCTTGAGATAGAGCTGGGGGAAGGCCGCCGAGACGGTCTGCTCGATGCAGCCGTGCGGGTATTGGATGAGGAAATCGAGCCGCTTCTCGAGATTGAGCGGCGGCAGCGACGAGGCCTCGACGACGACCGTGTTCGTCCTCTCGAGGCCGAACGGGATGATCTCCCGGCTCGCGCTCGCGCCGGCCGCGACCTCGAGATGGGTCGTCTGGGTGATGGCCGTGTTGCTGGCAAGAACGGGGATCGAGATCTTGCCCTCGACGCGCTCCGCGCCTCCGGCCGCCCGGAAGCGGACCTCGCCCGCGCCGATCCCGCCCGTCGTCTTGAGAGCGAAGGGCACGATGGCGTCGCCGGGCTTCTCGAAGGCGACGGTCTTCGACGCCTCGCCGGCGATCGTGAAGAGGCCGTTCGTCTCGATGCCGACCGCGACCTCCTTGATCTCCGGCTTGGTGACGAAGACGGTGATGGGCATGACGACATCCTCACCCGGCCGGACGACGCGCGGCAGCGTCGCCAGGGCCATCAGGTCGCGCCGGACGGGCACGGACGTCTCGGCCTGGCCGAAGGCGCCGTCGCGGCCGGCCACGACCATGACCCGGACGGCCCCGAAATACTGCGGCATCCGAAGATCGTGGACGCCCGCCGCGCCCGCCTTGAGGTCGAACGGCCCTTCGAAGAGCACGACCGGCGGGAAGCGCCGCGGCTGCTTGGCCTTGTCCTTCGATTCGCCCTCTTCGCCGCCGCCGAGGGCCAGGATGCGGGCCATCTCGGCGCCGTAGGCCTCGGCCACGATGTCGAACAGGTCCCACGTCGTGACGCCCAGCGCCTCGCGGGCATAGAAGCCCTTGCGCAGGTCGGGCGTCGCGAAGCGGGTCAGGCCGAGGAGCCCTTCGTCGACGACGGCCAGCGTGTATGTCATGGGCCGGCCGGCCGACTCGCGGACCTCGACGCGGAACGTCTCCTCGGGCTTGATCTCGGGCGCGACCTTGAGGGCCGGCTCGAGCCTGGTGGCCGGGTCCTCGACCATGACCGGGATGACGCCGTACATGCGGATGGGCGTGTCGCTCGCCTTGTCGCGGTGCGGCTGGATGAGCGTGACGTGGACGTAGACGTTGGGCGTCATGGCCGCCGTGAGCGGGACCTCGAAGCGGTTCTCGCCCTTGACGGTCGAGACCCAGAACTTGTCGATGACGGACGTGCCGCTCTCGATCGAGACCAGGGCCCGCCCCTGGACGGCCTCGGGGAGGAAGATGACGGCCTTCTCGCCGACTTTGTAGAACGGCTTGTCGGCGGTGAAGCTGAGCGCCGTCGCCCCCGCTCCGCCCTCGGCGCGGGCCCGCCCGGCCCAGCCGGGCCAATCGATATAGACGGTCTCGCCGGCGGCATGGCCGCCGACAGGATCCTCGACACGGATGAGGTAGCGGCCCCAATCGGGATAGCGGATCTGGAACGTCCACTTGCCGACGCCGTCGCGCGTCGAAACCTGGGCGGTCTGCAGGGGCCGGGTCTGGGCGCTCGCGACGTACTGGGCCAGGGATTCGCCGCTCCGGTCCCACCACCATTTCCACTCGATCTTGTAGAGCAAGACGAGGACCTTGTCGCGCGACACGGGCCGGCCCGTCGGATCGACGGTGACGATCGCCACCTCCTGGTCCTTGTCGGTCAGGAGCATGCCCCGACTCTCGTCGCCCTTGGGAGCGCGGAGGCCCACGTAGGACTCGTAGGGATGGAACGGCAGCGAGAACGTGTCGACGCTGAAGTCGCCGCTCTCCTCGAAGACGCGGCTGGTGAAGGCAGCGTCGAGCATCCCCGGGCTGGGCTGCTGCGGCCGGATGTCGATCTTGGCTGTGGCCCGTCCCTGGGCGTCGAGGACCCCCTTGGCCGCTTCGGCCGTCGCGCTCTCGAAGTCGCGGGCCGGGTCGTCGAAGCTGTAATCCGGATAGCGGTCGAAGCGGGTGGGCCGCCGCGTCAGCCGGACGGACACATCATATTTCAGGTTCGCCGCCGGCGCGCCGTGGAGCCACTGGGCCGTGACGGCCGCATCTAGGGGCATGTCCTTGCGGGAGAGGACCTCGCGTCCGGCGTCGAGGCTGATCTTGAGCCGGTTGGGGACGACCGTCTCGATCTTCAAGGTCTTGCCGAAGGTCAGGCCGCCGGCGAGGACGCGGGCCTGCCAGTTCCCGGTCGGGGCCGTTTCGTCGGTCGCGACGCGGAACGCGTAGAACGGCGCCACGGCCTTCTCGGGCTTGGCCGTCAGGACGAGCTTGCCCTGCGGGTCCGAGAGCTCGAGGACGACGGGAAGGTCGGCCGGAAGGACCTTCTCGCGGTCGAAGAGGGCGAAGGTCAGATAGAGCGTGTCGCCCGGCCGCCAGACCCCCCGCTCGCCGTAGAGGATGCCCTTGACTCCCTTCTCCGAGACCTCGCCGCCGACGTCGAAGTGGCTGAGCGGCAGGGCGCCCTCGCCGGCGATCCGCAGATAGCCGGTGTCGCCGCCGCCCTCGGCGGAGACATAGAACGGGCGGTCCTTGAGGCCGAGGACGGCGAAGCCGTTGCCGTCGCTCGACGTCTCGCCGAGGAGCTGGTTCTGGTAATTGAAGGCCTTGACCCGGAGCCCGGCGAGGGGCTTGGCAGTGCCGATGTCGGTCGTCACGACGTGGAGCGTGTTGTCCGCCTCGAGCTTGGCCACGAGCCCGATGTCGGAGGCGAAGAAGTTGCGCCCGGCGACGGCGTTCGCGTTGTAGCGCGGGATGTAGTAGGCGTCCGAGCAGGGATCGTTCCGCCGGGACCAGTCGCCTTCCCGGTATTCATAGGACACTTCGACGTAGTCCCAGTTCGAAAAGCGGCTGTAGCCGGCGTCGTCCATGTTGCGGAGGGGCGGCTCGGTCACGACCGGGATATCGCTCGCGGCGCAGGGATAGGCCGAGTTGCCGCGGTTGATCGACAGGACCAGCCGGAAGAGGCTGCCCGGGTTCTCCTTGAACAGGGACGTCACATCGAGATCGAAGCGCGTCCACCGGCCGGTCACGGCCGGATCGTCCGAGAGCGGCACGGTCTTGCGCCAGAGGTAGCGGCCGACGCGGGCCATCTCCTCCGACCCTTCGAGGCCGTTGAGCTGGAAGAACTGGGCCATGTTGCCCGGATAGATCTGGAAGGCGGCGACCTGGACGCTCCGCAGATTGACGGCCTCGATAGGCACGGTCAGCCGGTCCCGGCGCGGCAGGATCAGGCCGCGGCCGACGAAGCGGGCCTGCGGCCGGATCGATTCGAAGGTGACGGTCCGCTCGAGGCCGTCCTTCAACCTGCGGTTGACGGTGTTCCGGATGCCCGGCAGGACTTGGACGGAGACGTCGCCGATGAATTCCTGGGTCGAATAGACGCGGGCGACGTTGCCCTCGATCTCGAAGGTCAGCGGCCGGTTCTCGATCTTGATGAGACCTTGGAGGCGCTGGTCGCGGGCCAGGGGATCGGAGAAGCGGACGAGGACGTGGCGCGCCTCGGTCACGACCGGCTCGATCGAGAGGACCTCGAACGCGCCCTGGGCGGGGATGACGACGTCGCGGCGGCCGCGGTTCGGGATGCGGATCGCATCGCCGTCCCAGGACAAAGTGACGGTCGAGGCCTCTTCGCCCCGGACGACGTTCGTTACGCTGAAATAATGGGCCCGCCCGCCCTGGTCGTGGCTCCATTCGATCGGGAGCGTCCGCCCGTCCTGCACGGCCTCGAGGGTCTTTTCGACGAGGGCCTTCTCCTCCATGTCGGAGGTAAAGAGGCGGCCCCGCAGGACCTGGGCCCGCGGCTTCTCGGGGTCCTCGGCGAAGAGTCCTTCGAGGGAGACCTCGAGATCGGGCCTGACGACGTCGAAGCGGAACTCGAAGCGGGCGTAGGCCTTGGGCAGATCGAGGATCTTGCCGACATTGAGGACCGCTTGGTAGGCCTGGCCGCCTTTGAGCTCGCCCTTGGGCTTGAAGACGAGCTCCCGCGGGCTTTCCCATTCGGCCGTGCCGTCGATCGCCGGCGAAAAGGAAAAGAGCCCGGCCGGGGCCGGCCCCGGCGTACCGGCATTGTCGACGAAGAGGACCCGCACCGGCG
>CAZIQR010000108.1:0-9729 GCA_964541055.1 uncultured Eubacteriales bacterium
AGCCTGAACATGCCAGGCCGCCGCGGATTGACTTGCCGCCGGTCCGTTCTTATAATGAAGGTACAGTGAAGGGTAAGATCCTCCTCGCGTTCGTCCTGCTGGCGCCGCTCTGCGCCTCAGCCCAGGTCATCAAGATCACGGTCAACGCGCCCATCCACCCGGTCACCTCCGAATACATCGTTCAGGCCATCGACCAGGCCGACCGCGACCGCGCCGACCTCGTCCTCCTGACCCTGGACACGCCCGGCGGGCTCGACTCGTCCATGCGCGAGATCATCTCCAAGATCGTCAACGCCCGGACGCCTGTCGCGGCCTTCGTCGGGCCGGGCGGGGCCCGGGCCGCCTCGGCCGGCTTCTTCATCGCCCTGGCCTGCGACGTCTTCGCCATGGCCCCCGGCACGAGCACCGGCGCCGCCCACCCGGTCGGCCTGTCGCTCACCGGCCAGAACATGGACGAGACGATGGCCGAAAAGGTCACCAACGACGCCGCGGCCTTTATCCGCTCGATCGCCGAGAAGCGGGGCCGCAACGTCCGCATGGCCGAGGACGCCGTCCGCAAAAGCCTCTCTTACACCGAGCAGGAGGCTCTCGCCGGCGGGCTCATCGACTTCGTCGTCAACTCCCCCGCCGAGCTCATCGCCCGCCTCGGCGGGCGGACGGTCAAGCGCTTCGATGGCACGACCCTGACGCTCGCCCTCGTCGGCAAGCCCGTGGCCGAACGGCCCCTGACCTTCCGGCAGCGCTTCCTCCTGACCATCGCCAACCCCAACCTGGCCTTCATCCTGCTCATGATCGGCCTTCTCGGACTGTACTTCGAGTTCAGCCATCCCGGGGCCATCCTCCCCGGCGTCCTGGGCGGCATCTGTCTCCTGCTGGCGGTCTTCGCCTTCCAGATCCTGCCCATCAACTACGTCGGACTGGGCCTGATCCTGCTGGCCATCATCTTGTTCATCCTCGAGATCAAGGTCCAAAGCTTCGGCATGCTGGCCGTCGGAGGCATCATCGCCATGGTCATCGGCGCCCTCATGCTCATCAAGGCGCCTATCCCCGAAATGAGGCCAAGCCTGATGTTCGTCCTTCCCGTCGTCATCGCGGTATCCGCCATCGTCCTTTTCCTTGTGACCCTCGTCTTCAAGGCGCACGCCCGCAAAGCCGTGACCGGCCGCGAGGGCATGATCGGCGAGATCGGCACGGCCCGGACCGACCTCTCCCCCGCCGGAACGGTCTTCGTCCACGGCGAGCTCTGGGAGGCCGAATCGGAGACGCCGATCCGTGCCGGCGAGCCGGTCAAGGTCCTTGATGTCCGCGGCCTTAGGATCCGGGTCTCGAAAGTCTGATAAGGAGGCATCCATGTCATCTCTGCTGACCCTTCCCCTCATCGTCATCTGCATCGTCGTCCTGTATTTCCTGAATTCGATCAAGGTCCTTCGGGAATACGAGCGCGGCGTCATCTTCCGGCTCGGCCGGCTCCTGTCCCGCCCCAAAGGCCCCGGCCTCATCCTCGTCTTCTCGCCAATCGACCGCATTGTCCGGATCAGCCTCCGGCTCATCACCATGGACATCCCGCCGCAGGACGTCATCACCAAGGACAACGTCACCGTCAAGGTCAACGCCGTCCTCTATTTCCGGGTCATCGATCCGCTCAAGTCGGTGATCGAGGTCCAGGATTACCTCCACGCGACCTCCCAGCTGGCCCAGACGACCCTGCGCAGCGTCCTCGGCCAGGTCGCCCTCGACGACCTCCTGTCCGAGCGCGAGAAGCTCAACGCCCGTCTCCAAGAGATCATCGACCTGCAGACCGAGCCCTGGGGCATCAAGGTCCAGCTGGTCGAGATGAAACAGGTCGATCTGCCGGAGAACATGATCCGGGCCATCGCCCGCCAGGCCGAGGCCGAGCGCGAGCGCCGGGCCAAGGTTATCCACGCCGACGGGGAATACCAGGCCGCCGGGAAGCTGACCCAGGCCGCCGACATCATCTCCCAGAACCCGCAGGCCCTGCAGCTCCGCTTCCTCGGCACGCTGACGGAGATCGCCACCGAGAAGAACTCGACCATCGTCTTCCCGCTGCCCCTTGAGCTTTTTCGGGCCTTCACCTATGATAAGGGCCAGGAGAAAAAACAGAGCTGATGGCCAACAAAGATTTCCGGGAGATCCAGGTCTCGAGCAGCCTGCTCGTCATCATCTTCCTCGGCGTTCTCGCCCTGGGCGTGTTCATCTTCCTGCTCGGCGTTTCGGTCGGCAAACGCCAGGTCGCCGCCGCCCCGACGGAGGTCGTCACCCAGCAGATCCCTGAACCGATCAAGGAGCCGCCGGTCAAGCCGACGCCTTCCGAGACGGTGAACGATATCATGGGGACGGTGACCCCGGCGGCGCCGGCCGCGTCCCAAGCCGCGCCCGGATCCGAGAACCCGGCCGCGAAGCCCGAGGCCAAAGAGACGGCCGCGGACAAGGCCGCGACCCAGGCGGCCAAGCCGCCGGCCGAAACGAAGAAGGCGCCGGTTACAGACCCGGCGGCAGCCGGCCTGTATTATGTCCAGGTCGCCGCCTACACGGAAAAAGCCCAGGCCCAGGCCGCCGCCGACAAGTATCGCAAGCAGGGCTATCCCTCCGTCGTGTCCGGTCCCAAGCCTTCGGACACCAAGACCTGGTACCGGGTCCGCCTGGGGGGGTACGCCTCCAGGGACCGGGCCGTCAGCCTGCTCGCCAAGCTGAACGCCGCGGCCGGCAAGAAGACGGATTTCCGCGTCGTCCAGGACTGACCTCCCCGGAACTCCGCGAAGGACGAAAGCCATCATGACACCTGTCGACAACAAGAGCCTCGACCTCAAGACCCGCCTCAACGACCTCTTCGCCAAGATCGAAGAGGTCCGAGGTTTTCTTTGACCTCGATCACAAGGCCACCGAGCTCGAAACGATCAACGCCCGCCTCGCGATGCCTGAAGTCTGGCAGGACCAGAAGACCTCCCAGTCCCTTCAGCAGAAGAAGAAGCTCCTCGAAAAAGACATCCAGTTCTTCAAGCGCATCCAGGGCCAGAAAGAGGAGCTCGAGGTCTTGATGGAGCTTGCGGCCGAAGGCGAGAGTGTCGACGCCGACATCGAGGCCGGCCTGGACCGTCTCGATAAGGACCTCCAGGAGGCCGAGCTCCGGGCCCTGTTCTATGACGCGGACGACCCTCGCAACGCGATCCTGACGATCCATCCCGGCGCCGGCGGCACCGAATCGCAGGATTGGGCCCAGATGCTGTTCCGCATGTATCTCCGCTACGCCGAGCGGCGGGGCTTCAAGGCCGAGATCCTCGATCAGCAGCCCGGCGAGGAAGCGGGCCTGAAGAGCGCCACCGTCCGCGTCGAGGGCGACTACGCCTTCGGCGACCTGAGCCAGGAGACGGGCGTCCACCGCCTGGTGCGCATCTCCCCCTTCGACGCCGCCAAGAGGCGCCACACCTCGTTCGCGGCCGTCTTTGTCTATCCCGATGTCGATGAGGACATCCAGATCGACATCAACCCGGACGACCTGCGGATCGACACCTATCGCGCGTCGGGGGCCGGCGGCCAGCACGTCAATCGGACCGATTCGGCCGTCCGCATCACCCACATCCCGACCGGCATCGTCGTCCAGTGCCAGAACGAGCGCTCCCAGCACAAGAACAAGGCCATGGCCATGAAGATCCTCAAAGCCCGCCTCTACGAGCTCGAGAAAACGAAGCAGAACGAGAAGATGGAAAAGCTCGAGGACACCAAGTCCGACATCGCCTGGGGGAACCAGATCCGCTCTTATGTCCTCCATCCTTACCGCATGATCAAGGACTTGCGCACGCGCGTCGAGACGGGCGATACCGACCGCGTCCTCGACGGCGATCTTGACGAATTCATCAAGGCCGCCCTTGTCCTGCGCAAGAGATCGTCAAGACCTGTTTAGGAGGGAATCGGCCATGACCTCTGACGACGAAACGAAAAGCCCCCACCGACCCGACGAAACGGCCGGCGGGCCCGAGTTCCTGCCGCCCATCGAGTTCAGCTCCATCATCATTCTCATGTACTTCCCGGCGCTTGTCGAGCTCGGCCTGGTCGAGGACCCGGCGACGGGCGAGCGGGCGGAGAACCTGGGCTTGGCCAAGCGGAACATCGACCTCCTCGACCTGCTCCGGGACCGGACCAAGGGCAACCTCGAGGGCGAAGAGCAGAAGTTCCTGGACGGCGTCCTGGACCAGCTCAAGCTGGCCTACCTCAAGAAGGCCGAGATCGTCAAGATGTAGGCCATGGTCGTCACCCGCGGCCTCAATGATCCCCGCCTCCGAGCGCGCCCGGCGGCTGTGGCCATCGGAAACTTCGACGGCCTCCACCTCGGCCACCAGAGGATCCTGTCCCGGCTCTGCCGGCTGGCCCGCCGGCGCGGCCTTCGCTCTCTCGTTCTGACCTTCGAACCCCACCCGGAGAGGGCCCTGGGCAAACGGTCCGTCCGGATGATCGACACCCCGGCCCAGCGCCTGGCCCGGCTGCGCGGCACCTGCGTCGACGCCGTCGCGGTCATCCCGTTCGACCGCCGCTTCTCCCGCCTCACGGGGCCGGTCTTCGTGGAGGGGGTCCTGAAGGGCCGTCTTGGGGCCCGCGAGATCGTCGTCGGACAGGGTTTCCGCTTCGGCCGGGGCCGCGGCTCGGACACGACGACGCTCAAGGGCCTCGGCCGCGGGGCCGGGCTCGGCATCCACATCGTGAAGCCCGTCGTCCTCGATGGCCTGACCGTGAGCTCGACCGCCGTCCGCTCCCTGCTCGGGCGCGGCCTGGTCGTCGAGGCCGCCCGGCTGCTCGGCCGGCCGTATGAGATCCAAGGCCGCGTCGTGCCGGGCGAGCGACGCGGCCGGCTGCTCGGCTTCCCCACCGCCAACCTCGAGACCGCGAACGAGATCCTCCCCGAGGGCGTGTTCATCACCGAGACCGTCCGCGGCCGGACGGTCTACCGGTCGGTCACGAGCGTCGGCACCAACCCGACATTCGGCCCCCACCCGCTGACGGTCGAGACGCTTCTCCTCGACTTCCGGGGTTCGCTCTACGGTACCGGGATCACGGTCCGGTTCCTCCGCCGGATCCGCCCGGTCCGCGCGTTCCGCGATGCCGCCGCTCTCACCGGCCGGATCCGCCGCGACATCGAGGACGCCCGCTCCTGGTTCGGCCGTCGGGATTGACATTTTCCGGCGGATTAGGCATTTTCAAGGGGCAGACATCATCTCCGAGGAGTCCAAGATGGACGAGAAGACCAAAGCCCGCATCATGGATGCGACCAAGATCCGCCGCGTCCTGGCGCGGGTCGCCACCGAGATCATCGAACGCAACCGGAACCTCAAGAGCCTGGTGATCGTCGCCGTCAAGCCCCGGGGCCTGGCCATCGGCAAACGCCTGGCCCGCCAGATCAACGAGCTCGAGGGCGTCGAGGTCCCCGTCGGCCTCCTGGACTATGCCCGCTATCGGGATGATCGGCCCGCCCCGCCGGCCAAAGAGACCCTCTACAGCGCCGGGCTGGGCTTTCCCGTCGCCAAAAAGAACGTCCTTCTCGTCGACGACGTCCTGATGACCGGCCGGACCATGAGGGCGGCCATGGATGCCCTGATTGACCGCGGCCGCCCGCTCTCGATCCAGCTCGCCGTCCTCGTCGACCGCGGCCATCGGGAGCTCCCGATCCGGCCGGACTTCTCGGGCAAGGTCCTACCGACCTCCCACCGGGAAAAGGTCCGCGTCCGGCTCAAGGAGACCGACGGCAGCGAAGAGATCGTCATCGCCGAGCCGGTCCGGATCGGGGCTGCGAAAAAATGATCCTCCTCCGCGGCGGCCGCGTCGTCGATCCCTCCCAGGGCCTTGACGGTCCCTGCGACGTCCTCATCGACGGGGACCGCATCGCGGCGGTCGCCCCGGACCTGCGGGCGGCGGGGGCCGAAGAGATCGACCTCCGCGGCCTCGTCGTCGTCCCCGGCCTCATCGACATGCACGTCCATCTGAGGGAGCCCGGTGACGAAGCCAAGGAGACCATCCTGACCGGCGTCCGGGCGGCGGTCCGCGGGGGATTCACGACGGTCTGCGCCATGCCCAACACCCGCCCGGTCAACGACCGGCCGGAAACGACCGCGTTCATCCTCGCCAGGGCCCGGGAGGCCGGACTGGCCAACGTCCTGCCGATCGCCGCGATCACCGCAGGATCGGCAGGCCGCGAGCTCGTCGATATGGCCGCCCTCGCGGCGGCGGGGGCGGTCGCCTTCTCCGACGATGGCCGTCCCGTTCCGGACGACGCGGTCATGCGGCGGGCCCTCGAGACGGCGACGCGGGCCGGCCGGCTCGTCATCGACCACTGCGAGGACAGGTCGCTCGCCGGGAACGGCGCCATCAACGCCGGCCCGGTCGCCGCCCGCCTGGGGATCCCCGGCATCCCGAACGCGGCCGAGGATGCGCTGGTCGCCCGGGACATCCGGTTAGCCGAAGCCACGTCCACCCGTGTCCATATCGCCCACGTCTCGACCGCCGGCGCGGCCCGGCTGGTCGGCGAGGCCAAGGCCCGCGGCGTCAGGATCTCCGCCGAAGCGACGCCCCACCACCTGCTCCTCACCGAAGACGATCTCGTGTCCGGCGATCCGGACTTCAAGATGAATCCGCCGCTGCGGTCGGCGGCGGACCGCGCCGCCGTTGTCGAGGCCCTGCGCGCGGGGCTCATCGATGTCATCGCGACCGACCATGCCCCCCACACGGCCGCCGAGAAGGCCCGGGGACTGGCTGAGGCCCCGTTCGGCATCGTCGGACTGGATACCGCCGTTTCCCTCATCCTCGACCGGTTCGTCCGCCCCGGTACGATCTCCCTGGCCCGCTTCGTGGAGCTCCTCGCCGCGGGGCCGGCCCGTCTCCTCGGCCTCGCGCGGAAAGGCCGCCTCGCGCCCGGGGCCGACGCCGACCTGACCGTCCTCGATCTGGACCTCCCGGTCACGGTCGATAAGGACCGCTTCGAATCCAAGGGCCGGAACACGCCCTACAACGGCTGGAAGCTCCGCGGCGGCCCGGTCAGGACCATCGTCGCCGGCCGAAGCGTCTATCCCTTCGACGAGAGGAGCCGCGGGTGCCCCCCAAAGCGCTAGATCCCAAGAAGCTCGAGCGTCTCGAAAAGGCCGCCGGCCATGGCTTCACGGACCGGCGCCTGCTCGAAAAGGCGCTGACGCACAGCTCGCACGCGTATGAAGCCAAGCCGGAATCCCCGGAGGACAACGAGCAGCTCGAATTCCTGGGCGACTCGGTCATCGGGCTCATCGCCGCCGATTTCTTCCTCAGGGCCTTCCCGGAGCGGAGCGAGGGCGAGCTCTCCAAGCTCAAGGCCTCGGCGACAAGCACGCTGGCCCTGGCCCATCTGGCCAAAGCCATCAGGCTCGACAAGACGGTCCTTCTCGGCCGGGGCGAGGAAAAGAGCGGCGGCCGGAAGAAGCTCTCCATCCTGGCCGGGGCCTTCGAGGCCCTGACGGGGGCCATCTACCTCGACGGCGGCTTCGAGGCGGCCCGGAGCTTCATCAGCGGGCTTCTCGGCTCGTCCCTGAAGCCCATCAAGTCGGATTCGCAGACCATCAGCAACGCCAAGTCCGCCCTCCAGGAGCTCTGCCAGAAATCGGGGCTGGCGACTCCCCTGTACCGCCTCGTTTCGGAGAAGGGGCCGGCCCACCGCCGGACCTTCCTCATCGAGGTCAGCCTGGGGGACAGGGTCGTGGCCAAGTCGAAGGGCGGCTCGAAGAAGGCCGCCGAGCAGGCCGCGGCCGAAAAGGCGCTGCGCTCCTATTTCGGCCGGAAGATCAAGAGGCTCTCGCCCGAAGCCTTCCTCATCGAAGCCGACGAGCTCGACCGGCCCTGACGCGCCGCCGTCCCCGCTAGGGCCCCATCAAGACCGCGATGGGCTTCAGGGCCGACACGTTCTGGCAGACGATCCGGATGACGGCCGTCAGCGGCACCGACAGGATCATGCCGGGGACCCCCCACAGCCAGCCCCAGAAGAGCAGGGAAAAGAAGACGAGCAGCGGACTGAGGCCCAGGCCGCGGCCCATGAGCCGGGGCTCGATGATGTTGCCGAGGATGTTGTCGAGGCCGGTGGTGATGACCAGGATCCAGAAGGGCGTCCAGAGGGTCCCGAACTGGAAGAAGGCGAAGCCGACGCGCAGCACGGTGGCGATGACCGAGCCGATGTTCGGGATGTAATTCAGCAGGAAGGCGATGAGACCGAAGAGGAAGGCGAAATCGACGCCGAAGATCTCGAGGACGACCCAGACCATGAGCCCGTTGCCGATCCCGACCGCGGTCTTGATGACGAGGTATCTCTGGACCTGGCTGTTGATCCGGACGAGGATGCCGCGGATCCGTCCGGCGCTGGCGCCTCCGGCGGCTTTGGCCAGCTTCGCTTCGAGGCGCCCCCGGCCGGCGACGATGACGACCAGGAACACGAAGAGGAGCAGCAGCTTGCCGAGGACGCCGAAGAACGGCCCGATGGCCTTGACGATCAGCCTCCCCGCTCCGGCCAGGTCCATCTGGCTCATGACCGAGGTCAGGTCGATCTTGAGACGGCCCGCGCTTTCGCCCAACATGCGGTTGATGTCGGCCAGCCGCTCCTGGTATTTCGGGAGCTCGGCCACGAACGACTTGCCGGTCGTATAGACCAGGACGCCGCTGAGATACAGCGCAACAAAGGCCCCGACCAGTACGATGGCCACCGCCCAGGGCTTCGGGCAGCGGCAGCGGGTCAGGAAGGTCAGGGCCGGGTCGATGATGTAGGAGACGAAAACGGCCAGAATGAACGGGATGAGGACGGGCCGGGCCAGTTTGAGGATGACACCGACCGTGAACAGGAAGACCGCGGCCAGGGCCGTCTTGACGAATTTGTCGTCGGTCATGCCCGGCCTACCCAGAGCGACCGAAGGGAGCGGAGGCCAGATGCGCAGCAGAGCGACCCGTAGCCGCGCATCTGAGAAATATCTGGGAAAAGCGCTTTTCGCATGATCTCACAGAATCGGGCCTCGCATCTGAGGGGCCGCCTCGATCCGTGAATGATCCAGGCAACGGGACGGATGGCTTGACGCGAGGGCCGCGGTCATCGCCTGAAGGAGCGACTGGCCGGCCGCCTCGAGGCCGTCGGGGACGCGCATCGCGCCGCACAGGACGGCTCCGACCCGGCCTGCGAAAAGGCTCTGGCCGTAGCGGTTCCGGGCGTGGACGCCGAGCGGCAGCTCATCGACGGTCTGCTTGTCCGCGGCCAGCGCCGCCAGGAGCTTCCCCAGCATGTCCCGGGCGCCCTGCTCCGAGCCGGCATCGATGAAGAACCCCTCCAGGTCCTTGCCGCCCGACTTGTAGGTTGCGACGTAGCCGTCGTGGAGGAACTCATAGCCCATGAAGTTCTTCTTGACGTATCGTTCGCTCCGCGCGACGAGGTTGTCCTTGGGGAAGGCCCGCACGAGCGGCGGCAGCTCCCCGTCCGGCTTGATGGCCGCGGCCACCTTGGCGCCGAAACCGGCCAGCGTCGCCTCGGTCGCCGCATCCAGGCCGAAGGCGAGCATCTTCACGTAGTAGCGGCCGGCGAGGATGTTCATCGACTCGCCTTCCACATAGCCGAGGTCGCCCAGGTTCGCGACCTTGTTCTCCGGGTAGCGCTCGGCGGCGAAGATGCCGAAGGCATTGAGGGGCAGGCCCATGTCGTAGATCTCGAGGGTCAGCGTGGCCTTGGCG
>CAZIQR010000109.1:0-9718 GCA_964541055.1 uncultured Eubacteriales bacterium
AAAAAGATTGACTTTGACGCGGCGGTTTTATTTGTGCTAGGATACCGGCCGAATTCCCCCAGGTTGGGGGCGCGGGTCGGATAAAGGCACGGAGGCCTGAGGCCCAAACAGCCGGCGATCTCCTCTCCTTTATTGCGATCGATTATTTGAACAGGGCGTCCGGGCGCCACCCGGACGGACCCTTCGTCGAAGGAGACGAGATGAATATTTACGTCGGCAACCTGTCTTTCAATCTGACCGAGGACGAGCTCCGGGCGGCCTTCCAGGCCTTCGGCGCGGTCGAGAAGGCGGCCATCATCACCGATAAGATGAGCGGCCAGTCCCGCGGCTTCGGCTTCGTCGAGATGCCTAACCGCGAGGAGGCCGTCAAGGCCATCGAAAGCCTCAACGGCAAGGACCTCAAGGGCCGCAACCTCAAGGTCAACGAGGCCCAGCCCCGGCCGGCCGGCGGCGGCGGCAGCAGAGGCGGGTTCGGCGGCGGCCGCGGCCGCTACTGAGCTCCAGCCCCCGCTGAAAGGGATCGCCCCGAGAAGGGGCCGTCCCGCTGGAATGGGTTTTGACGGGCGGACGCCCCGGGGAAGGGGAGTCCGCCCTTTTTTATTGTCCATGAACGCGAAGATCGTCCCTTCCACGCCGTTGGGCCCCGTGGCGGTGATCTGGGAGGGGCTTCCCGGCGAGCCCCGTGTTTGCCGGGTCCTTTTGTCGAAGCCCGGCGCGCCGGCGACGGCCCGGGCCGCCGTCCTCTATCCGGACGTCCGGACGGGCTCCTGCCGCGAGATGGACGCCCTGGCGGCGTCGATTCTCCGTTTCTTGAAAGGCGAGCCCGTGCGGTTTTCCCTCGACATCACGACCATCGGCGCGCGCCCGGCCTTTCAGCGGGCCGTGCTCTGCGCCGAGCACGGGATCCCGCGCGGCCGCGTCAGCACGTACGGGCTCATCGCCGCCCATCTCGGGGACCGGCAGGCCGCGCGGGCCGTCGGCCACGCCCTGGCCACGAACCCGTTCCCGATCATCGTGCCCTGCCATCGGGCCGTGCAGTCGGGCGGCGGGCTCGGCGGCTTCCAGGGCGGCCCGGCCATGAAGCGGGCCCTGCTCGAGCGGGAGGGCATCCCGTTCGACGGGGCCGGCCGCGTCGCCGTGGCCCGGTTCCACTACTCCTGACGCGACGCTGGAGGAACCTCCCGGCGTGTTGTATGATAAGCCCATCTTCCTCCAAGGAGGCCTCCATGCCGGAAGATCCGCTCGCGACCCTGAAGAAGCTCGATCCCTCGTTCATGAAGCACATCGCCGACACCGATGCGCTCGTGTACGCCGACGGCGCCCTGCCGCGGTGCATCAAGCTGCTGATTGCCATGGCCTTCGACGCCGCGCACGGGGCGCCGGGGGGCGTCCGCGCCCTGGCCGAGCAGGCCATGAAATGCGGCGCGACCAAGGAGCAGGTGGCCGAGGCGCTCCGCGTCGCCTTCCATCTGTCGGGCGTCGGCTCTCTCTACGCCGCGTCGTTCGGCCTCAAGGACATCCTGGGATAGGACCGGCCATGATCACACGAACCCAGAAGCTCCTGTTCGGCGCGGCCGTCGCCGGGACCTTGATCACGGCCTTTTGGTCCGGCGCTTCCCGGGCCTTGGCCCAGGACAAGATCGCCGATGACGCCAAGGCCTATCGGACCCAGATCGAGGCCATGATGGGGCAGGCCCCCCAGCCGGTCCTGAACAAGCTCACCGGCTGGAAGTTCGAGCCCATGGTCGCCTGGATGTCCGAAGACGTCAACTCGAAGGAGTTCAAGAAGTTCAACCGGGGCAAGACGAAGTTCTCCAAGAAAGATCTGGCCGACATCTTCGCCTCGCCCGGGCAGTACAAGATCGCCGTCTACGGCCTGCTCGTGGCCACGGATTCCGCGACTTCGGGCTCGGTCGACCAGTTCGGCATGACCTCGCTGAAGGACGCCTCGCACAGCCTCCAGATCTTCACCGCGGTCCGGATCGTCTTCCGGGACGACAAGCTGATCGCCGTCCAGGTCTGGCCGCGGATGGAGAGCTCCGAGGTCGCCGGCGGGGCCTGGCGCATCCGCTAACCGGACGGGCGCCGTCGTCCCTTGCCGGGGCCTAACGGCCAGGTCCGTTCACAGCCGGATGGCCAAGCCTGCCGTGGCCATGAAGCCGTCGAAGACCCCGACATCGACCAACAGGTGGACCATCTTGGTCAGCCGCGCCTTCAGCCCCAAGTTGAGCTGGACGAACGGCAGGAAATTGGGGATCGGGAAATCCGTGGAGGCGTCGGCCAGAGCGTCGTCCCGGAGCTGCCGCAGCGTCTTGAGATCTCCTCCGGTGACCGTTTGCGGCGTGACCGCGCCCCCCGTGAGCTCGCCGGTGTAATCGTATTGAACGGTCGAATCGTCCAGGGCCTTTGAGGTCGAAACGCCTCCGCCGATCGTCAGATAGGGGTGGATGAGGCCGCGGGGGAAGATGTCCCAGCGGAACGTCAGCTGATAGGACATGGCCTTGAGCAGGGCGGTCGCGCTGGCCGTTCCGTCGAAATTCGCCGCTTGGCTCGAGATCGTGTCCTGGAGGTCCATGGCCACGCCGGCGTTCGGCCGGATCTTGAACTGGCTTTTTTCGATGGACACGCCCAGACTGAACGAACCGTAGTGGCCGCCCGGGTACCAGCGGATGCCGGCCCCGAAGTTGTCGCCGCTCGAATCGAAATTGATGTCCTGCTGGTAATTGGTGACCGCCAGGTTCGGATAATCCTGCTGGATCGTCTCCAGGATGCGGTCCCGGAGCTCCGTGTCGAGCGTGTCGTTGAGGAGCTCGTTCGCCTTGCTCCCGAGGAGGTTAAGGGACCAGCGGCCGTAATGTCCGCCGAACTCCCAATGGCCGCCCTGGGCCAAGAGAGCCGGGGCAACGGCCAGGAGAAGGCCGACAAGAAGGATCACAGCGGAAGTGCGAACGCGCATGGGCTTTTCCTTTCTAGCCTGGAGATCGAACTTCGGCAATGAGTTTAGTCGGGGGACGCGCGCTTATTCGCAAATCGGCGATGCCGCGGCCGTCAGCCGGCCCGGCGAGGCGTCCGGTCGGCGACGATGCCGAAGACGGCCCGGAGGTAGTCGGCGTCGTGGCGGATGCTCTCCTCGACGCCGAGCGGCGTCTTCGTGCCCTCGATGACGAACCAGCCCTTGTAGCCGATCGCCTCGAGGGCCCGGCGGACGGCCGGGAAGTCCATCGACCCTTTGCCGTAAAGGTCCTTCGTGTCTTTGGCGTGGACTTCGACGATGCGGCCGTCGAGCTCCCGGATCTCGTCGAGGATGGGATAGCCCATGTCCTGGGAATTGCCGACGTCGTAATAGACCTTGACCGCGGGCGATCCGACCCGCTCGAGGATGCTCAGGTTGTCCGCCGCGCTGAGGTAGCTTTCGAGGGCCAGGACGACGCCCTTGGCCTCGGCCTTGGGGGCCAGTCGCTTCAGGGCGGCGACGACGGCGTCGATCCCGGCCGGGTCGTTCCGGAGCTCGCCCTTGCCGAAGAATGGGACGAGGATGATCTTGACCTTCATGACCGCGGCGATGTCGATGCCCTTGTCGAGCCAGGATTCGGCCCGCGGGTCGCTCTTGAGCGGGACGTCGTTGAGGTCGCCGATGGCGAACGAAGCGATCGGGATGCGGGCCTTGCGGGCCGCTTCGAGGAACGCCCGGCGGAGCTCCGGGTCGGCCAGCGCCAGCGTCTCGCCCTTGGGCACGAGGCTGACCTGCACGCCGTCGAGGCCGAGGCGGGCGGCCAGCTCGAACGCGGCCGGGTCGCCGGTCTTGCCGATCGTCCAGTCGCAAACGCCGAGGGGGAGGGGATAGGCGGCTTGCCGCGCGGCCGGATCCCCGTCCCTTCCGAAGGCGGAGGCCGCGAGGCTGAACATCGCGGAGATCATGATGAGGGCGATAAATGAAAAGCCGGGTGCCGTCTGCTTCATGGCCGCTCCCTTGATGCGATCAGTCCTTCAACCCTTTGAGATCGGGGATGAGCCGCTCGTCGGACTGGACGAGGTCCTGCCAGGCGACCAGGCGGTTCTCATAGGCCGATTTCCGGCCCAGAATGGTGATGAGGTTGCTCTGGACGCTCGGCTCGACCGTCGGGTTGCTGACATCGCCCGCCCCGATGGCTTTGTGGAAGGCGGCGATGTTGGCCACGGCCCCCGATTCGTAGATCTCGGGGGTCCGGCCGCCGTTGTAGTAGTTGTCGCCGCGGATGAGGACCGCCCCGCCGTATTCGGTCTCGAGGACGCCCTTCGAGCCGAACATCCGGTTCCGGATCCCTTCCGTCTGCCCGTAGCCTTTGAACTGGCGGCCGCTGAACTGGATGCCGACCTTGTCCGGGTATTGGTAATAGACGACGAAATGGTCCCAGCAGGTGCCGACCTTGGGCCGGGCCTTCAGGCCGCCGCTGCCGATGGCATAGAGAGGCGGGGGGCCCATGACCCAGCTCATGACGTCGAGGGCGTGGATGTCCTGCTCGGTGATCATGTCGCCCGACAGGGCCCGGTCGAGCCCCCAGGCCTTGAGCCGGAGCTCGGCGTTCCCCGGATCGGCCGCGACCGGGGCGTAGTCGTCTTCCCACGGCGACTCGGCGTGGTATTGGGCCTCGCCGAAGAGGAGCTCGCCTAACCCGCCCTCGCGGACCTTGGTGACGGCCGTGATGAACGAGGGATGGGTGCGGGTCTGGAAATCGACTAGGAAGACCCGCTTGTTCGCCGCGGCCTTCTTGGCCGACCGGGCGATCGAATGGCAGCCCGGGACGTCGACGGCGACCGGTTTGGCCGCGTAGACATGGGCCCCGGCCTCGACGGCGGCCGCGGCCTGCTCGGGGCGGAAATAGGGCGGCGTTTCGAGGGCCACGGCGTTTACGCCGGCCTCGAGCAGCCGCTTGTAGCCGGACAGCCCCGTGAAGCGGCGCGCCGCGGGAACGCCCAGGGCTTCGCCCGCCGCGTCAGCCTTGTCCTGGAAATAGTCGGCCAGGGCCGAGAGCTCGTAGCCGCCATGCTTCTCAAAGAGCTTGGCGATCCAGACGCCCCGGCCGCCGCAGCCGACGAGGCCGAGCTTGATCTTCGGCGCGGCCCCGGCGCTATGTGCGAGCCCGGACGGAAAGACGGCGGCCGTCAAAGCGGCGGCCCCGGCCCGGGCCATGAACTCGCGGCGCGAAAAGCCTTTTCTTCCGATGGGATTCATCGGGTCCTCCTTCTTTCCGGGAACGGGCTTTCCCGTTTAGTACCAAATAATCCGCGGCGATTCAAGCCGCCGAGAGCCTACTTTTCGTTCACGAGGCGGTCCGCCGCGAGAACGGTGAAGACGTACGTCGTGGCCCCCGTCAGGACATATTCCGCCTGCTGCCAGAGATAGGGCCAGGGCTCCTTGAGCTCCGGGAAATCGGGCCGGATGAGCGAGGGGCCCGAGACCCCGCCGCCGGGGATGTGCGTCCAGTCGTTGAGGTTGATGCCGTAGGCGACGGTCATCGATCTGGCCCCGACCGCGGACACGAGCGACGTGTTCGAGGCCGGGTGGCAGCCGAGGATGTAGTTGAGGACGCGGAGGACGTTCTCGCGGTCGAATTCCTTCGGGAAGGCGAGATGCAGGTAATATTGCTTGACGGCGTAATCCTGGATATCCCACGTGACGCCCCAGACCTGCGGGTGCCAGGGCACGCCGTGGGGCATCTTGGCGAGCTCCGTCTTGAGCTTGGCGGAATAGGCGGAGAGGATCGCTGTCAGGCGCTTCGCATAGTCGGCGCTGCGGACGAACGGGAGGGCCCGGGCCGCGGTCCAGCCGACCTCTTCGACCTGCTCTTCGATGACGGGGAGAAGGGCTTCGAGGCGGGCGGCGTAGGCCTGGCCTTTTGTCGTGATCAGCAGCTCCGCGGCGGCCAGGACCTCCTGGATGTCGATACGGTCGGGGACGTAGGCGACGCGGGCGCGGGCCGGGGGGTTGGCATGCTCATAGTCCCAGATCTTGACCGCCGTCTCGAGGCATTCCTGGGCCAGAGCCTCGTCGAAGCCCCGCAGGACCCGGCCCGCGGCGGCGAGGGAGGCGGCCGTCGCGTATTGCAGGGCCGTGTCCCGGTTCGTGAAGGCGTAGCGGTCGTCGCGCCGGCCCGAGCGGTCGCAGGCGACCTCGTCTTTCTTGAGCTTCGGGTCGAAGATGCGCTGGTCGGTGATCGAGGCCGGCTCGCCGAAGATGGTGTATTGGGCGAGGTCCGGATCGGAGAGGCCGCCGATGGCGTGGCCCGTAGCCCGATAGCCGCCGAGCATGTATTCGACGCCCTGGACGACCTGCTGGAGGATGTCGGGCTTGCCGTCGGAGAGGTGAAGGGTGACGTTGCGGCGGGCCTCGTCCACGGCCGTCTGGTCCGAGTCGAGGCCGAAGGCTTCGCGGGTGAGGGCCAGGATCTGGGTCGCCCAGGCCTGGGCGCCGCCGGCGAGATCGTGGTCGGCGGCGTCGTGCCAGCCGCCGCGGTCGAGGCCGGGGATGTGCTCGTCGCCGGCGAACTTGGTCTCGGTCGAGGGCCCCTGCTTGTAACTGTCGATGAACGAGATGTCGTAATTCGGCGGCGCCTGGAGGGCGTCGTCGAGGTGGCAGGCGTTGTGCCAGATCCGGCCGCGGTCGATGACCCGGACGTGGCACATCTGGACGGGAAGGAAGGTCTCGAGCGTCGGCTGCCAGACGTCGTGGCGGTAGACGTCGGGGGCGATGATGAAGGGCGAGCTCTCGGCCTCGCCGAAGCGGACGAGGTAGCCGCCGGGCTCGCGCACGGCCGAGAAATCGAAGACGGCGTAGTCGTAGCGCAGGAAGCGGCCCCAGCGCGCGACGGGCGCTTCGAGGACGGGCACCGGGCCCTTGACGGGGTCGATCTTGAGGAGGGTTGCCTGCGGGAGCGTCCCCGAACGCGGGTCGAGCTCGATCACGGCCCGCTTTTCCTGAGCCGGATGGTAGCCCACTTGCGAGATCCCGATGACGGGCGGGCGCCGCCAGCTCTCGACGGCATGGGGGGTGATGCGCCAGCGGAGGGCGCCGCGCGAGGCCCCGGCCGGGACCAGGGACCGCAACAGGTACCAGCCGTGAGTGTCGGTGTTGCGGCCGTCGAAGAAGCGGATGGACCCGGTCAGGGATTCGATCGTCAGGCGGCGGAGAGGGTCTTCCGCGGCGGCCGTGAAGACCGGGCCCTCGGCGAGGGCTTTGGCCGAGACGGCCGGAAAGCGGCCCTCGGTGGGGCCATCGGGCTGGCGGGGGAAGACGCCGGAGGTGGGGCCGAGACGATAGGACTTGCCGAAGTAGGCCGGAGGGAAGAGCTCGAGGTTGAAGCTGGCCCGGCCGGCGAATTCGCGGGGCAGGGGCTTGTCGAGATCGACCGTGACCATGAGGGAATCGCCGTCGGGGTCGACGCGGACGCGATAGGCGATCCCCGCCTTCTCGAAGCGGGCCGGGACTTCGGCCCGGTTGGCGGCCCGGTCGACGACGCGCTTGCCGGCCGTCGGGAGCAGGCCCCATTGCCCGGGGACGGCCTCGAGGCGGACGTCGCCGAGCGCGGCCACGCGTTCGCCGTGTTGGATGATCTCCAGACCGCCCTGCCGGCCCTCGGGGTAGTCGTCGTGAAAGACGAGGACCGAGACGCCGGGCCGCTCGAAATACTCGAGGTCGTTGAGGGCCCAGGGGGACGCCGGCTTGGCCGGCCCGGGCTGCCGGCCGGGGGCGGCGGTCTGAACGGACGCCGACATCATCAGCAGGCCGAGAACGATCAGGCCGAGGATTAGTGCGAAGGCGAAAACGAGCGGGGCTTTCTTCATGGGGGAACTCCTCAGCCGGAGTATAACCCATAATCGGCGACCGGCGTGAAGCGAATTCCCGGAAGCGACCTGCGGGGTCAGTCGACGGCGGTCGGGATGGCCGTGATCGAGGACGCCGGCGACGGAGATGGGGCGAAGGCCCTGCGGCGCACGGCCCCGAGGATGACGACGCCGGCGGCATAACCGGCGGTCAGCGCCGGCCCGACCGCGACCGCTCCCTTGAGCCTGAGGGCGAGGATCATGAGGGCAAAAACGGCGATGGTCACGGCCAGCTGGACGCCGACCGCGACGCTGATCGGGGCCGTGCGGTGCGACTTGACGAGGAGGCCGCGCTCGTAGGAGAGGCGCGACTCGAAGAAGGGCAGGGCCGCGAGCAGGGCGCCGGGCAGGATCGAGAACGCGGTGAGCTCGCGCGAGAGGCCGGAGACCCGGCCGTACCAGACCGCGGCGAGGGGCGTCGAGACGAACAGGGCCAGGCCCGCCGTCGACAGCAGCCCGACCCGCTGGGTGAAGCGGTTGAGGACGCCGCGGCTCTCGGCGCCGTCGCCGACGAGAGCGATGACGACCTCCTGCACGGCGATCCCGGCCGTGCGGAAGACGAAGGCCAGGCCGACGATGACCGGCAGGATGGCCAGCGATTCGAGGGCCATGCGGCCGCGGGCGAGGAAGAAGGTCGTGAGCGGGTTGATGAAGAACGACAGGAACGAGGTCAGGGCGAGCGGCGCGTAAAAGCGGACGATGCCCGCGGCGGTCAGCGACCGCCCGAACACGCACGCGGCCTCGTCCTGCTGTCTCAGGCGCCGCACGGTGCGGCGGGCCATGAACCGGCTGGCCGCGCCCTCGGCTACGACGCCCGCGCCGAGCGCCCCGGCGCCGACGCTCGCCCCCGGCAGATGCAGGACGAGCGCGAGGAAGAGCCCGGTCGCGGCCATGGTCGTGAGCCGTGTCACCGTGCCCCATGTCACCGCCTGGGGCTTTCCGTCGCTGATGAGGATGCCCTGATAGAAACGCCGGTAGCCGATGGCCCCGGGCCAGAGGACGAGGAAGATCATCGACCGGCCGGCGAGCCCGGCGACGTCCGCGTCGAGCCCCATGACGCCGCGGGCGATGAAGCCGAAAACGGGCGGCGTGACGAGGGCGATCATGACCGCGGTCACGGCCGCGTTCATCGCTGTCGAGAAGCGCCGGAGCTTGCGGTAGGCGACGCCGTCCCGGACTAGGGCGTTCGAGGCGGAGAGCATCATGATGATCGGCGACTCGACCATCCAGGCGAGGGCCGTGGCCACGGCGAAGGCGGCCAGGTTCTCCTTGGGGGCGGCCAGGCGGGCGATCAGGGCGGCGACGAACGGGCCCTCGGCGGCCATCATCAACCAGGTGGTCTCGAGCGGCAGCCAGAAGCGCGTGATCCGCCTGGTCGTGAGCCCTGTCGGTGACGTTTCGTGGGGAGGCATAGTAGGCGAAATAAGATAGCACGTCGGGTCGGGACTGGCAATTGATTCGGGCCGGCCGCTGTGTTATATGAGACCCGCCGGAAGGACCAAATGAGCCGACCGATCCCGAACGACGGCATTCCGCGCACGACGCGCGAGGAGAAGCTCCGCGAGCTGGCCGGGCCCTTCCGGGACGCGGTGAGCCGCGAGGCCCTCGGGCGGTTCGAGATCCGGGCGGCCGCGCTCGGACTCCGCTTCGCGAGCGACGAGAGTGTTATCCTGGCCGGGCTCGCGACACCGCTCAAGGTCCAGGCCTTCCTCAACGACCGCCTCTACTACAATCAAGACCACGAGTCGGTCGATCAGGAAGAGACGGCGATGCCGCCGCGTCTCGTCCTCGGCGCGGGGAAGACCCATTGCTTCGAGGGGGCGATGTTCGCCTACGCGGTGAACTTCCTTCACGGCCA
>CAZIQR010000110.1:0-9501 GCA_964541055.1 uncultured Eubacteriales bacterium
CGTCGACGATGTGCTCGAGCGTCTTCGGCCCGGCGAGCGAGCCGTCCTTGGTGATATGGCCGACGAGGAAGGCCGGGATCTGCCGGCTCTTGGCGAAGCGGAAGATCTGGTTGGCCGCCTCGCGGACTTGGCTGATCGTCCCCGGCCCCGACGTCATCTTCGACGAGAAGACCGTCTGGATCGAGTCGATGACCAGGATCTTCGGCGCCAGGCGCTCGGCCTGGGCCAGGATGCGCTCGAGGTTGGTCTCGGCCAGCAAGAAGAGCCGGCCGTCGCGGACGCCCAGCCGGTCGCCGCGGAGCTTGATCTGCTCGAGCGACTCTTCGCCGGAGACGTAGAGGACGGAGGCCTCCTCGGAAGCCATGTCGCGGGCGACCTGGAGGAGGAGCGTCGATTTGCCGATGCCCGGCTCGCCGCCGACGAGGACGAGCGAGCCGGCGACAAGGCCGCCGCCGAGGACCTTGTTGAGGTCCTCGATGCCGACGGCGATCCGCTGGCGCGGAATGTCCTGGATGTCCCTGTAGAGGACGGGCTCGGCGGGCGCGTAGGTGATGCCCCCGGCCCCCGTCTGGGCCTCGTCCTCGATCTCCTCGATGAGCGTGTTCCACTCGCCGCACGAGGAGCAGCGGCCCAGCCACTTCGGGGACCGGGCGCCGCAGCTCTGGCAGATGAAAACGGTCTTGTCCTTCATCTCCCCCTCAACCTGGTCTATTCATGAAAACGCCGCTTTTGGGCCTTCTGCTCGAATTGAAGAAGGCGGCGTTTTCATGAATAGCCCAGGTTTAGTACTCGGGCCCGTATTGCTCCATGTTGGCGAAGCGGGCATACTCGCGGATGAAGGCCAGCTGGAGGCTCCCGATCGGGCCGTTGCGCTGCTTGGCGACGCTGACCTCGGCGACGCCGCGCGTCGTCTCGTCGTCCGGGTGGTAGAACTCCGGCCGGTAGATGAAGATGACGACGTCGGCGTCCTGCTCGATGGCCCCCGATTCCCGCAGGTCCGAGAGCATCGGCTTGGGCTCCTTCCGGCCCTTTTCCGGGGCCCGGCTGAGCTGGGAGATGCCGACCACGGGGATGCGCAGCTCCTTGGCCAGCTCCTTGAGGGAGCGGGAGATGAACGACATCTCCTGGTTGCGGTTCTCGAACCGGCCGCCGGTGCGCATGAGCTGGATGTAATCGACGAAGACGATGTCGAGCTTCTGCTCCATCTTCAGCCGGCGGCACTTGGCCTTCATCTCCATGATCGTCAGGGCCGCCGACTCGTCGATGAAGATGCGGGCCGCCGACAGGGCCTCCCCGGCGAGCTTCAGCTTCTCGAAATCGCGCTCGCTGAGGTAGCCCGTCCGGACCTTCTGGAGGTCGATCTGAGCCTCGGCGCAGAGCAGGCGGGTGACGATCTGGGCCTCGGACATCTCCATCGAGAAGAAGCCGACGCCCTTGTCGGTCTTGAGCCCGACGTGGTGGGAGATGTTCAGGCCCATGGCCGTCTTGCCCATGGACGGACGGGCGGCCAGAATGACCAGCTCCGCCGGCTGGAAGCCGGCCGTCATGGCATCGAGGTATTTGAACCCGGACGGCACGCCGGTGACGGCCTCCTTGCGGGCGGCGGTCTCGTGGATGTTCATGAGCACCGGCCCCGTCAGGTCATGGATGGGGCGGAAGCCAGGCTTGACGCGCTGATCGGCCAGCTCGACGATCGAAGCCTGGGCCGCGTTGAGGAGCTCGTCGGCGTCCTCCTTCTGCTCGTAGCTGTCCTGGATGATGCGGGTCGAGGATAGGATCAGGCGCCGGAGAAGGGCTTTTTCCTTGATGATCTGGGCGTAGTATTCGACGTTGAGGCCGCGGGGGACGCCGTCGAGCAGCGAGGCGATGTACGAGGCCCCGCCGATCTCCTCGAGAACTCCGGCCCTCTGGGCCTCTTCGGCCAGGCTGAGGACGTCGACGGGCAGGCCCTTGTCGACGAGGCCGACGATCATCTCGAGGATCTTGCGGTGGGCGTCTTTGTAGAGGTCCTCCGGCGAGATCGTCGACAGGACGACGTTCAGGTTCTGGGGCTGGACGAGGATCCCGCCGAGGATCGTCCGTTCGGCCTCGAGGCTGTGCGGCGGCGTTTTTTTCAGGAACATCACATCGAGTTCCATGGCCACCTCGATCCGGCCGGGGCCCGGCCGGCGACACTCAGGACTTCTCGGGTTCCGCCGCTGCGGCCGCCTCCGCGGCCTTCTCGTCGCCCTCTTCGCGGGCCACGACGATCTTCACCTCGGCCCGGGCCTCGGTGCTGACCTTGACCGGCACGGCGAAGTTGCCGAGCCGCTTGATGGGCTCGTCGAGCAAGATCTTCTTCTTGTCGATGTCGTAGCCCAGCCCGTCGAGGGCCTCCTTGACGTCGCCGGAGGAGACGGAACCGAAGATGACGTCCTTCTCGCCCGCCCGGCGGGTGAAGGTCAAGGTCACCTGATTGAGCTTCTCGACGAGCGACTGGTGGACCTTGCGCTCGGCCTCGAGCTTCTTCTTCTGGACGGCCCGCTCGATCTCGATCGCCTTGACGTTCGTCGACGTCACTTCCAGGGCCATCTTCCTCGGGATGAGGTAGTTGCGGCCGTAGCCCGGGGCGACGTTGACGACGTCGCCGCGGCGCCCCAGCGTCTCCACGTCCTGTTTCAGGATGACTTTCATGTCAATCCTCGACGTAGGGCAGCAGGGCCATGAGGCGGGCCCGCTTGACGGCCAGGGCGAGCTTGCGCTGGTGGAAGGCGCAGGTGCCGGTGATCCGGCGCGGCGTGATCTTGCCCCGGTCCGGGATGTACTTCTTCAGGATCTCGACGGCCTTGTAGTCGATGCCCCGGACGTTCCGCTGGCAGAACCGGCAGAATTTCCTCTTGGGGGCGAAATACTTGCGGTAGCCGCCGCGTTCGCTGCGCTCGGGGCGTTCGGGTCTGTCGTCGCGCGGCATGTCACTTCTCCTCTTTCACGTCGGCCGGCGCGGGGGCCGGCGCGGCGGCCGGAGCCGCCTCTTCGGCGGCGCGCCTCTTCTTCTTCCTCCGGACGAGGTCCCGCGGGTCCTTGAGGACGGTCATGAACCGGATGACGGTGTCGGTCTGCTTGAACCGCCGCTCGAGCTCGGTCGAGACGTCGCCGGGCCCCTCGTAGGTGAAGAACACGTAGACGCCTTCCTGGAAGCGCTTGATCGGGTAGGCCAGCCGGCGCTTGCCCCAGACGTCCTGCCGGACCATGTGGCCCTTCTTCTGGGCCACGATGTCGGCCATCTGCTGGATGAATTGTGCCGTCTCTTCTTCGGAAAGCGCGGGGGAGAGAACGAACCCCGTTTCATACTGTCTCAATGAGACCTCCTTATGGTTTCAGCAGCCCCTCCCTCTCGGGGAGGAGCAAGGAGAAAACGCTATTCTAGACGTTTCTCAGGAAAAAGCAACTGCCCCGCCCGCGGGGCTAGGCGGCCGCCGCGACCCGCTTGTTGAAGCGCGTCATGGCCCGCTCGATGCCGCCGTCGAGGATCATCTCCACGGCCTCGGCGGCCTGCTCCAGGCCGCTCTCGAGGTCGGCCCGTTCGTTCCGCCGGAACGCCTCGAGGACGAAATCGGCCGCGTCCCGTCCGGCCGCGAGAGGCCCGATGCCGATGCGGACCCGCGGGAAGGCCGCCGTCCCGATCTCGCCCGAGATCGAGATCATGCCCTTGTGCGTCCCGGGGCGGCCCGACTTGCGGACCCGGATCTCGCCGAGCGGGATGTCGAGATCGTCATAGACGACGATCAGCCGCTCCGGCCCCACGGCCTTCCCTTCGAGGGCGGCCCGCACGGCCGTGCCGCTGCGGTTCATGAAGGTCTGGGGCTCGACGAGAAGGACATCCTCGCCGCCGCGGCGGGCCGTCGCCGTACGCGACTTGAACAGCCGGCCGCGGAGCGCCACGCCCCAAGCCTGGGCCAGGCGGTCGACGAGCCGGAAGCCCGCGTTGTGGCGCGTGCCGGCATACTCGTCGCCCGGGTTCCCCAGGCCCACGACCAGCCACACGCGCTACTTCTCCTTCTCCTTCTTTTTCTCCCCGGCCTCTTCCTCGCCCTTCTCGGCCCGCTCCTTCTTGATGACCTCGGGCTCCTTCGGCTCCTCGGCCGCCACCTCGCCTTCCGGCTTCTCGCCGGGGAAGGGTTCCTCTTCCTTGTGCGGCATGGAGACGAGGACGAGGACGGTGTTCGGGTCGGTCAGCAGCTGGACCCCGGCCGGAACGGCCATGGCGCCCGCCTTGAACGACTGGTTGACGTGCAGGTCCGAGACGTCGATGCCCAGGCTCTCCGGGATGTCCCGCGGCAGGCACTCGACCTCGACCTCGCGGGTGACGAAGTCGACGAAGCCGCCCTCGGTCTTGACGCCGATCGGGTCGCCGCGGTGGACGACGGGAACCGTGACGCGGATGGGCCTGTCCATCGAGATGCGGATGAGGTCGACGTGGAGGAGCTCGTCCGTGACCGGATCGATCTGGAGCTCCTTGATCATGGCGTCGAAATCGCCCGTGTCGGCCGCGACCTTGAAGATCGTGTTCTCGCCGGTCTCCAGGCGCAGGATGCGGACGATGTCCTTCTTGTTCAGGACCAGGGACAGGGTGTTCATCGACTCCCCGTAAAGGACGGCCGGGACGAACCCCTGCGCCCGGAGGCGCCGCGAGGCGTTCGAGCCGAGGCCCTGGCGTTTTTCGCTCTTGACGACGATCGTTTCCATCATGATCTCCTTACGCGAACAGGGAGCTCACGGAGCTTCCCTCGTTGATCCTCCGGATCGCCTCGCCGAAGAGCTCAGCGACGGAGAGGACGGAGATCCGGCCGGAAGCGGCGGCCTTCTCCGTCAGCGGAATGGTATTGGTCACGAAGACTTTTTCGAGCTTGGACGCGCCGATCCGGTCGAGGGCCGGCCCCGAGAGGATCGGGTGGGTGCAGGCGCTGAAGATCCGCTTGGCCCCTTCCTTGGCCAGCGCCTCGACGCTGAGGGTCAGCGTGCCGGCCGTGTCGACCATGTCGTCGAAGATGACGACGTTCTGGCCGGCGACGTCGCCGATGACGTGCAGGACCTTGGCCACGTTGGGCGCCGGGCGCCGCTTGTCGATGATGGCCAGCTTGGCGTTCAGGCGCTGGGCGAAGTACCGGGCCCGGCCCACGCCGCCGGCGTCGGGGGAGACGACGGTCAGGTCCTCGAGCTTGAGCGACTTGATGTGGGTCGAGAGGACCGGCGCGGCCATGAGGTTGTCCACGGGGATCGAGAAGAAGCCCTGGATCTGCGGCGAGTGGAGGTCCATGGTCAGGACCCGGTTGGCGCCGGCGGTCTCGATGAGGTCGGCCACGAGCCGGGCCGTGATCGGGACGCGCGGGCGGTCCTTCCAATCCTGCCGGGCGTAGGCGAAGTAGGGGATGACGGCGGTGATGCGGCCGGCCGACGCCCGCTTGAAGGCGTCGATCATGACGAACAGCTCCATGAGGTGGATGTTGGCGTCGGTGCAGCCGGACTGGATGACAAAGACGTCCTCGCCGCGGACGTTCTCGTCGATGTAGAAGTGGATCTCCCCGTCGCTGAAGCGGTCGAGGACGCAGCGGCCGAGGTCGATCTTGAGATAGTCGACGATCTCCTGGGCCAGGGCCGGGTTCGATGTGCCGGTGAAAACTTTCATCGTTCGCCTCGCCTTATATCGTCCGAACTGGGGCGGGAGGATTCGAACCTCCGAATGACGGAGCCAAAGTCCGTTGCCTTACCGCTTGGCTACGCCCCAGCACCGAGCTGGGCCCAATAACTTTCTCGCGGCAGCGTCACCGCAAGACGGGCATCCGGTGTCCCGGGGAGCCTCCTCCGCACCGCTTCGGCGCTCGGGACGTCCGGGAAAAGCCCGTACACCGCCGAGCCCGATCCGCTGACCTGGGACAAGAGGGCCCCCTGCTCCCGGAAAAAGCTTGTCCAACGCTCGAGCTCGGGATGGGCCCGGAAAATGACGCATTCCAGGTCGTTCTCCAGAAGTCCGAGGTCTCCGGACTCCAGAAAGCGCATAATTTTACTGTCTTTCGCCGGGGAAGTCAAGGAGGCGTCGACGCCGGCGTAGATAGACGGGGTCGGGATGGGGTAGTCCGGAAAAACAAAAAGGCAGGCCAGGGGCTCGAGGTCTCGGATGGGGGTCAGCCGGTCCCCGATGTCCTCCCCCAGGCAGAGCCCGCCTTTCAAAAAATAGGGGACATCGGCTCCGAGCCCCCTGGCCAACCGGGCCAGCTCCGCCGGCTTGAGGCCGAGATCCCACATCCCATTGAGGGCGAGCAGGGTCGCCGCGGCGTTCGAGCTGCCGCCGCCCAGGCCCCGTCCCGCCGGGATCGATTTCCGGACCGTGACATGGGCGCCTTTGCCGGATCCGGCCGCGTTTTGAAGGAGGCGGGCCGCCCGGTGGACGAGGTTCGTCCGGTCCCAGGCGATCACGGGGTCGTTCCCGTCGAGCTCGACGACGCCGTCCGGGGCCGGCTCGAAGTCGAGCTCGTCGGCAAGCGAGACGGTCTGGAAGAGGGTCCGGATGTCGTGGTAGCCGTCGGGCCGCTGGCGGACGATCTCGAGACCGAGATTGATCTTGCCGAACGAGCGGACGGTCATCGGTCGAGGAGCTCTAGGATCTCCGCCCACGTTTTTACGGCAAAGGCGCGGGTGAACGGCGTCTCGAAGGCTTCCGGCCTCGGCGCGGGACCGAAGTTGAGCTTGAGCACTTTCACCCGGCCCGAGGCCCCCGGCCCTTCGAGCCCGATCTCGCGCGGCACCGCGTCCCCGGGAAAAAAGGAACGGACCACGAACGCGTATTCACCCTGTGTGCCGCGAACGAGCCGGCCCTGCGCGTCACGCTCGAGGCTCCAGCCGTTTCCTGCCCCGTCTCCCGCCGCCCCGTCCACCCACGATCCTACCAGAAGGCTGACGACTTCGTCGGGCACGAGCGCGAGGCCGAGGAAGCGCTCCATCATGACCGCCGCGTCGTCCTCCGCGTAGACCCTGCGGTCGGGCAGGGCGAACCAGGCCCGGCCGCCGCGGAAGACGATGAGAAAAACGTTCCGGCCGAGCGGATCGAGGGCCTCGACGCGGCCGAGGTCCGGCCGGCGGAAGACAAAGCTGAACTTGCCCTTGAGCACGGCCTCGCGGCCGATGATCGAGGCCGAGCCGTAGCCGTCGACCGCCTCCACCCCGGCGGCCGGCGGCACGAGGCGGGGAGGACGGCCGGCGCAGGCCGCGCCAAGGGCGGTGACGAGAAGGAGCGCGAAAAGCGGGAGCCGGCCGCGGGCGGCCGGTCTACTTGAAGCCATAATCTTGGGTCTTGAGGGGCTTCTTCTTGCCGTCCTCAAGCTTTTTCTTCCTGAAGAGAGGATAGAACGGCGACTTGAGGCGCCGCCCGAAGCAGGACATGTTGGGATTGAGGATCAGCAGCAGGACAAAGGCCGCAAAGATGATCAGGATCGCCGTCGTCGTCCACTTCATGACCAGGTCCTCGTTGGCGGGGCCGCCCGGCAGGCCGCTTGTCGTTCAGGCCGGCTCGAAGCCGGCGCCTCACTCGTGTACTTCAGGCTCTTCCTGGAAGATCGGGATCTTGGATTTTTCTTTCTGCTGCCCGAGGTAGTGGCCAAGGAAGAACACCGTGCCCAGCGTCAGCACCGCCAAGAGGAATTTGAAGAAGCCTTTCATCGGAACCTTCCCTACCTCATTTTATTTAAACACCGGAAAAAGTCAAACGTGGAAACCTTCATCTCTAGATACGTCGATTTGATTTTTCGGTTTCCCGTCCTTATAGTGAGAATACGGAAGCGGTCCGGAGCGGAGGCGGCAATGCGAAAATCCCTCATCGTTCTGGCGGTCGGGATCGGCCTCCTGTCCCCGGCCCTGCTCGCCCAGGGCCTCCGGCCGGCCGTCTTCGCCGGGCAACTCTATGAGCGCGACCCGGCCAAGCTCGCGGCCCTCGTCGACGGCTACCTGGCCGCGGCGGCCCCGGCCTCCCTCCCGGCCGGCCGCCTCGTCGGGCTGATCGCCCCGCACGCCGGCTACATCTATTCGGGCCGGACGGCGGCCGCCGCCTACGCCCTCCTCAAGGGCCGGGCCGTCGACACGGTGGTCATCATCGGGCCGTCCCACCGCGACGCCTTCGAAGGGGCGTCGATCTGGCCCGACGGCGGCTTCGAGACCCCCCTGGGCACGGCCCGCGTCGACGCCGCCATGGCCAAGGAGATCGCCAAGGCTTCGGGCTTCCGCTTCCGGCCGGAGGCCTTCGCCGAGGAACATTCCGTCGAGGTCCAGGTCCCGTTCGTTCAACGGGTCCTCCCGAACGCGGCCATCGTGCCCATCGTCATGGGCTTCCAGACCCGCGACACCATCCGGACGCTGGCCGCGGCCCTGACCAAGGCCTGCCGCGGCAAGAGCGTGGTCATCGTCGCCTCGACCGACATGTCGCATTTCCTGCCCAAGGACAAGGCCCAAGCCACGGATGCGGCCACGGCGGCCCTCGTCCATGACCTCAAGACCGAGGCGCTCATCCGCAAGGTCGAGGCCGGCGAGAACATCCTTTGCGGGGGCGGCCCCGTCGCGGCCCTGCTCCTCGTGGCCGAAAAGGCCGGCGAGCCCCGGGCCGAGATCCTGGCCCGCACCGACTCGTCCGGTTTCGGCGGCCCCGTCGTCGGCTACTTCGCGGCCGCCGTCCTTGCGGGCGCCGCTCCGGATGCCGAGGATTTCGTGCTGACTGCCGAGGAAAAGGCGGATCTCCTCAAGATCGCCCGCGCCGCCATGACCGAGTACGTGACCCGGCGCACGGAGATCGAGGACCGCTCGGGGCGGGAGAAGTTCCGGACGCCCCGCGGCGCCTTCGTGACCCTGACCAAGGCCGGCGAGCTGCGCGGCTGCATCGGCTACATCGAGCCGGTCATGCCGCTCGGCCAAGCCGTCATCCGCGCCGCCATCTACGCGGCCACGGAAGACCCGCGCTTCCGGGCGGTCAGCGCCGCCGAGCTCAAGGACCTCCGCGTCGAGATCTCCGTCCTCACGACGCCTCATGAGATCGCCGATCCGCGCCTGGTCAAGGTCGGGACGCACGGCCTCATCGTCGAGCGCGGGGGGAACAAGGGCGTGCTCCTGCCGCAGGTCCCGGTCGAGAACGGCTGGGACCGCGAGACCTTCCTCGCCGAAGGCTGCCTCAAAGCCGGGCTCCCGCCCGACGCCTGGAAAAAAGGCGCCAAGCTCTCCGTCTTCCAGGCCATCGTCTTTCACGAATAGGCGTATGTCGGGATCCGCCGGCGGCTCGCAGGACGGTTTCGCCCTCCGGCTGGTCCGCTTCGAAGACTCCGCTCCCCGCCGGCAGACGAACGGAGATGACCCCCGAGAGCCCTCCGCGGCCAAAGGAACGACCGTTCAAAGTCGCGGTTTATGCTATAATGCTCTATTGTTTAGACGGAGTTAAACGAAGATGCCTCTCTACGAATACAAGTGCGCGAAGTGCCACGAGGTCTG
>CAZIQR010000111.1:0-9247 GCA_964541055.1 uncultured Eubacteriales bacterium
ATAGTCCCAAAGGGCGCGGCGGATATCGAGGTTCCGCCCCTCGATGACCCGTTGCCCGTGGAGGATCTCCTTGCGCAGGAGCTCGCTTTCGACGGGGGCGTCCGTCCGGTCGAGACGGTAACGGGCGAAAAGCCGGCGGGCGAGGCCGTAGCGCTCGAAGATATCGTCCTCGAGACTGATGAAGAACCGCGACGATCCCGGGTCGCCCTGCCGGCCGGCCCGGCCGCGGAGCTGGCTGTCGATGCGCCGGCTCTCGTGGCGGTTCGTGCCGATGACGAGGAGCCCGCCGAGGGCCGCCACCCGCTCGCGGTCCGCTTCGTCCGCTCCCCCGAGCCGGATGTCGGTGCCGCGGCCGGCCATGTTGGTCGAGATGGTCACCGCCCCCCAGGACCCGGCCCGGGCGATGATCCCCGCCTCGACCTCGTCGTTCTTCGCGTTGAGCACGTCGCAGGGGACGCCGGACCCGGCCAGGGCCGCGGCCAGCTCCTCCGATTCCCTGACGCTCGCCGTGCCGACGAGGACCGGACGGCCCGTGGCGTGGACGGCCGCGATCTCGCGTACGAGCGCCCCGGTCTTGGCCGCCTTGTGGGTGAAGACGACGTCGGCGAGGTCGCGACGCACGCAGGGCCGGTGCGGCGGGACGACGGCGACGCCCAGGCCGTAGAACTCCTTCAACTCGCGGGCCGAGGGCGCGGCCGTGGCCGTCATGCCGCAGAGCGCCGGGTAGAGCCGGAAGAAGTGCTGAAGCGTGATCGAACCCAGGATCCGGCCCTCGCCGCCCCGCGCGATCCCCTCCTTGGCTTCGACGGCGGCCTGGAGCCCGTCGGGCCAATGGCGCCGGGCCGCGACCCGGCCGGTGAACTCGTCGACGATCTCGATCCGGGCGTCGCGGACGATGTAATCGACGTCGCGCTCGAGAAGGAGCTCGGCGTGGAGGGCGCAGTGGACGGCGGCCAGGAGCGTCTCGTTCTCCGGGGCGAAAAGATTGCCGCAGCCGAGCCGCGACTCGATCGCCCGGATGCCGGCGTCGGTCGGGAAGACGTTGGCGTTCTCGGAATCGGTCTCGTAATCGCGGCCCCGGACAAGCCTGCGGACGAGGGCCGCCAGGCGCCCGACATCCGGGCCGGGCGCGGCGACGCTGCCGGAGATGACGAGCGGGATGCGGGCCTCGTCGATGAGGATCGAGTCGGCCTCGTCGACGAGGGCCGCGGCAAAAGGCCGGTGGACGAGGTCCTCGGGGCCGTAGGCGAGGCGGTCGCGCAGGTAGTCGAACCCGGCCTCTTTGGCGGTGGCGTAGGCGATGTCGCAGGCATAGGCCGCCTTTTTCGCGGCCCTGTCCATCCCCTCCTGGACGGCGCCGACGGAGAGGCCCAGCAGGCGGTAGGCCGGGCCCATCCACGCCGCGTCACGGCGGGCCAGGTAGTCGTTGAAGGTCAAGACGTGGACGGGCCGACCCGCGTGAGCGATGAACGAGGCCGTGAACACGGCCGCGAGGGTCTTGCCTTCCCCGGTCGGCAGCTCGACGATGCGGCCGTCGGCCATGGCCAGGCCGGCCACGATCTGGACGTCATGGGCCTCGAGACCGGTCGCGCGCCGGGCCGCCTCGAGGGCCAGGGCGAAGGCCTCGATCCGCGGCCGCGATCCGCCGCCGGATCTCTCCGGGGACCTGTCCGCGAGCCGAAGCCGCAGGGCGCGGGCTAGCCGCCCGATCTCGTCGTCCGGGATCGAAGCCAGTCCGTTCTCGGCGTGCCGGGCCCGGATGAGCCCGACGGTCTTCATATATCCGGAAAGGTCCGATTCGACCGAACGGCCGCGAAGCCGGTTGAAGGCTGTCTGAAGCTTGGCTGAGATCATCGCCGTCCTCCTCTAGGGACGAAAGGGTTCTCGCCGCAAGGCCCGGGGGCCCGAGGAGGTCAGAGCGGCGGACTTCTGAGGAGGACGGGATGGACGGCGCGGGCCGCGATGAAGCCGGCGGGCGCGGGCTCGCCGCGCGGCCGGACCGCGAGAAGGGCGCTGAAAACGAAGATGCAGAGGGCGAACGGGAGCGGCAGGAAGAGAACGGCCAGGATGGCGAACGGGACGGCGAACCGGAGCATGATCGTTCTCGATCTCGCTGCTATTTTAGGCGCACTCCCCGCCGCCGTCAATTTGATTGAATTCCCGACCGGTTTTTCTCATAATGGAGCGGCATTGAGCACCGAGTTCCTCGAGTTCCGCGACGTTTTCAAGCGCTTCGGTTCCATCCAAGCTGTCGACGGCGTCTCCCTCGAGATCAAGAAGGGCGAGTTCTTCTCGCTCCTCGGCCCGAGCGGCTGCGGCAAGACGACCATGCTGCGCCTGGCCGCCGGCTTCGAGGAGCCGGACGCCGGCCGGGTCTTCCTCGACGGTCGCGACATCACCGATCTGCCGCCCGACCGGCGCAAGGTCAACACCATCTTCCAGAGCTACGCCCTCTTCCCTCACATGACCGTCCGCGACAACATCGGCTTCGGCCTGTCGATCGCCAAGCGGCCGAAGGCCGAGATCCGGACCGAGGTCGACCGCATGCTCGAGCTCATCCGCATGACCGGCGAGGCCGCGAAGAAGCCCGACCAGCTCTCGGGCGGCCAGAAGCAGCGGGTGGCCGTGGCCCGGGCCCTGGTCAACAAGCCCGACGTCCTGCTCCTCGACGAGCCGCTGGCGGCGCTCGACCTCAAGCTCCGGCAAAAGATGCTCATCGAGCTCGACTTGATCCACGACGAGGTCGGCATCACCTTCCTCTACGTCACCCACGACCAGGCCGAGGCCATGAGCCTGAGCGACCGGATCGCCGTCATGAGCGGCGGCCGGATCGAGCAGATCGGCTCGCCGGCCGAGATCTACGAGTCGCCGCGGACGAGCTTCGTCGCCGCCTTCATCGGCGACACGAATTTCCTCGAGGGCCGGGTCCGCGAATGCCTCGACCGCGACTACTGCCGCCTCGACATCCCTGAGCTGCCGGGGATCCTCGTCTTCAACGACAAGGCCCTCCAGGCGGGGCAGCCGATCTTCCTCAGCATCCGGCCGGAGAAGATCCACATCTCCCATGACCGGCCCGAGGAGGATCCGCGGCGTAACGCCCTTGCAGGCGTCGTCGAAGACGTCATCTACCTCGGCGCGAACACGAAATACTGGATCCGGGCCGGGGGCTACCGCATCCAGGTCCTGCGGCAACACGACCGCTATTTCCTCGACGAGAAGCCGCTGCGCTGGAAGGACCCGTGCTGGGTCTGGTGGCACGCCGACGACGGCTTCATGCTGGACCACTTCCGCAAGGCGGACGAGACGCTGCTGGCCGTCCCGCCCCAGAGCGTCGGCGACTAAGATGGGGCCAGGTCTAGACCTTTTAACTTTTCAAGGAATGACATGAACTCGGCGACGCGCGGAAGAAAAGTTAAAAGGTCTAGACCTGGCCCCGTCTTGAAGCGGCGCACCGAGTGGCTGGTCAGCCTGCCCACGCTCGTCTGGCTGTCTCTGTTCGTCGTCGTCCCGACGCTCCTCGTTTTCGTCATCGCCTTCCGCCCCGCCAATCCCTACGGGGGCATCGGCGCCGGCTGGACCCTGGAGACCATCCGGGCCCTGGCGACACCGAGCACTCTCGCCATCGCCTGGCGGACGGTCTGGATGAGCCTGCTCACGACCGCGATCTGCCTGCTGCTGGCCCTGCCCGCCGGCTACACCATCGCCCGGGCCCCGGCACACTGGCGCAACCGTCTGCTGATGATGGTCGTCATCCCCTTCTGGACGAGCTTCCTTGTCCGCGTCTTCGCCTGGAGATCCCTCCTTCACCCGGAGGGGCCGGTCAAGAAGGCGCTCGAGGCGGTCGGGCTCGTCGGCCCGGACGCGACCCTGCTCTACCACCCGTCGGCTGTCGTTCTCGTCATGGTCTATACCTTCCTGCCGTTCACGATCCTCCCGATCTATGCCGCCGCCGAAAAGTTCGATTTCCGGCTGGTCGAGGCCGCCCGCGACCTCGGGGCTCGGCCCTTTCAGTCCTTTCGCAAGGTCTTCCTGCCCGGGATCCGGCGCGGCGTCTTGACGGCGGTCCTCGTTGTCTTCATCCCGGCGCTCGGTTCGTACATCATCCCGGACCTGGTCGGCGGCCCGTCCGCCGAGATGCTCGGCAACAAGATCGCCCAGCGCGTCTTCAGCGACCGCAATCTCCCCCACGCGAGCGCGCTCTCGGCGGTCCTCGTCCTGGCCGTCCTCGCCCCGCTCATCGCCGTCCTCGTGCTGCAGAAGAAGAGCGGCAAATCCGACATCGTGATGGGAGAAGCGCCGTGAGGCGGAGCCGCTTCCCGATCGTCGTGACAGGCCTCGTCCTGGTCTTCCTCTACCTGCCCATCGTCATCCTAGTCGCCAACTCGTTCAACCCGGCCCGCTTCTCGAGCCGCTGGGAGGGCTTCTCGCTCGTCTGGTACGGCAAGCTCTTCGAGTCTCCGGAGATCTGGCAGGCGGTCCGGACGACGCTCGTCATCGCCGTCACGGTCACGGCCGTCTCGGTCGTGCTGGGCACGGCCGCGGCCTACGCCCTCCACCGCTGGGGATCGAGCCGCCTCCAGCGCGTCCACTACACGCTGATCTACCAGCCGCTCGTCGTGCCCGAGATCCTGATGGGCATCAGCCTGCTCATGGCCTTCGTCGCCGCGGGCGTCCCCCTCGGCCTGTTCACGATCTTCCTCGCCCACGTCACGTTCTGCGTCAGCTACGTGGCCATGACCGTCCTCGGCCGGCTCCAGGACTTCGACTTCTCGGTCATCGAGGCCGCCCGCGACCTCGGCGCTTCGCCGTGGCAAAGCACGCACCGGGTCCTGCTGCCGATGCTCCGGCCGGGCATCGTCGCCGGGGGCCTCCTGGCCTTCACGCTCTCGGTCGACGACTTCGTCATCACCTTCTTCGTCGCCGGGCCCGGCTCGACGACGCTGCCCCTGCGCATCTACAGCATGATCAAGTACGGCGCACCGCCGATGATCAACGCCCTCTCGACCCTCCTGCTCGTCGTCACGCTGACGGCGGTGCTGCTGAGCCAGCGCCTGGCCAGAAAGGGTCAGGCCTGAAGACGGGGTCAGACCTACACCTTTTTACTTTTTTTGCCAGACCTAATCCTTGTAACCAGAACCGAGGGGAAAACTAAAAAGGTGTAGGTCTGACCCCGTCTTGAAAACGCCGCCGAAAGGGGCTATAACGGGCCTTCGAGAAAAAGGCCATGAACCGGCGCCGGCGTTCAACACTCACCTTCCTCGGCGCTCTTCTCGGCCTCGCCGCGCTCGCCCTCCCGACGCTCTCCTGCGGCAAAGGCCAACCGGTCCTCAGCGTCTACACGTGGTCCGACTACATCAAGCCCACGCTCGTCCGCCGCTTCGAGCGCGAGCAGGGCTGCCGCGTCGTCATCGACACGTTCGAGTCGAACGAGGCCATGTACGCCAAGCTCAGGGCCGGCGCGACGGGCTATGACCTCCTGACGCCCTCGAGCTACATGGTCAGCCTCATGAACGCCCAGGGGCTCGTCCGCCGCCTCGACCACGACCTCCTGCCCAACCTCGTCCACATCGACCCGGACTACCTGGCCATGGCCATCGACAAGACCATGGACCACTCCGTGCCCTACATGATCACCAACACCGGGATCGCCTACCTCGAGGGCCGGGTCCCGGACGTCGTCCCCTCGTGGCGCATGTTCGGCCGGACCGACCTCCGCGGCCGCATGACCATGTTCAACGACATGCGCGAGACGATCGGGGCCGGCCTCAAGGTCCTGGGCCACAGCATCAACTCCACCGACCCGGCCGAGCTCGCCGCCGCTGAAAAGGTCCTCCTCGAGTGGAAGAAGAACCTGGCCAAGTTCGACAACGAGCAGTACAAGATCGGCCTGGCCTCGGGCGAGTTCCTGCTCGTCCACGCCTGGAGCGGCGACATTTTCCAGGTCCGCAAGGAGAACCCCGCCGTGCGCTTCTTCGTCCCCGAGGAAGGCACGGTCATCTCCTGCGACGACCTCGTCATCCCGGCCGACGCCCGCGAGACCGGGCTGGCCCACGCCTTCATCAATTTCCTGCTCGACCCGGCCGTCGCCGCCGAGAACACGGCCAACGTCTATTATCTCTGCCCGAACAAGGATTCCTACCCGCTTCTCCCGGCCGAGATCCGCGACAATCCGGGGATCTTCCTCCCCGCCGGGATCCGGGCCAAGAGCGAGATGATCGCCGACATCGGCGCGGCCAACGCCCTCTACGTCGCCGTATGGGACCGCCTCAAGGCCGCCCGCTAGAACGGTTCACGATCCTCTGTACTTTTGGGTTGTTCACAAGTCGAGACGGCTGCAGATGCGAGGCGTCAAAGGCGAGCTGTACTCGGAGTACTGAGAGCCTTTGCAACGAAGCAGATGCGGCCGGATTCGGCTTGCCCGAAGGGTAAAAGCGCCGGTCTTCGTTCTTGTCTTCTAAGAAATCCGGCGCTTTTATGAACAACCTAAAAGTTGAAGGTGTAGTTGAACTTCGCGTAGAGGGCCCGGCCGCTCGAGAGGGGCGGAGACGGGACTTTCCCGAGACGGTCGGTGTTGATCCCGTCGTTGTAGACGATGTAGAAGTCCGTCCCCTCGCGCGGATTGAAGCGGAGCCGGATGTTCGCCCCCATCGTGTCGTCGGCGCCGTTGTATTGGACGAGGGCGCTCACCGAGAACTTGACGTTGAGCGTGGCCAGGGCCCGGAGCTGGCCGAGCGGCGCCACGTAGGACTGCCCCCGGGTCGGGAACCGGACCAGGTTGTATTCGAGCATACCGCCGATCTCGAGGTCCGGGATGCCCGACCACGTCGGCATCAGCCCCAGCGTCACCCGCCAGCCGTCGTAATAGCCGCCGGCCTCGCCGAAGGCCATCGTGTTGAGGAGCCGGCCCTGCGGCGTCTGCAGCATGAAGGTCACGTCCGGATAGACGTAGCGTCCGACCGGGACCGAGACGTCGTCGGTGAGGTCGTAGGGATCGAGCAGGTTGTCGATGTGGAGCTTGGGCTGGATCGTGCCAGCGAAGCCGCTCTTCGCCGAGAAGTCCCAGCCGGGCCCGATCTCGCCGATGAGGAGCTCGCGACTATCGTTGTCCCAATAGAAGCGCGTTTCGAGGAAGACGTTGTGGCTCGTCAGCGCCGAATCCTTGCCTGGGAACCAGCCGTAGAGGCTCTTGGTATAGAAGGCGGTGTAGTCCTCGAGCATGATGAACCCCATGCTCGGATCGAAGTCCCGCCCCGACCGGCCGAAGCGGACGGTCGTCCCGAAGCCCTTCTTCGTCCGCCGCTCGAACATCACGGCAAGGCGGGCTGAATCGAGGTCGAAGGCCCGGTTCGCCTGGCCGTCCTTGAAGGTCTGGGCCCACTGCAGGGTAAAGTAATCGTCGCCGCGCATGCGCCAGATCCAGTCGAGTCCGTAGTCGACGCCGTAGGCGCCGTTCGCGCCGATCCGGCTGGTGACGATGCCGCCGAGATAGGAATACGGATTGATAACCTGGCGCCGGAGGCGGAGGACGCCGAAATTCTCGGCCGAGTAGTCCTCGTGGCGGGCGGTCTGCATGTTCAGGAAGCCGATATCCCAGCCGCCGAGCCGCCCGACCAAGCGGGCCCCGCCGTAGATGCGGACGGGCTCGACGTCGTCGCTGTCGACGTCCCCGACGAGGCCGATGCGGCGGCTGTAGAAGAGCGTGTTGGTGCCCCCCATGTTGTAGTCGAAGTTGCTCGACCGCTCCTGGAAGAAGAGCCGCTTCTCCGGGAAGAACATGGAGAAGCGGGTCAGGTTGACCTGGACGTCGTCGGCTTCGACCTGGGCGAAGTCGGGGTTGACGGTGGCGTCGAAGGTCAGGTTCCCGGTCAGGCCATATTTGAAGTCGAGGCCGAGCTCGAGCTTCGGCGAGCCGCCGCGCACGTACTCGGTTTCCGCGTCGTTGAGCTCGTAGGTGCGGTCGAACCCGGAGAGGACGTAGGGCGTGACATACATCGGCCGGCGCGGATGGAGCCCTGGCCAGATCGTCTCCTGGGCCTGGGAAGGCTTCCAGGCGCTCATCTGTCCCCAGTTGAGCGGGATGGCCGGGAAGACGTCGGTCTCGCTGCGGCGGGCGAGCCACCGGTAGAAGCTCACGCCCATGACGACGTTGCCGCCCTCGGACTGGAAACGCAGGCTCGAGAGAGGGATGCGCATCTCGACGAACCAGCCCTCCGGGGTCTTGGCGACGGCCACGTCCCAGAACGTGTTCCAGCTGATGTTGACGGGCATGTCCCGGTAGGACTGGAACTGGGCGTCCCGGTAGATGGCGGCGTCGAAGCGCAGGCCCGACGGCGTCGTCAAGAAGGCCAGGGCGTTCTCCTTGTCGTTGAACGTGTCGAAGAAGACGCCGAACCAGTCCGTCGTCGGGACCATCGTATCGCGCTTCTTGGTCGGCGACTGGATCTTGCCGGGCTCGCGGTCGTAGAGGCGGGCCCCGACGTAGACATGATCGCTGTCATAGACGATGAGGGCTTCGCTCCGCTCGGAGCAGGCTTCGCCGAAGCTCGGGGACTGCATGACCATGCAGAACGGTGCCGCGGCCTGCCAGGAGGGTTCGTCGAGGCGGCCGTCGAGGACGATCGGCCCGGCCGCCCTGGGGATGACCAGCCGTTCGGTGCGCGGCAGCTTGAGGATGTCGAGGAGCTGGGTCGGCGGGGTTTGGGCGGATGGGGCGGATTGGGCGGCCAGAATGGCAGGGAAAAGTAGCGCTGCGAACGCTAGCGTGGGTCTACGGCCGTTAAGAACCCCGGAAAACATCGCCATAGGATAAGCGAGAACGGCCCGGGGCACAAGAAGAAAATCGGGGACACAATACTCATTTCCGAATTTCTCAGGGGCCGTATCGGGATGTCAGGGGAAAAGAATTCGGAAAATAGTATTGTGTCCCCGATTTCGCTTATCGCTCCCGGATCGAGGCCTTGAGGATGACGACGGGCGTGAGGGGCTTGTGCATCGCCATTTTCCCCTCCCAGATCTCTTTGACGGGCACGGCGGCGATCCGCTCGAGAACGTCCTGGCCCTCGACGAGCTCGCCGAAGACCGTGTAGCGACCGTCGAGATGGGGTCGCGGCGCGACACAAACGTAGATCTCCGAATCGCCGCTCCACTCATCGCCGATCCTTCCCAGGCCGAGCGTCCCGAAAAGGTGGGGTCGCGTGTTGAACTCCGGAGGCAGGGGCGGGGCGCCGCCGTCGCCGGCCTGGATGAC
>CAZIQR010000112.1:0-9094 GCA_964541055.1 uncultured Eubacteriales bacterium
TGTCGCCGGTCGCCGTGACCTTGAGCTTGGCCGTGGCCACGATGTCGCCGGCCTTGGCCTGGCCGGCGGCGATCTGCTCCTTGCCCTGGAGGAAGAAGAGCCCGCCGAGCTTCTCCTCGGCGTCGCGGTTGGCGTTGGTCACCGCGCCGTCGGGGTTCGTCCGGCCGGAGAAGACGCGCATCAGGGAGATCCGGCCCGTGTAGGGGTCGGAGATGGTCTTGAAGACGAAGGCGGCGAAGGGGCCCTCGGCCGAGGGCGCGACGGTCTTGTCTTCGCCTTTGATGGCGGCCTTGACCGCCCCGGCCTCGACCGGCGACGGGAGGTAGGCGACGAAGCCGTCGAGGAGGGTCTGGGCGCCGATGTTGGCCAGGCCGGACGAGGCGAAGACAGGGAAGACCTGGTGGTGGAGGATGGCCTTCTTGAGCCCGGCCCGGAACTCTTCCGGCGCGAGCTCGCCCTTGTCGAAATATTTGTCCATGAGCTTCTCGTCGGACTCGGCGACGATCTCGATAAGCTCCTTGTTGCGGGCCCCGATCTCGTCGGCCAGGGCCTCGGGGATCTTGCCTTCGCTCATCTTGCCGCTCTCGTCCTTCTCGAAGTAGTAGGCTTTCTTGTTGACGACATCGACGACGCCGACGAAGTTCTTCTCCTCGCCGATGGGCAGCTGGACCGGGACGGCCTGGCGTCCGAAGAACTGGCGGATCGATTCGAGGGTCCGGCCGAAGTTGGCGTTCTCCCGGTCCATCTTATTGATGACGAAGACCCGGGGCAGGCCCCGCTCCTCGATCATCTCCCAGACCTTTTCCGTCCCGACCTCGACCCCGGCCACGGAGTCGACCAGGACGGCCGCGCCGTCGACCGCGCGCAGGGCGGCCCGGGTGTCCCAGAGGAAGTTGCTGTAGCCGGGCGAGTCGATGAGGTTGAGCTTGTGGCCGGCCCATTCGCAGAAGCAGGGGGCGGCGTTGATCGAGATCTTGCGCTCGATCTCGTCCGGATCGTAGTCCGTGACGGTGTTGCCCTTGTCGACCTTGGTCAGCCGGCTGGTCGCCCCGGTGTCAAACAGGATCGCCGCGGCGAGTGAGGTCTTTCCGGAGGAACCGTGCCCGACCAGGGCGATATTGCGGATATTCTCAACGGAATAGTCTTTCATCCTCGAGCCTCCTGGATTTCTAGAGGAAAACGAAAGGCTATTCTACCCAAAAAGGCCGTTCTTCTCAAGAGGAAGCGCGTGCCCCCGAAGAAGGGCGCCGCGGGCGTCAGGGGGATCATCTCCTTCCGCGCGGTGATTTGAAGACGCCGCCACACTCCGAAGCCGGGTTAAAGACGCCGCGTCTCCGTCGTGTTGTCGGTTAAATCACCGCTTTATGCTCCCCTCGACGATCCCCCTCGCCCTCTTTCGGCGCCCCATTAGTCTCTCCCAGCTATCTAGTCCTCATTAAAAGAAGGCCCTTGGCAGGACAATACCCCTTATTTTCGGGAGGGGATCATTGATCCAAAGAGAGCTCCCGGGCGATGACGTCTTCGAGGTCCGGCGGCAGGGGCGAGGCGAAGGTCAGGCGCTCCCCTGTCGCCGGGTGCAGGAACGACAGGGTGTGGGCGTGAAGGAAGATCCGGGGGAACTCCCGGGGCTCATGTTTCCTCCCATAGACCGGGTCCCCGACGACCGGATGACCCGCTGCCGCCAGGTGGACCCGGATCTGGTGGGTCCGTCCCGTCACCGGCTTGACCTCGAGGAGCGTCGTGTCCTTGAAGGCCCGCTGGACCTGGAAGAAGGTCTCGGCCTTCTTGGGGCTGCGGGTCCGAACCGACATCCTGGCGCCTTCCTTCGGGTGCCGGCCGAGCGGCCAATCCAGCTTTCCGCTCACGTCCGACATCCGGCCCCAGGCCAGGGCCAGGTAGGTTTTCCAGGTCACCCGGTTCTTGAACTGATCGTGGAGAGAGGCGTAGGCGCGGGGCGAGCGGGCCACGACCATGACCCCCGAGGTGTCCTGATCGAGCCGGTGGACGATCCCCGGACGGTTCTCGTGGCCGACGACGGCGATCTCCGGGAAATGGTGAAGAAGGGCGTTGACGAGCGTTCCCGACGGATGGCCCGGGCCGGGGTGAACGACGAGGCGTGGCGGCTTGTCGATGACAATGACGTCCTCGTCGACATAAATGAACTTGAGCGGGATGCACTGCGGCACGAGCAAGGGTTCCGGCTGGGGCGGCTCATACTCGACGTGGACATGGTCCGCCGGCTTGAGCTTGTAGCCGGCCTTCCGCGTGAAGGAGCCGACCCGGACGCCGCCCGCGTCGATGACCTTGCGGACCTGGGCGCGGCTCAGACCCTCGATCCTGTCGGCCAGGAACACATCGAGCCGGATGTTCTTCCCGATCTCCGGTCCGACGACGAGATCAGCCGTTGGCACGTTGACGACGCCTCAAGACGACGAGAAGGACGACCCCGGCGATCAGCCCGGCCACGCAGAAGAGCTGCGGGAAGGTCAGGCTGGCCAGGGGCGTCGCGCCCCGGATGAAGTAGACGCTGTCGCCGTGGTCGCCCCGGAAATACTCGGTGAAGAAGCGGATGATCGAATAGTTGAAGATATAGAAGGCGAAGACCTGGCCGTCGAATTTCTTCTTCTTGAGGATGACGTACAGGATCACGAAATTGAGGAAGTTGAGAGCCGCCTCATAGAGCTGGACCGGGTGGATCGGTGTCCCGAGCTTGACGCCCGTGAGTTGCCCGGCGTACGTATTCGTGAAGGTGACGGCCCACGGCGCCGCGCACTCGCGGCCGTAGCAGCAGCCGGCGCTGAAGCAGCCGATCCGGCCGAAGCCGTGGCCGAGGGCCAGGGCCGGGCCGATCAGGTCGGCCGTGCGCCAGGTTGGGATCTTCTTGCGGTGGAAATACCACAGGGCGTACACCGTGCCGAAGAGCAGGCCTCCCTGGAAGACGCCGCCTGAGCGGGCCAGCGAGAAGAGCTCCTTGGGATCGTTGATGTAATAGGAGATATTGCCGATGAAGAGCAAGAGCTTGGCTCCGATGAGCGAAACGATGATGGTGTAGAAGGCGGCGTCCATGACGCGGTTCGCGTCGAGGCCGGCCCGCTTGGCCTGGACGTAGATGAACCAGAGGCCCAGGGCCACCCCGACGGCCATCATGAAGCCGTAGGTGTGGATGGTCAGCGGACCTATCTTCAAGAGGATGGGGAACATGCGGGTTTTCTCCTGAAAAGGGTGACCAGCATCAGGCAGGCCCCGATGCTGATGCAGGAATCGGCCACGTTGAAGAAGGGCCAGTGGGCCGTGCCCACGTAGAGGTCGAGGAAGTCGATGACGTGGCCGCGGACGAGCCGGTCGAACTGGTTGCCGAAGGCCCCGGCCATGATCAGGGTCAGGGCGACCTTCATCAAGACGTCCGACGACGGCGTCTTGATGAAGAAATAGATGACGAAGGCCAGAGCGGCGATCGAGGCGGCCGTCAGCAAAATGAAGACAAGGGTATTGTTCGTCTGAGAGAACGTCCCGAAGATCGCGCCCCGGTTATGGATGCGGGTGATGTTGAAGAAGCCGCGGATGACGGGGACAGACTCGTAGAGGTCGACGGTCCGGGCGACGATGTTTTTTGTCGCCTGGTCGGCGACGACGAGGAGGGCCGCGACGAGAAAGTAGAGGCCGTTCTTCTTCATGACCGCCCCGACTTGACGGCCCGGGCGCAGCGCTCGCAGAAGGTCGGGCAGGCGGCGTGCCGGCCCACCGTCGTCGAGTAGTTCCAGCAGCGCTCGCACTTCACGCCGGCGGCCTGGCCGACCTCGATCCCGATCTCGGCGCCCTCACCCGGTTCGACGTCGACTTGGGAGACGATGAGGAGCGCCGCGAGGTCGGCCCGCCGCTTCTCGAGGAAGGCGACGTCCGCGGCCGGGGCCTTGAGGACGACCCGGGCCTCGAGGGAGTTGCCGATGAGCTTCGATTCGCGGGCCTTCTCGAGCTCCTTGAGGGCCTTCTCGCGGAGAAGGAGCAGCCGCTCCATCTCCGGCAGGAAGCCATCCGGCGCCGACTTCAGCCAGTCTGAGGCGCCCGGGAACTCGCCCATGTGGACGGACGGGTCCTTGCCCTCGAAGTCCGGAACGTGGGCCCAGGCCTCCTCCGCCGTGAAGGACAGGATCGGGGCCATGAGCAGGAGCGAATCGCGCAGGATCGTGAACATGGCCGTCTGGGCCGAGCGCCGCTCCGGCGCGTCCTGGGCCGAGCAGTAGGCCCGGTCCTTGACGACGTCGAGGTAGAAGGCGCTCAGGTCGACGGTGAAGAGATCGAGGATGTCGTGGAGGATCGGGTGAAACTCGTAGTCCCCGTAGGCCTGGACGACCCGGGCCCGGACCTCCTCGAAGCGGTGGAGGATCCAGCGGTCGATATCGAGGAGATGCGGCTCGGCCACGGTGTCGCGGCCGGGCACGAAATCGGAGACGTTGCCGAGCAGGAACCGCCAGGTGTTGCGGATCTTGCGGTAGGCCTCGACGACCCGCTGCTCGTTCTCGGGGCCGAAGCGGGCGTCTTCCTTGTAGTTGAGCATCGCCGCCCAGAGCCGGACGATCTCGGCGCCGGAGCGCTTGCAGACGTCGAGGGGGTCGATGACGTTGCCCATCGACTTGGACATCGCCCTCCCCTGCTCGTCGAGGATGAAGCCGTGGGTGATGCAGGTCCGGAAGGGGCTTCCCCCCTTGACGTCGACGCCGACGAGGAGCGAGCTGTTGAACCAGCCGCGGTGTTGGTCGTGGCCCTCGATGTAGACGTCGGCGGGCCAGGAGTGGCCGGCCTCGCGCTCGAGAACGTTCTGGGACGAGCCGGACTCGAACCAGACGTCGAGGATGTTGAATTCTTTCTCGAAGTCCGTCCCGCCGCACTGGGGACAGGCGGCTCCGGGCGGGACAAGCGAAGCGGCGTCCCGGACGAACCAGGCGTCCGAGCCCTCGCTCCGGAAGATCCCGGCGACGTGACGGCTGACATCACCGCCGGCGAGAGGCGTCCCGCAGGCCTTGCAGCGGAAGGCCGGGATGGGCACGCCCCATGAGCGCTGGCGCGAGATGCACCAGTCGGGCCGGCCGGCGACCATGCCGTCGATCCGGTCCCGGCCCCACTCGGGGATCCAGGCGACCTTGGCGATGGCCTCGCGCGACTTCTGCCGCAGGCCGCCCTTCTCCATGGAGATGAACCACTGCTCGGTGGCCCGGAAGATGACCGGGTTCTTGCAGCGCCAGCAGTGGGGATAGGAGTGCGAGATCTTGGTCTCCTTGAGCAGCGTCCCGTCCCGCGACATGTCCGCGGTGATGCGGGCGTTGGCCTCGAAGACCTCGAGCCCCGCGTAATGCGGCACGTCGGGCGTGAACTGGCCCTCGTCGTCGACCGGCGTGTAGATGTCGAGCCCGTAGGCCTGGCCGGTCAGGAAGTCGTCGGCGCCGTGGCCGGGGGCGGTGTGGACGCAGCCGGTGCCGTCCTCGAGGGTGACGTAGTCGGCGAGGACGAAGAGCGACTCGCGGTCGATGAACGGGTGGCGGGCCTTGAGCCCCTCGAGCTCGCGCCCGGGGAACGAGGCCAGGACCTTCGGGGCGGGCCAGCCGAGCTCCTCGGCGACGACGGGCAGGAGACGCTTGGCCATGATGTAAACGTCGCCGTTGACTTCGGCCGCGGCGTATTCGTACTCCGGGTGGAAGGCGATGGCCAGGTTGGCCGGAAGCGTCCAGGGGGTTGTCGTCCAGATCACGACGTAGGCCTTGTGCCCGGCCAGGGTCGCGAACTTGGCCCCGAGGTCGGAGAGGACCTCGAAGCGGACATAGATCGAGGGGGACGTCTTGTCCTTGTATTCGATCTCGGCCTCGGCCAGGGCCGTCCGGTCGTGGATGCACCAGTAGACGGGCCGTTTCCCCTTGTAGACCTCGCCGTGATCGAAGAAATCGCCCAGGTATTCGAGGACCTTGGCCTCGTAGGCCGGCTGCATCGTCAGGTAGGGTGTCTCCCAGGCGCCGAGGACGCCCAGGCGCTTGAACTCGCTGCGCTGGACGCCGATGAACTTCTCGGCGTATTCGCGGCAGGCCCTGCGGACGGCCATGACCGGCATGTCCTTCTTCTTGCCGCCGAGCTGCTTGTCGACGTGCGTCTCGATCGGCAGGCCGTGGCAGTCCCAGCCCGGGATATAGGGGGCGTAATAGCCCAGCATGGAGCGGGACTTGACGATGAAGTCCTTGAGGACCTTGTTCATCGCCGTCCCCATATGGATGTGCCCGTTGGCGTAAGGCGGGCCGTCATGGAGGATGAACGGGTGCCGGCCGGCGGCGGCGCGCTTCGCGAGGATCTTCTCGTAGAGGCGCTCGGCCTCCCATCTCTTGATGGTTTCGGGCTCTTTCTGGGCCAGGGAGGCCTTCATGGCGAACGAGGTCTGGGGCAGGTTGAGCGTCGCCTTCGCGTCGGACTTATCGGCCATTACGGTCTCCGTCTTGAAAATATAACGCTTTATTATAGGCCAAACTGAGTCATTCTTAAAGGGATTCCGGAGAAAAACCGGCCGGTCGGGCCGTTAGGCACCGGCTACTTCTTAATGAAGTGCGCGCCGCGGGAGACGGGGTTGGCCAGGGCCGCGCGGGTGATCATCAGCGCGACCAGGATGCTGTGGCGCAGGCCGACGAGGCCGGGCTCGATGCGGGCCGCCTGGTAGAACTTCTCGATGCGGTGGCTGAGGTATTCGAGGTCGGACTTGGCCCGTTCCAGGCGCTTGCGCGTTCGGATGACGCCGGCGTAGTTCCACATCGTCGAGCGGATGGTCAGCCAGTCCTGGTTGACGAGGGCCGGATCGACCGTCTCCTCGTTCTTCGGACGGTACCAGCGATGGATCTCCGAGGCCTTATAAGGCCGGGAATCGTCGAAGCGGACGGCGATGTCGCGGGCCGCCCGCGTCCCCCAGACGAGCCCCTCGAGGAGCGAGGTCGAGGCCAGGCGGTTGGCCCCATGCACGCCCGTGCAGGCCACTTCCCCGACCGCGTAAAGGCCCTCGAGCGAGGTCCGGCCCCAGCCGTCGGCCAGGACGCCGCCGCAGCAGTAATGGGCCGCCGGCACCACGGGGATGCCCTGCCGGGTGATGTCGATACCGTCCTCGAGGCAGGTCCGGGTGATCGTCGGGAACCTCTTGCGGATGACGTCCGGCTTGGCGTACGAGGCCAGGTCGAGCAGGACATAGTCCGTATTGGTGACGATCATCTCCTCGTAGATGGCCCGGGTCACCTCGTCGCGCGGCGCGAGCTCGCGCTGAGGCGTGTATTTCGCCATGAACGTCTTGCCGTCACGCGTCTTGAGCCGGGCCCCCTCGCCCCGGACGGCCTCGGAGATGAGGAACCCGTCGCCCGACTTTCGCATGAAAACGGTCGGGTGGAACTGGATATACTCCATGTTGCCGATCCGGGCGCCGGCCCGCATGGCCATGGCGTACCCCGAGCCGTCGGCCCCGGCCGGATTGCAGGTGTGAAGGAAGACCGAGCCGCAGCCGCCCGTCGCCAGGACCGTGAACGGGGCGAACACGCGTGCCACCTCACCCGTGGCGTTCTCGAGGACGTACGCCCCGATCGCGAGCGGCGAGCGGTAATAGGCGACCGGGTTCTTCGAATGGTGCGGCACGGTCAGGAGATCGACGGCCGTCCGGCCCGGAAGGAGGGTGACCCGCGGATGCTTCCGAATGGCCGCCAGGAACCGCTCTTCGATCGTCTTCCCCGTCGCGTCCTCGACGTGGAGGATGCGGCGGCGCGAATGCCCGGCCTCGAGGGCGTAGTCGAGGCTCTCGGGCGAGCTCCGCGTGAAGGGGATCTTGAGCCTGTCGATGAGCGTTTCCTGGACCAGGCGCGGCCCGTCGGCGACCAGGATATCGACCGCCGCCGGATCGCCGGCGCTGTCGCCGGCTTCGAGGATGTCGTGTTTGAGGAGCTCGGGACGGTCGTCCGGGGCAAACGAGACGATGCCGCCCTGGGCGTAGAAAGTGTTGGATTCCTCGGCCCGTCCGTCCTTGGTGATGACGACGACGTCGAGGCCCGCGTCGGCGGCCTCGAGCGCGGCCGCCGCGCCGGCGATGCCGCAGCCGACGATGAGGACGTCCGCGCGAATGTCGGTGGCGCTCATCGGGACCTCAATGGACGAAATCCATGCTGATGTCGACGGCCCGGGCCGAATGGGTCAGGGCCCCGACCGAGATGTAGTCGACGCCCGTCTCGGCCACGGCCCGGACACGGTCCAGGGTCATGTTCCCGGACGCTTCGAGGGGTGCCCGGCCGCCGGCCAGGACGACGGCCTGGCTCATGGTCTCGAGAGGCATGTTGTCGAGCATGATCCAATCCGCGCCGGCCGCCAGGGCCTCGCGGACCTGGAGCAGGCTGGCCGCCTCGACCTCGATCTTGACGCCCGGCCGGACCTTGGCCCGGGCCCGGCGGACGGCCTCTCTGATACTCCCGACGAAACGGATATGGTTGTCCTTGATCAGGACCATGTCCGAAAGGCTGATCCGGTGGTTCGTCCCGCCGCCCGTCCGGACGGCGTACTTCTCGAGAAGACGCAGCCCGGGCGTCGTCTTCCGCGTGTCCAGGATCTTCGTCCGGGTCCCGGCGACGGTCTCGACATAGCGGCGCGTGGCCGTGGCCACGCCGCTCAGGTGCTGGAGGAAGTTCAAGGCGGTCCGCTCGCCCTTGAGCAGGGCGGTCGTCGGCCCCTTGACGCGGGCCAGCTTGTCGCCCTGGCGGAAGGCGGAACCGTCCTTGAAGCGCTCGATGAAGATCACCGCGGGGTCGATCGTGGTGAAGACCCGGGCGGCGATGCCCAGACCGGCGACGACCCCGTCCTCTTTAGCGAGGAAGAAGGCCTCGGACCGGGCGTCGGGCGGAATGACGCTCTCGGAGGTGATGTCGCCCTCGGGCATGTCCTCTCCGAGGGCGGACTCGATGGCGGCTTCGACGGCTTGTTGAAGATCATCGTTTCCCATGGTTTTGCTTGACGAATTATAGGCGCTTTTCCGGCGGTCCGTCAAACCACGGGGCCGGAGAAGCGTTTGCCACCGCCGCTTGAATATGCCATCATGGCCGCA
>CAZIQR010000113.1:0-3742 GCA_964541055.1 uncultured Eubacteriales bacterium
TACAATTCCGACGCGGGCCTGGTCGAATCGCAGGGAACGTATTATCCCCAATTCATGTCCAACTTCCTGTCGCGGTTCCCGGCCGGACTGAAGCCCCTGGCCGAGGGATCGAAGGCGCTCGGCATGCGCCTCGGCCTCTGGCTCGGTCCGGACGGCTTCGGCGAGAGACCCGAAGAGATGGCCGCCCGCCGCGAGCAGCTCCGGTCCTGGGTCAGGGACTTCAACGTCGGCCTGTTCAAGATGGACACCGTGGTCTCCGAGCTCGCCCACCCGGATAAGTACATCCTGGAGAAGAAATACCAGAGCTTGGCCGACGCTCTGTCCGAAGCGCGACGCATCGACCCGGGATTCATCGCCATCAATCACCGCATCAACAACTCGCCCTACATGCTGACGATCACGGACTGCCTCCTCTGGCGCGGCGAGGAGACCTACATCGACGTCCACATCAGCAACGAGACGGCCAGCCTTTACAACCGGGACTGTTCCATCGGCCGCGAGCTCTCGTCGGAGTTCTTCGGGACGCCCTTCCGGCAGTTCGAGGACCACGGCATCTGCTTCAACAGCTGTCTCGAGAAGTGGGAGGACGATCTGGTGGCCCAGGCCTTCGGCCGCGCCTCGGTGCTCTCGCCCGAGATGTACGGGACGTTCTTCTTCCTCGGCGACGAGGACTATCCGCGCCTGGCCCGCCTCCTCCAGCTCCACAAGCAGCTCGAGCCCCTCCTGAAGACGGCCTTCCCGCTGCCGGGCGGCGACATCGCCCATGCCGACGGCGCGTCGTCCCTCGTGCTCGTGCGCAACATGACCTGGGAGCCTGCGGTCAAGACGGTCCCTCTCGACGCCTCGATCGGCCTCGCGGCCGCGCCCGGGACGCCCCTGACCGTCCGGCAGCGCCATCCCTGGGAGATGCTGATGAACAGGGCGGGCGAGGGCGCCGTTGCCGGCGGAACACTGCAGGTCGAGCTCGATCCCTTCAGCCTCCGGCTCATCCAGATCGACGCGGCGCCGCCCGCCGAGCCGATCGTCGCCGGCGTCCCCTACGAGATCGTTCCCGGGCCGGACGCCCGAAGCTTCGACATCAAGCTCCTCGGAACACCGGGACGGACAGCCGCTGTCAGGTTCCTCGATTTCGGGGATCGCACCGTGCGGACGGGCTCCGGCCTGCGCGTTCCAACCGGGGACAAGCCCTGGCCGATCACCTTCCCCGGCACCCCCACGGCAGGACCGTCATTCGCCCGGCTGGCCGATCTCAGGGACGATCGCGCCGCCGCCGCGGACGGAACGCGCCTGGCGGAGCTGGCCAAGTTCGCGATCGACGACGACGCGCTCGAGATCCGGGAGATGGTCCGCTTGAAGCGAGAGCCGTCGAAATGGGCCGAGATCGAGGCCTGCCGGGCCTACATGTGGGACAAGGTCGTCGCCGCCGAGGGGACCTTTCTCAGCGCCTTCGACGGCGATCCCGGGACGCGTTGGAGCGACGGGTTCCCGCGCCGCAGCCCGTTCACGGGCAGCCCGGCCGCCTATCGGAGCGAGACGTCCCTCTGGCGCATCGACCTCGGCCGGCCGACCGATCTGGCGAAGCTCGAATTGCACATCGTCCGCCGGACGGACACGGCATTTCTCGAGGCCGTCGAGACGTCCCCCGATTTGAGGACTTGGACGCGGACGGAAGGATCGAGCCTGGCCGCGGCCGCGAGCATCCCGGCTACGGATCCGCTCAGGCGGCGTGGCAAAACGATCAAGATCTTCGACGTCGACGCGGGCGACAAGAAGCCCGTCGTGATCGCCATCCCGCTCGCCAAGGGTTCTTGGCGCTACGTCCGGCTCCGGGGCCGCAACTTCGGCGTTTCGGAGATCCTGGGATACGACGGCGCGGGCCGGCCCCTGGACCGGAGGGGCTGGCGGGCCACGAACTTCTTGGGCGAGACGCCCGCGCCCCGCCGCGTGCTGAGCGCTGTCCATGTCCCGGCCGAGGACGCTCCCGGCCGCGAGTACGCCGTCGCCGTCACGGCCGGCCCGGCGCAGTTCGATCCGGTCGACGGCGTCTACGTCGTGGCCCTGGTCGACGGTCGGGCCGTCGTCCCGCAGCACCGGGCTCCGAGCTATCCCTATCACAACTATGAGTGGAACTCGGGGGCGCCGAAGCTCGCCGGCCTGACCTTCCGGCTGCCGATCGAGCGGGCCTGGAAAGGCAAGACCGTCGAATTCCGGGCCCTGATGTTCGGCGATGGTGCGGACGGGGCCCGGGCCGAGCTGCGCCTCGTGACGCCGAAACCGGTGTTCGTCCCCATGACGCTCCACGTCGGGCCGCCGGAGCGGCCCGAGGCGGGTGATCGATAGGACCAAAGGAGGCGAAGATGTTGGAGACGAAGAGACCCAAGCTCGAAGTGCTGTCCCGGCCGCTCCTTGACCGGATCGTTTCGGAAGCCGTGGAGGTCCTGGAAAAGACGGGCGTTCTCGTCGAGAACGACGAGGCCGTGCGGCTCCTCGCCGACGCCGGATGTCCCTGCCGGGGGCGGATCGTCTCGTTCAAGCCCGGCCTCGTCGAAAGGTCCCTCAAGACCGTGCCTCGGGCGATCGACATGTACGACCGCGGCGGCGCGCTTACGATGGCCCTGGCAGGGGACGCCGTCTACTTCAATCCGGGCTCCGGGGCCTTGAAGTTCCTGGACCCGGTGACGGCGGAAGAACGGAAGCCCGTGACCAAGGATCTCGTCCGTTTCGCGATCCTGACGGACGCTCTCGCGAACGTCGCCGCGCAGAGCACGGAAATGATCTCCATGGACGTGCCCGGGGCCATGCAGGACAGGTATCGGCTCTACATCGGTCTGCGGTTCTGCAAGAAGCCGATCATCACGGGCACCTTCGCGGTGGAAAGTTTCAAGATCATGAAGGACATGCTGGTGGCCGTCCGGGGGAGCGAAATGGCGCTGAGAGAGAAGCCTCTGGCCATTTTTGACTGCTGTCCTTCGCCTCCCTTGAAATGGAGCAACTTGACCTGTCAGAATCTCATCGACGCCTCTCTGGCGGGGATCCCCGCCGAATTGATCTCCATGCCCTTGACGGGGGCCACGGCCCCCATCACCTTGTCCGGAGCGTTGGTGCAGCTGACCGCCGAGAACCTGAGCGGCATCGTCATCCACCAATTGGCCCATTCGGGATCGCCCATCATCTTCGGCGGCTCTCCCGCGGCGTTCGATATGAGGACGGGGACGCCGCCCATGGGCGCCGTAGAGACCATGATGATCAACGCCGGCCACGTCCAGATCGGGAAGCATCTGGGGCTGCCCACCCATGCCTATTTGGGAATGTCCGACGCCAAGATCGTCGACGGCCAGGCGGGTTTCGAGACGGGCATGGGGGCGCTCGTCGCGGCCCTCGCCGGGGCCAACGTCATCTCCGGCCCGGGCATGCTGGATTTCGAAAGCTGTCAGAGCCTCGAAAAGCTCGTGTTCGATAACGAGATCTGCGGCATGGCTCTCCGCATGGTCAGGGGCGTCGAGGCCCGCGGGGACCGGTTGGCCGGCGACCTCTACGGAGATATTTATGCTGGGGACCATTTTTTGACTTCGGCGGAGACGTTGCGGTGGTTCCGTGACGAGATCCATCCGGTCGGTCCCGTGGTCGACCGCGATGCCTATGAGAACTGGGTCCATCTGGGGAAGAAGAGCGCCTGGGACCGGGCGCGCCAGGAAGTCGCCAGGATCCTCGGCACCCACGCCGTGGAGCCTCTGCCGGACGA
>CAZIQR010000113.1:3842-8968 GCA_964541055.1 uncultured Eubacteriales bacterium
CCGCCTCGGTCTCGAGCTCGGGCTCTTCGCCTCGAGCAGCTGGAACGCGGGCGGGGCCTGGATCAAGCCCGAGAACGCCAGCCGGCAGCTGCTGTGCCGCGAGATCCGGGTCCAAGGCCCGGGCCGCGTCCGGACGACCGTCCCCCTCCCGGACGGCGTGACCGCCTACTGGAAGGACGTCGCGGTGCTGGCCATTTCCGCGGGCGCCGCCGCGATCGACATCTCGGAGCGCATGGACCCCGCAGGCCGCTTGGATTGGGACGCTCCGGCCGGCGCATCGCGGATCATGCGCTTCGTCGCCAGCAATACCGGACAGACCCTCGAATGCCCGAGCCCGAACTCCGACGGCCTGATCATCGACCACTTGAGCCGCGAGGCCGCGACGGTCGATATGACCTATATCCTCGACCGGATCCTGAGCGTCCGGAAAAGCCTCGGCGCGCTGAAGACCTTCATGCTCGACAGCTATGAGGTCCGGGAGGCGGTCGATTGGACGGACGGCTTCATCGATGCTTTTCGAACGCGGCACGGCTACGACCCCGTCCCCTACCTGCCGGCCCTGTTCGATCCGGCCGCACTTGACGCCGGGATGGCCGGGCGCTTCCTCTACGATTACCACAAGACCGTCAGCGATCTGATCATCGACAACCATTTCCGCACGGTCCGAGACGTGCTGGCCAAGTCCGGTGTGCGCCTCCTCGCGGAGGCGGGGCACGGCGGCTCGGCCCGCGTGGACGCCCTCAAGGCGCTGGGCTCGGCCGACATCCCGATGGGGGAGTTCTGGAACCACCAGCGGTTCTGGGTGGTCAAGGAGGCCGCCAGTGCCGCTCATATCTACGGACGGCGCATCGTCGACTCCGAGACCCTGACCGGCTGGCGGAACTGGCAGGAGGGGCCGGCGGAATACAAGCGGCGCTTCGACATCGCCCTGTGCGCCGGGCTGAACCATCCGACCTTCCACACCTTCACCCACAATCCGCCGGCCGCGGGCCGGCCGGGCTTCGTCTATCACGCCGGCGAACACTTCAACGTCAATACCACCTGGTGGGACCAGGCGGGCCCGTTGATCGAGTACATGTCCCGCTGCGATTACCTGCTCCAACAGGGCCTCTTCGTGGCCGACGTCGCCTTCTATTACGGCGACCAGGCGCCCAACCTCGTGCCCTCGCGGCGGATCGATCCCGACATCCAGCCCATCTATCCGGACACGGCCTGCCTGCACTGCGGCCAGCCCAAGCCGATCCAGACCTCCTCGCTCGACCGGGGACACGACTATGATTACGTCAATTCCGAGGTGATCCTGGAGAGGATGAAGGTGTCGGGCGGGCGGATCGTCCTGCCCGACGGGATGAGCTACGCCCTGCTCGTCCTGCCGGACCGGGAGGACATGCCGCTCGAGGTCCTGCGGAAGCTCGGCGAGCTGGTCGAAGCCGGGGCGACGGTCGTCGGCCGAAAGCCCGTCAGGGCCCCCGGACTGGCCGGATATCCCGCCTGTGACGGGGAGGTCAAGGCCCTGGCCGACAAGATCTGGGGGGCCTGCGACGGCGGCGCGGTCAAGGAGCGCGCCTACGGGAAAGGCCGGATCGTCTGGGGCATCCCTCTCGACGACCTCCTGCGCGACCGGGGATTGGGGCCCGACTTCCGGCCGCTCGGCGTCGCCAACGCCGACCAGCACATCGATTTCATCCATCGGGCCACCGCCCGCGAGGACATCTACTTCGTCTCCAACAGCGCCAAGGGACGGGAGACCTTCGACGCCGTCTTTCGGGCGGGGGAGGGCCGGACGCCCGAGCTCTGGGACGCCGCCGCGGGAACGATCGTCCCGTGCCGGTCGTTCGCCCGGGTCGAGGGCGGCTGCCGGCTGACGTTGGAGCTGCCGGCCTACGGTTCCGTCTTCGTGGTCTTCCGCGAGACGCCGACGCCGGCGGCCTTCCTGTCTCCCGAGCCGCTGGAGGCGGCGGGCGACGACCGGCTTGCGATCGCCGTCCCCGGCCCCTGGACGGTTCGCTTCATGCCGGGCCGGGGCGCGCCGGGATCGGTCACCTGGAGCCGCCTGATCGACTGGACCGGATCAGAAGATCCCGGCATCCGCTATTTTTCGGGGACGGCAAGCTATACCGCCGAATTCGAGATCGACGGGACGGTGTTCGGCGATGGCCGGGGCCTGCTCCTCGACCTCGGATCCCTGGGGGAGGTCGCAGAGGTGACCCTCAACGGCCGGAACCTCGGCATCCTTTGGAAGGAGCCCTTTCAGACAGATATCACGGACGCTTTGCGATCGGGACGGAACGTTCTCGAGGTCAAAGTCACCAACCTCTGGAACAACCGTCTCGTCGGCGACCTTCTGAGTCCAGGCCAAAAGCCCTTGGCCCGGACCAACATGGTCCTGAAGCCGCGGGACCTGATCCCGGCCGGGCTATTCGGGCCGGTGACCATCCGCCGCGCCGTCGCCCGGTCATCTTGCGGTCCGAAGGCCACGCCGGTGCCGAGGGCAAGGTTATGATCCCGGCCTCCTTAATGGAAGGGAACGTTGCGACCGGGCCGGAGGGCCCGGGAAGAGGACGGAATAGCATGAAGAAATTTCTCCCCTTTATGGTCGGGATCGCCCTGATCCTCTCGGGCTGTTCGCGCAGCCCCGACGTCCAAAGACCCCTCTCCCAAGCCGAGTCGGCGGCCCGGGCCCTGGCCACGCGTCTCCTCGCCGGCCGCGCGGAGGGCTTCGTCTTCGAGGAGATCGCCCCGGAGGATGGGCGGGATGTCTTCGAAGTCGAAAGCCGGGGCGATCGGATCGTCGTCCGGGGCTCCACGAGCGTGGCCATGGCTTCGGGCCTGAACTGGTACCTCAAGACCATGTGCGGGTGCCTCATTTCCGTGAGCGGGGATCAGCTCGCCGTTCCTACGCCCCTGCCTCCGGTTTCCTCAAAGGTCCGCGTGGCGACGCCTTACGAGCACCGCTACTTTTTCAACTATTGCACGTTCTCCTACACGATGGCCTGGTGGGATTGGCCCCGCTGGGAGCGCATGATCGACTGGCTCGCCCTCAACGGCGTCAACATGCCGTTGGCGGTGACCGGCCAGGAGGCCGTCTGGGTCGAGGTCCTGAGGGAGCTCGGTTTCGGCACCAAGGAGATCGGTGACTTCCTGGTCGGCCCAGCCTATCTGCCCTGGGGCTGGATGGGGAACATCGACGGCCTGGGCGGGCCGCTGCCCGAGTCCTGGATCCGGAGCCACGCGGAGCTGGAGCGGAAGATCCTGGCCCGCGAACGGGAGCTGGGCATGACGCCCGTGCTGCAGGGATTCACGGGACACGTCCCGCCGGCGCTCAGGAGCCTCTACCCGTCAGCCCGCATCAGGCAGACGGGCGACTGGTCGGCGGGATTCTCCGGGACGTACTTCCTCGATCCCGTTGATCCCCTCTTCCGCCGGATCGGCCGGCTGTTCATCGAGAAGCAGACGGCCCTCTTCGGCACGGACCACCTCTACGCCGCCGACACCTTTAACGAGATGGATCCGCCGTCGGGCGACCCGGACTTCCTCCGTGGCGTCAGCGGCGCGATCTACGGCGCGATGGCCGAGGCCGATCCCCGGGCCGTCTGGGTGCTTCAAGGCTGGTTCCTCTACTACTCGCCGGCCAAGTTCTGGACGGAGGCCAGAAGCCGGGCGTTTCTGGGCGCCGTTCCGGACGACCGGATGATCGTCCTGGACCTTTTCGGCGACCAGCACCCGATCTGGGACAAGTTCCAGGCATTCTACGGAAAACCATGGATCTGGAACGTTGTCCACAATTTCGGAGGCAAGACCAGCCTCAACGGCGACCTCCCCGCGATGGCCGCTAACCTCGCCGCCGCGATCGGGAGCCCCGACCGGGGCCGGTTCTCCGGCATCGGCATGATGATGGAAGGCTTCGGCGACAATCCCGTCGTCCAGGAATTCGTCATGGACATGGTCTGGCGGACGGTCGTCCCCCCGCTCGGCCCCTGGATCCGCGATTACGCCCGCCGCCGCTACGGCCGCGAAGATCCGGAGATCGCCGGAGTGTGGGACACGCTCCTCGACACGGTCTACAAGACGCCCGTCCAGAGCGGCTCCCTCGTCCGCGACCGCCCCGGCCTCTACGAACCCCAGCGGGCCTACCGGAGCGTCCCGACCGTTCCCTACGATGAGCGGGCCCTGGCCCAAGCCTGTCTGAAGTTCTTATCGCTCGCCGACAGGCTCGGGAACCTCGACACCTACCGTCTGGACGCGGTGAACCTGACCCGCCAGGTCTTCAGCAATCTCTCCAACGCCTTCGTCAAGGATATCGACCGCGCTTACCGGAGCGGCGATCTCGCCGGACTGCGGGCCGCGGGCGGAAGGCTCCTGGAAATGATCGAGGACCTGGACGCCTTGCTCGCGACTCGGGAGGAGTTCCTGCTGGGCAGGTGGCTCGCCGACGCGAAGCGCTGGGCGGCCGACGAAGCCGAAAGCCGCCTTCTCGAATGGAACGCCCGCAACCTGATCACGCTTTGGGGGGCCCAGTGCACGGAAGGGATGTTCGACGACCTCAACGGCTACGCCCAAAGGCAATGGTCCGGCCTGTTCAAGGGATATGACCTCCCCCGTTGGAAAGCGTTCCTCGGAACCCTCGAGACTTGTCTGAGCAGCGGCCGTCCCTTCGAGCGGGCGGGCTATGTCCGGGAGATGTGCGCCTGGGAGCAGGCCTGGTCCCGGGGCCGCGAGATCTATCCGGCGGCCCCGAGCGGTGATCCGCTGGACCTCGCGAAGGCGCTTTTTAATAAATACGGACCGGATATTTTCGGCGCGGCCGGCGGTCCGGCTGAGGCCGAGAGAAAGGAAAATCGACATGAATAGCTTGCGATCGGCCTTTGTCTTCTTCCTCATCCTGATCTGCGCCGCCGGCGCCGTCCTCGTCGGACGGCCCACGGGCCCCGACGGACAGGCGGCCGCGGCGTCCCGCCGGACGATCGCCCCGACGTGGGAATCCCTCGCCCGGATCCCCATTCCGCAGTGGCTGCGCGACGGGAAGTTCGGCATCTACACCCACTGGGGCGTTTACTCCGTCCCGGCGGTGGGGCCCAACGGCACCTGGTATTCGCACAATATCTATATGAACCCGAACTCGCCGG
>CAZIQR010000114.1:0-8923 GCA_964541055.1 uncultured Eubacteriales bacterium
TTTGGGATTGACATGATTCATCAGGCGTGATATAAAAATAGATAAAGATCCTAGTCGACGGTTGGCGGCAGTAGACCGCCCGTCGGATTCAATTTAGATCGCGACCCGCACGCCTTGCACCGCTTCTTGTTCGCGACCGCAACGACTGACCCACCGTTCGTTGGCTTGAAATATTCACGCCCGCGGCGAGAGCTGCCCTCAAGGAGGTTCGCTTATGCCCGGAAGGTCCATTGTGGTCGTGATCATCCCCGCCGGGATCGTCCTTGTGTCCGCCGCCCTGGGGATATTCCTGCAGAAGGCCGTCTTCGGTCGCCTGCGGCGGGCCGCGGAAAGATCCTCTGCGGCTTGGGACGACGTTCTGACCCGAAGCCTCAGGGGGCTGATTTTCCTTTGGGTCCTTCTCGCCGGCGCCGCCGCGGCGCTGAAATATCTCCGGCTCCGGCCGGGGATCGACAAGCCGCTGACCCAAGCACTGACCATTCTGACGATTCTCTCAGTCACACATTTGGCGAGCCGGCTGTCCGTGGGGTATGTCTCCCTCGCCCTAAGCCGAGCGACTGGATTCCCAATATCTCTCCTCCGAAACCTGACGGCCGTTCTGGTTTACGTCCTCGGCCTGCTTGTCGTCCTCGATTACCTCAAGATCTCTGTGACCCCCCTCATCACGGCCCTGGGCGTCGGGGGATTGGCCGTCGCTCTGGCCCTTCAAGACACGCTGTCCAATCTTTTCGCCGGGATTCACGTCCTGGCTTCTCGGAAGGTCCGGTCGGGCGATTATGTCAAGCTCGAGTCGGGCGAGGAAGGCTACGTGCGAGACATCACTTGGAGGAATACGACCATCGAAGTCCTGGCCGGCAACCTCATCATCGTTCCCAATAACAAGCTGGCCTCGGCGATCGTGACCAACTTCGACCTCCCGGCCAGCGATTCAGCCGTCCTCATTGACGTCGGAGTGGCCTACGATACCGACCTGAAAAGGTGCGAAGAGGTTATCGTCGACGTGGCCAAGGATATCATGTCCCGCGTTCCCGGCGGCGTTGCCGGTTTCACCCCGTTCGTCCGCTTTCACACATTCGGCGATTTCGCCATCCTGTGCACCGTTATCCTCCGGGCTAGCCGATTCGTCGACCGGTTCTTGATCAAGCACGAGTTCGTCAAGAGCCTGCGCGAGCGCTTCGCCCGCGAGGGGATCGAGATACCCTTCCCGATACGAACGGTGCAGATCCAGAGGACGGGGGGATAAGCATGGCTTGGAACCGCGAAAGCCTGCAGCAGGCGGTCGCCGATAAGATCGGAGGCCAGAAGTTCATCGTCGTCTCGAACCGCGAACCCTACATCCATGTCTACGCCGATGAAAGGATCCGCTGCATCACCCCGGCCAGCGGCATGACCGTGGCCCTGGACCCGGTCATCCGGGCTTGCGGCGGGACCTGGATCGCTGCCGGCCTGGGAGAGGCCGACCGGGACGTCGTCGACGCCCGGGACCATGTTGCCGTTCCGCCGGGGGACCCCCGATACGTCCTTCGGAGGGTCTGGCTCAGCAAGGAAGAGGAGGAGAAGTTCTATTACGGCTACGCCAACGAAGGTCTCTGGCCGCTCAGCCATATCGTGCATGTCCGGCCGGTCTTTCGCGAGGCGGACTGGAAGGTCTATCAAGAGGTCAATGCCCGATTTGCCGAGGCCGTCATCGAGGAGCTCGACGGCCGGCCCGGATTCGTTTTTATCCAAGACTACCATTTCGCGATCCTTTCACGGCTGATCAGGGAGAAGCGCCCCGACGTCGTGACGGCCCAGTTCTGGCACATCCCCTGGCCCAATCCCGAAGCTTTCCGGGTCTGCCCCCAGGCTACGGAAATCCTGGAGGGGCTGCTCGGCAACGACATCCTCGGCTTCCATATCCGCTATCACTGTCTGAATTTCATGGAATCGGTCGACCGCTTCCTCGAGTCGCGCATCAATCCCGAGACCTCGTCCATAACCCGCCTCGGCCGCGAGACCTTGGTTCGCGACTTCCCCATTAGCATCGACTTCGACAGTGTCGAGGACCGGGCCATGTCGCCGGAGATCGAGAGAAAACGGGCGGCCATCCTATCGGACCACAGGCTCCGGAACAAGCTGATCGCCGTCGGCATCGACCGGATGGACTACACCAAGGGCATCATCGAGCGCCTCGATGCCTTGGACCGCTTGTTCGAGAAACGCCCCCGCTTGATCGGCCGGTTCGTCTTCCTCCAGCACGGCCCCCTCTCCCGTATCTACATCCGCAAGTATCGGGACTATAATGACGAGATCTACCGCCGCGTTGTCGATATCAACGAGAAGTGGAAGACGAAGGATTGGCAGCCCGTCATCCTTGAGAAATCCCACCTCCCGTTCGATGATGTCCTGGCCTATTACAGGGCCGCGAACGTCGTCCTGGTCAGCTCCATCCACGACGGGATGAACCTCGTGGCCAAGGAATTCGTCGCGGCCCGCTCCGACGAGCGGGGTGTTCTCGTGCTCAGTCAGTTCACCGGCGCGGCCCGCGAGCTTGACGGGGCCATTCTCGTCAATCCTTTGGCCACGGAACAATTCGCCGACGCGCTCTGCCAGGCCCTCGAGATGCCGGAGGAGGAACAGGCCGAGCGGATGCACCGAATGCGCGAGGTTGTCCGGGAGAACAACGTCTATCGTTGGGCGGGCCGCATCATCAACGAAATGAAGAGGTTGGCCTGACATCATGGGACCTGAATTCGCATTCTACACACGCTTCAACCTGCCCCTGCTCTTGGGGGTGAGGGCGCGGACGATCCCCGAGCTTCTGGCCGGCCTCCAGGCCGCCCCGGGGGCCTCGATCTATTACCATACCCACCGCTTCCTTCAGCAACATCACTATATGTCCCCGGAGCCCCCCAACGATTTTGCCTTCTGGGTCACGGGCTCCCTCGGCCTCGACGCGCTCGGGGAACGGCTCGCCAGCATCGATACGGTCAAATTCCGGACCATCACCGCCCTCCAGCAGAGATTCGTCGAGGTCGTTGAGGCGTTCATCCGCGACGGCAAGTCCCCTTCCCCCGAATGCCCCGAGGGGGAGGAGTTCCACTTCCTGTCCTGCCGGACGTTCATCCTGCCGACCGGCCTCAAAGCCCGCGATCTTGCCGAGTTCCTGGCAGTCCTGCGGACCGTGAGCATCGACTCGATCTATTTCCACATGTTCGAGGCGCGTTTGAGGCTTGAGAGAGGCGAGAACGACTTTTCGAACTGGTTCGAAGGCATCGGCCGCAAGGATCTCGCCGCCGAGATCGCCCGTCTCGACCCCTACACCATGACCCTCGAAGGCCTGAGGAAGACACTCATCCAGAAAGTGGAGCGCCATGTCCAGAGTTAGCGATTACGCGCCGATCGTGGGCGACAGCTTCGTCGACGAGCTCCGCCTCCTCGCCGAGCGCCTCGAAGGCCGGTCCGTCCAAAACATCAATTCGACCTCCGTTGGCGGCGGCGTCGCCGAGATCCTCCTGCGCATGCTTCCGCTCCTTCAGGATCTCGGGGTGAGGGCCCGCTGGGATGTCATCAAGGGGAATGAGCGGTTCTTCCTCATAACCAAGAAGATGCACAACGCCCTTCACGGCGTCCAGGAACAGTTCTCGCCTGAGGACTGGGAGTTCTTCCTCGAGGTCAACAGGCAGAACGTCGATGTCCTGGCTGACAAGGCGGACATCCTCTTCATCCATGATCCCCAGCCCATCGCCCTTGTCGAGAATAAGAAAGCGAACGGAGGATCGTGGATCTGGCGCTGCCATATCGATTTCACCGCCCCGCTTCCGGCGGTCTGGTCGTTCCTCAGGAAGTTCATCGGAGCCTACGATGTGGCCGTATTCTCGGCTCCGGCCTTCTCCCGGCAGCTCGCCATCCCGCAGGTCCTGATCTCGCCATCGATCGATCCTTTGAGCGACAAGAACAAGGACCTCTCCGAGGAGGAGGTCGGCGCCGTATGCGCCCGCTTCGGCCTGGACCAGAAGCGGCCTATCGTTGCTCAGATCTCGAGGTTCGACTATCTCAAGGACCCCTTGGGCGTCATCGGCGCCTATAAGCTTGTCAAAGAATATATCGACTGCCAGCTCGTCCTGGCCGGCGGAGGGGCGACGGACGACCCCGAGGGCCTGAAGGTCCTCGAGGAGGTCCGCGCAGAGGCGGACAAGGACCCGGACATCTTCGTCCTCTTCCTCCCCCCCGCGAGCGACCTCGAGATCAATGCCCTGCAGCGGGCTTCGACTGTAATTCTGCAGAAATCGCTCCGGGAAGGCTTCGGCCTGACCGTCTCCGAGGCCCTTTGGAAAGCCAAGCCTGTCATCGCCTCGGCCGTCGGCGGCATCCCGCTTCAGATCGCCCATAAGCACTCGGGCATCCTGACCCACTCGATCGAAGGCACGGCCTACTGGATCAAGCAGCTCCTCAACGAGCCCGAATACGCCCGGCGGCTCGGAGCCAACGGCCGCGAGCATGTCCGGAACAACTTCCTCATCACCCGGCACATCCGGGACTATTTGCTGCTGTTCCTGTCGCTATCGAAGAAGAAGGATATCGTTTTTCTATGAAAAAGCTCCTGGAGCTGGTCCCGCCCGGAGCGCCGGTGGCCGTCTTCCTGGACTATGATGGGACCCTCGTGCCCATCCGCCGGAGACCGGAGCTCGCTTCGCTTCGACCGGAGCAGAGGACCGAGTTGACGCGTCTCGGCCGGAAAACGCTGGTCGGCATCGTGTCCGGGCGCCCCCTCGACGAGCTTCGGCGCATCGTCCGGGTCCCCGGACTTGCCTATATCGGAAATCACGGGCTGGAGATCCGGGCGAAGGGGCGGACGTGGGTCCATCCCGGGGCTGTCCGCCAGGAACGGGCTATCGGCCGGGCCGCCGCGGCTATCAAGGCCAAGATCAGCGGATTTCCGGGGGCCTTCGTCGAAGATAAGAGATTTACCGTGAGCGTCCATTTCAGGCAGGCTGATGCGCGGCACTATGCCTCGCTTCGGAGCGCCATCGTCGAAGAGGTTCGCCGAAGCCGAGGCGGCCTCGTCCTCTCCCGGGGAAAAAAGGTCCTTGAGATCAAGCCGAACATTCGGTGGGACAAGGGCCAGGGCGTCCTGGAGCTGCTGCGTCGGGCCGGGGGATCGCGCCTCATTTTCCCGATCTATGTTGGCGATGACCGGACCGACGAGGACGCTTTTCGGTCCTTGCGGGACCGCGGCCTGACCATCCGGGTCGGGTCGGGCCGCCGGACGCTGGCCCGGTACCGTCTCCGCGGCGTCGGCGACGTATGGACGTTTCTGGCCGCGCTGCGCCCCCTGATCGCCTCTTGCCCCGCTCCGGACCGAGCGCGGGCTCAGGCGAAAAAGGCGATGAGGACCGTCAGCCTTGAATGGAGGCCTGGGCCCGGAGGAGGTCGTGGAGGGTGATGATGCCGACGACAGCCTCGCCCTCGCGGCTCACGACGACGAGGATGTTCGCCGGAGAATCGATGAACTTGTCGCCGATCTCGCGGACCGACTGGTCGGGATGGCAGGTCACCGCCCGGCGAACCTCCGGCGTCCCGCCGGCGAGGAGTGCCGACAGGATATCGCTGCGGGAGACGATCCCTTTCAAGCGTCCCTGGCTGACGAGGGGGAAGTGGGCGAACGGGTGCCGGTCGGCGGCGCTTTTCAGGGTATGCGGCGACAGATCCGTGATGACGACCGGGCGCGGATTGGCGATCGCCGACACGGGCAGGTTCTGCCAGCTCTGGAGGTCGAGCGGCGGGCGGACCTTGTGGAGCTCGTGGCCGTCTTGGACGAGCAGGGCGTCGTAGAAGTTGAGCCGGCCGGAGAGCCGGGCGACGGCCTGGCTGACGATCGTCCCGAGGAGCAAGCCCGGCACGAGCGTGAACTGGTGCGTCATCTCGAAAACGATCAGCATCGAGGTCAGCGGCGCCCGCACGATCGCCCCCAGGCAGGCGCTCATGCCGACGGCCGAGAGGACTATCCGGTCGGCCGGCGTCAGCGGCACCCACAGGCCCATCAGGCCCCCGAGGAAGTAGCCGCTCATTCCGCCGAGGAAGAGCGACGGTGCGAAGATCCCGCCGCACGCTCCGAAGCTGTAGCTGAAGATTGTGGCCAGGAGCTTGGCCAGGACGAGGAGCCCGGCGACGCGCCAGTCGAAGTCGTTCGTCAGCGCGCTGGATAGGTCGCGGTAGCCCAGGCCGAAGACGCCGAGCCTGCCCGTGGCCAGGAACGCCGCCGCGCCCAGGAGCCATGTCAAGACCCCGCCGAAGACGGGGAAAAGCCAACGGGGGACACGGCCCTCGCGTTTGAGCCGGCCCCGCAGCCGCAGCGTGGAGGCCTGGAATATCCGTCCCAGCGTGGCCGCGACGAAGGCGATGACGGGCACGGCCGCGTAGTGGATCCAGCTGACGTTTTCGACGGCGGGCAGGATGAAGGCGGGCTGGCGGCCGAGAAGGGCGTAGACGACGAAGGCGCCGAGGACCGAGGCCAGGACAACGCGGCCAAGGAAGCGGCTGTTGAGGTCGCCGATGACCTCCTCGATGGCGAAGGCGACGGCCGCGAGGGGGGTATTGAAGGCCGCGGCCAGGCCGGCCGAGGCGCCGAGGATAGCCGCCCCCCGCCGCTCGCGGGGCGGCGTGCCCAAAAGGCCTGAAGCGTTCGAGGCCACTCCGGCGCCTATATAGACCGAGGGTCCTTCCCGGCCCAGGCTCTGGCCGCCGCCGATGCTGAGCACACCGCCCAGGAACTTGGCCAGAACGGGGCGCGCCTCGATGGCGCCGAGCTCCTTCCAGAACGACGACTTGACCTGGGGGATGCCGCTGCCGGCCGCCTCGGGGCCGAAGGCCTTGAGGAGGAGCCCGACCAGAGCGGAGGCGGTGACGATCAGCAGGAAGCTGGCGACGACGAAGAAGACCTTGGACCTCGCGGCGAAGGCGACGTAGGTCTTCTCGAAGAGGGTGTTGGTCATGAATAAAAAAGCGACGGCGGAGAGCCCGGCGGCCAGGCTCAGGGCGACTGTCTGGACGACCTGGCGAGCGTTGTTGGGGAGTTTGAGCAGGATAGGCGGGATCCTGCGGACCGGGATCAGGGCCCTCGTCGATTTCATCTCGCCTCCGCTTCGACTTCGCGGCTGCGGCATTGAGCGCACATAGCTGACCCATCATAGCAAATTCTTATGAGCTGGGGCGAGTCTCCTCTGAGTGGACCTACGCCCTGATAATGCTAAAGAGAGAGCTTGCGTCCTTCGGTTTTGCCGTCGAGATCGAGAGTCGGCCCAAGCCGGCCTCCGCGGCCATCCAGTCCGCGTTCCTCAACGCCGACACGCGGACCCAGATGATCACCGTCGAGTTTGACAAGGGGCTCATCGAACAGGTCCATCGGAACCAGGTCCTGAAGATCAGGCTCGAAGTCGACACCGATCCGCCTCAGGGGTTTACAACGGAGGTCCGCTATCTGCTCAGGCCGGTCCCGTTCGCAGTCAGGACGTTCAGCCCGCCCGATCTTTTTGCCGGAAAGATGCACGCCGTCCTCTGCCGCGAGTGGAAGAGCCGGGTCAAGGGGCGTGACTGGTACGATCTCGTCTGGTTCGCGGCCTATCATCCTGAGCTGCATCTCTTTCATCTCGAGCAGAGGATGCGTCAGACAGGGCATTGGAAGGATCCGGCGCCGTTGACGGCAGGGGACCTGCGTAGCTTGTTAACGAAGAGGATCGAAAAGGTCGATATCGACCAGATCCGGCGCGAGGTGGAGCCCTTCGTGAAGGACCCTGAAGCGCTGGCGATCTGGTCGAAGGAGGTTTTCCTGGACGTCGCCTCGCGGATCAAGTCCGTATGAGATAGGGTGCAGGTCGACCGTCCAAGCAACGATCTCTGATGGTCGGGCGAATAACCTAGGGATTCGGAGGCGACCCCATGAAGGGATCCATGCTGACAATGCTGGCATTTCTTGCCGTCTCGGCCATGCGCCGGCGACCGAGTCGCGCTGGCTCGAAGCCGGGGTGATCGCCAACCTCAAGGTCCCGTCCTTCGGGAGCCCTGAGTTCGAGAAGGACGCCCTCGAACAGCTGAAAGCCTACCAGAACGCCCCGGCGATCATCGTCGATGTCCGCGGCAACGGGGGCGGCTCGACCCCCAGCCGCCTCACGAGCGCGTTGATGAACAAGCCCTATCGGTGGTGGACAGAAAGGACGCCGCTGACGGTGGGATTGTTCCGGTTCTATGCCCAGGCACGCCCCGAGATCGAGCTCAACGAATACTTCCGGAACGCCCAACTGACCTGGCAAAGCGCCGAAAACCCTCCTGATCCCGGAGCCTACGCCGGCCGGCTCTTCATCCTCGTAGACCGGGTGACGGGCTCGGCGGCCGAGGATTTCACGATGCCTTTCAAGGATAACGGAAGGGCCGTGATCGTCGGCGAAGCCACGGCCGGCTCGACCGGGCAGCCCTTCATGTTCAGCTTCGGAGACGGGATCGGCATCGGGATCGGGACCAAGCGGGCCCTCATGCCGGACGGATCCGAGTTCGAGGGCATCGGCATCATCCCCGATATCGTCGAGCAGGTGCAAAGGATAGACCTCTACTCGGGGAAGGACCGGGTCCTGGAGCGGGCCGCGGCCGAGGCCAGGAAGGGTGGCGGCCATGAGGAAAGGCGGCCTCGATCCCTGCTGTAGTTGTCGCGGCCAGAGCGGAGGCGCGGCATCACCGCCCGCTTTTTTGCGCGCGGACCGTGACGGCACTTGACGAATGGGCCGCTGCGGCGCATCTTGAGGATATGCTGGGGATAGGGCCCCAGCATATCCTCATCTCTATAAAGGGGCAGAGAAAATGAAAAAAGCTCTTTCGTCTTGTCTCTCAGGCATCTTCATCCTGATCCTTATGAGCCCTCCAGGGTTCGGCCAGAATGCCTCCGGCATCCTGG
>CAZIQR010000115.1:0-8883 GCA_964541055.1 uncultured Eubacteriales bacterium
CCCGCACCGGCGGCTATTTTTCGAACGGCAGCGGCGATTACGCCATCGCCTTCTCGACCGCCGAGAGCGTCCGCGTCCCGAACCGGGCGACGGCCCCGACACGGACGGTGACCCTGCTCCGCGACGACGCCATTTCGCCGCTCTTCCAGGCCGCGGCCGAAGCCTGCGAGGAAGCCATCCTGAACTCGTTGTTCAAGGCCGTCCGCATTGAAGGCAAGGACGGCCATGTCGCCGAGGCCCTTCCGCTCGACAGGGTCAGGGCCCTGCTCCCATGAGCCCCCGCAAGCTCAAGACGATCGGCATCCTCGGCGGCATGGGCCCCGAAGCGGGGGCTTATTTTTTCGAGCGGCTCATCCGCGAGACGGCCGCGGGGCGCGACCAGGCCCATCCGCCGGTCATCCTGTGCAGCCTGCCCCAGGTCCCCGACCGGACCGAGGCCATCCTCCACGGCGGCCCGAGCCCGGTCCCGGCCATCCGGCGCGGGCTCCAGGCCCTGGCGCGGGCGGGCGCGGATTTCGCCGTCATGACCTGTATCTCGGCGCACTTTTTCTATCCGCGGGCCGCGGTGGGATCGCCGATCCCCATCCTCAACCTCATCGACGAGACCCTGATCGAGATCAAGCGGATGAAGCCCTCACCGGCCAAGATCGGCCTGATCGCCACCTCCGGGACTGTCCGCTCGGGGTTGCTCGCCAGGGCGTTCGAGCCGGCCTGGATCGAGGTCCTGGCGCCTACCGGTCCTGGCCAACGGAAGGTCATGACCGCGATCTACGGCCGGCGAGGCGTCAAGGCCGGCTTCACCGAGGGCCCTCCGCGGCGGATCCTCCTCGAGATCGCCGCCGGCCTCATCGACCGGGGCGCCCAGGCCATCCTCGCCGGCTGTACGGAAGTTCCCCTCGTCCTCGGGCCGGACGACCTCCCCGTCCCCCTCATCGACCCCATGACCGTCGGCGCCCGCGCCGCCCTCCGTCTTGCCGGCGCACGCCTGCGAAGTTGACTTTCCAGGGGGATTCCGGTATAAAGATGCGGTATTTTTCCCCTGTGAGGAGGTGAAAGTTTTTGGCTTTTGTACAGCTTGACGAAGGTGAGAATCTCGAAGCCGCCCTGCGCCGGTTCAAGAGGAAAGTCCAGCAGGAAGCGATCATCAAGGAGATCAAGAAGCACGCGGTCTACTTCAAGCCCGGCGAGAAGCGCCGCATGAAGGAAGCCCAGGCGCGCAAGCGGATGAGACGGCGCATCAAGAGAGAGCGCGCCGTCGAGTACTGAAAACTTTCATCTTTTCCCGGCCTCCATCATCCCATTCCCGCCCGCACCTGAACCGGACGGCCGGCGACCTCGCGAGAGAGGGGGAGTTACGGCGACCCAAAAACCGGCGTGGCTGAAGGTCCGGCTCCCGTCGCACGGCGACTTCTTCCGTGTCGCGGAGATCCTCAAGGCCGGACGTCTGCACACGATCTGCCAGAGCGCGCACTGCCCGAACATGGGAGAGTGCTGGGAGCGCCGGACCGCCACGTTCCTGATCCTCGGCGACACGTGCACCCGGAACTGCGGCTTCTGCGCCGTGGCCAAGGGCACTCCACTGCCGCCGGATCCCGAAGAGCCGGTCCGCGTGGCCGAGGCCGTCGCTTCCCTTGGCCTGGCCTATGCCGTCATCACTTCGGTCACCCGCGATGATCTCGCCGACGGCGGGGCCGGTCCTTTTGCGGCCGTCATCGAGGCCATCCGGGCGAAGAGCCCTGGCACGCGGATCGAGGCCCTGATCCCCGACTTCGGCGGCGACACGGCCGCGCTCGAAACGGTCCTGGCCGCCCGCCCGGACGTCCTCAACCACAACCTCGAAACGACCGAATCGCTCTACCCGGCGATCCGCCGCCCCCGCGAGAACTACCGCCGCTCGCTCGGCGTCCTGGCAGCGGCCAAAGCGCGGGGCGCCCTGACCAAGTCCGGCCTCATGATCGGGCTCGGCGAGGCCGAGGACGACATCCTCCGGACCCTCGCCGACCTGCGCCGGGCCGGCTGCGACCTCCTGACCGTGGGCCAGTATCTCCAGCCGTCGGCGGCCCATCCGCCCGTCACGAGATACTACCCTCCCGACGAATTCGCGCGCCTCGCCGAGGACGCCCGCCGGCTGGGCTTCCTCGAGGTCGTCTCCGGACCGCTCGTTCGCAGCTCCTACGAAGCCGGACGCCTGTTCGAGACCGTGCGGCACAAGGACCACGCCCCATGCGCTACCTGATCTTCACCGACATCCACGGCAACATGGAAGCCCTGACCGCCGTCCTCAAGGCGGTCCAGAAGAAGAAGATCGACCACTATATCTTCCTCGGCGACCTCGTCGGCTACGGCGCCTCGCCGAACGAGGTCATCGCCAAGATCCTGACCCTCAAGCCGCTCTCGATCATCCGCGGCAACCACGACAAGGCCGTCTCCGGGCTCGACTCGGTCCAGACCTTCAACCCCATCGCCGCCTCGGCCATTTTCTGGACGAAGAAGACGATCGCCCGCAAGCACCTCGACTTCCTGGTCCGGCTCAAGCAGAGCCCCGAGGTCGTCCAGGACTCGATCACCATCTGCCACGGCGCGCCCTTCGACGAGGACTATTACATCTTCGGCGAGTTCGACGCGGCCGAGGCCTTCTCCTACATCCAGACACCGGTCTGCTTCTTCGGCCACACCCACTTCCCCTTCGTCTACACGGAGAAGGACGGCAACGTCGAGGGCACGTTCCTCGAGGGCAACTCGAACGAGGTCAAACTCGAAAAGGGCGTGCGCTATCTCATCAATCCCGGCTCGGTCGGCCAGCCGCGCGACCGGAATCCCCGGGCGGCCTTCGCCGTCTACGATTCCGACGCCCGCGTCGTCCGCTTCGGCCGCGTCGACTACGACATCGAAGAGGCCAAGCGCAAGATCATCGACGAGAAGCTGCCGCCGGCCCTGGCCGAGCGCCTCAGCCTCGGTATTTAGGATTGGCGTAGCAGTACACGCAGCCGTGGGGGCAGGCCTGCGCGTAGCTGCCGATGTCTTGCGACTCGGTGCACAGGCACGAAGGGCGCTGGCCGCGGTCTTTGCGCTGCGAGACCGGCTCGTGCCGCGGGTGAAGGGATCCGAGGAGCGCCCCGTCGATGCAGGCCGACGGCCTGATCCCGGGCAATCCCTCGAGTTGCGGCTGGCAGCAGGCGTGGAGGACGAGCCCCATCCCCGCGGCGATCGCCGCGAGCTCGACGGCCCGCTCCCTCTGCTCGGCCTCCGGCGGATCATAAAAGCGGAACCGCCGCGTTTCGGCCCGCCGCACGGCCTTGCCGTACCACTGGGCGAAGCTCACGCGGACGTCCCTGATGCCGGCGGCGGCCGCGGCCCCAGCGACCTCCGGGAAAAGGCCGACGTTCGATCTCCTCTCGCCTCCTTCCTCCCAGAAAAGGACGGGATCGAAGCGGAGCGACACACGCCGTGGCTCGCCGGCAAGCTCGGTCAAATGCGGGAGCTGCCTCAGCGCCTCAGGCCAGGCCGGCGCCCCCGGCTCGACCGCCGTCCCGCCCATTCCCGTCACCGTAAGATGCAGATAAAGCTGGTCATAGGCGGCGATCCGGTCCCTCAGACCGTGCGCGTTCCGGAGCAGGTTCGCGAAGTCCTTGGACCAGAGGACGATCGTGTGGACGGACCCGGGGTCGAGATCGACCGTCCGCCTCCCGCCCCTCGGCCCGGCCACTTCGGCCCTTCCGTCGCGAAGGGCCCCGGCCAGCCAATCCGGGAAGGAGGCGACGAGGTCGGTGCGCCGCGAGGCGCTGATGACGGTCTTCAGGGTCTTATTCCCGCGGGCGGAACAGCCGGTCGCCGATCGTCTCCCCGAGGAAGAACTTGAACAGGAAGAAGTAGAGGAGGATGAAGACGCCGTAGAGCAGCAGCATGGACCCGGACACGCTGCCGAGGACGTCAAACAGGGTCGAGCCCATGGACGAAGCCGCGAGCCAGAGCGCGACGAGCCAGAACAGCCCGACGAACAGGAGATCGAAGAGCTTCGACTTGAAGAAGACCGAGAAGCTGAACGGCGGACGCGGCGCCGGTTCCTCGGCTTCGACGAACTCCCCGGCTTCGGCCCGCTCCGGTCTCGCGATCTCGGCGCCCCGCGACGGCAGGATGGGCTCCCGGACGGGCCGCACGGGGCCAGCCGAAAGGACGGCCTCCGTCGGAGCTAGATCGCGGGCGTTCAGTTCTTCCGCCCCTTCTCCCTCCTCCGCCTCCTCTTCCGCGGGCTCGAAACCCTCGCCGGGCTCGGCTTCTTCTTCCTCTTCGCCGCCCGTGAACGGGAGCGGCGCCTGACTGACTTTCTCGGGGAGGCCGATGGTCGAATCCGAATCGCGGCGCCGCGGGAAGATCTCCATCTCCGCCGTGTCCGACGTTTCGGATTCGCCGAGGACCTTGGGCTCGACGGGCCTCGTATCTTCAGCGAAGACCGGCGCGCCCTTCATCGTGCTGGCCCAGGGCGGTAGCGACCCCGTCGACGGGGGGGCGGGGGCTTTCGCCGGCTCCGGCCCGGGCTCCGGCTCCGCTTCGGCTTGGTCTTCGGGCTGAGGCGCGACGGGAAGCGGCCCGGTCTCGGAAGTCTTCGCGGCCATGACCTCGATGAACTTGTCGATCTTCTCCCGGCCCAAATCGACGGTCCGGCCCAGGTTCTCGATCTCCTGGCTGTCGAACGTGACCGGCTTCAACGACGCCCCGCCGGCCGTCCCCGCCACCTCCGGCTCCTCGCCTTGGTTGACATACTCGATCTCGGGCTCTTCAGGGGCGCTGGGCGGGGCCGCCGGCGTCCCGTATTCCCGGGTTTCTTCTTTTGCCCTCTCGGAGGCCGCGGCGGCCTCGGCCGGCTTCGCGGGCTCCTTTTCGATCTCGTCCTCGAGGTCTTCTTCGAGGTCTTCGGCCTCTTCTTCGTCTTCGAGGTCCTTGTCACCGCCCGCCGGCTCTTCGATCTCGTCCTCGTCCTTCGGCCCGGCCGCGGCTTCGGACGCCTCGATCTCGTCGACCAGGATGACCTCTTCCGTGGGCTCCTGTTCTTCGAGGCCCTCGCCGGCCATGAGCTCTTCGATGGCCGTCTTGCCGGTCCCCGCGGGGGCCTTCTCCTCGAGCTCCTCGCCGATCTCGGCCTCGAGGTCCTTGGCAGGGACGGGCCGCCGCCGTTTCTCGTCCTCGGGCTCGTTGACGGTATAATCTTTCTCTTCGACCTCGGCGTCGATGATCTTCTCGCCCGGGATCTCTTCCTCGATCTCTTCGTCCTCGGAGAACAAGAGCTGGGTGCCGCAGTTGTTGCAGTACTTGTCGGCCTCGTCGATAATGGCGTGGCAATAAGGGCAACGGGTGATGGCCATCGGCATTATTATCATAGGGAAAACAGGCGATGTCAATTGAAATGCCCGGCCTGTTCCCCTAGACTGGTCCCGGAGAGGAAGCCATGTCCCGCATGACCTTCAAGACGGCCCTCATCACCGGAGCCTCAGCCGGCATGGGGGCCGAATTCGCCCGGCAGCTGGCCGCCGCCGGGACCGATCTCGTCCTCGTCGCCCGCCGGCTGGACCGGCTCGAGGAGATGGCCGCCTCGCTCCGGGCCGAACACGGGGTGGCCGTTCAGGTCATCCAGGCCGACGTCGCGTCCGAGGAGGGCCTGGCCGCCGTCGAGGAGCATATCGCCCGGAGCGGCACGCTCGATCTCCTCGTCAACAACGCCGGCTTCGGCGGCCGGACCGGCTTCGTCAAGGGCGAGGTGAGCGATCACCTTCACATGGTCCGCGTTCACGTCGATGCCGCCGTCCGCCTGACCAAGGCGGCCGTCCCGGGGATGATCGACCGCGGCCGCGGGGCGATCGTCAACGTCGCCTCGGTCGCCGCCTTTTCGCTGTTCTCCGGGGCCATGTACAGCGGCACCAAGGCCTTCCTGGTCATGTTCTCGCAGAACCTCCAGACCGAGGTCCGCTCGAAGGGCCTCGTCCTCCAGGCCCTTTGCCCCGGCATGACTCACACGGAATTCCACGAGGTCGCCGGCATCGACAAGTCCGTCGTCCCGGCGCCCTTCTGGATGGCCGCCGAGAAGGTCGTCGGCATCTCCCTGCGCCGGCTCGGCCGCGGCGTCGTTTGCATCCCCGGCTGGTACAACAGGGGCCTCACGTTCCTCATGCGCTGCCCGGCGACTGCGGTCCTGGTGCGGGCCGCCAGCCGCACCCGGGCGGTCCGCCGCCGCGCCGACAACGACTAAGCCCCCTCGATCCTCGGTATCGCAGGCAGGTCTGCCCGGATCGCTGCGAGGTTGAAGCCGCCCGGCCCTTCTGCTATCATGGGCCCGCCTCGAGAACCTGGCTGAGTGGGCGATTAACTCAGCGGTAGAGTGCTACCTTCACACGGTAGAAGTCAGAGGTTCAAGTCCTCTATCGCCCACCATCTTCTTATCAACCCCTTGCACGATCCCATGGTCAGGCATGATCAGCGTTGTGTTGCTCTGCGCCTGTAGCCTTATCCGGGACTGGACCCGTTCAGATACCTAGGTGACACCTGGGGCTATGATTACGTGGCGTTATGTATTTGAACGGGCCCGGCCGTCACGTTGGAATGCGGGTCCGGCGTGCGGCGCCGGCGCAGATTCCAAGCAGCTTCATGGAGTAAGCGCGTCCTCTTCGCGGATGTTCTTGATTTCCTCAGGCGGCAGAAGACCGCGGTCCTGGGAGCATTCCCCCCGATCCGCGCATCAAATTCGCGATTTGCGGCGGAAGTCGATGGAGTCGATGATTTGCTGGAAGCGGGGAAGATCCCGGATCTTGGCTAGCAATGGGTCGCGGCGAAACCACGCGTCCCGCTCGTCACCGTTTCGGACGGCCCGCTCGAGCCAATCTAGGGATTTCTGAGAATCTCCCCTGATGGCATAGAAGTCCGCGACCACGGACGTTGACCAAGGCGCCAGAGCGCCGTATTTCAGACTTTCCTCGTCCATTTTTTCCAAAGCCTCTTTCGTTTTCCCTTCCAAAGCCAGAAGCAGGGCCCACGTCAGCTTGATCTCGAAACCTTGTTGTTCATCGGGCGAAAGATTCTCTAGAGTCCGGCGTGCTCCGGGAATGTCGTTCCTGTCGATATACGCCCGGGCCAATTTCGAGGCGGCGTATATATTCCGAGGGTCCTGTTCCAAGATTTTTCCTAGCTCGCGGGTCGCGCCGTCGATATCGCCTTCCATGCGCAGGATCTCGCCCAACATCATGCGGGCCGGGAAAAAAAGCGGGTCGCCCGCAAGAACCTGATTGACGAGCTCTTTGGCCGGCGCATACTCGCCATTCGTTGCGTAGTAATTGGACAACCAGATCTTGGCGTCGATTTCGTTGGGATTGAGCGAGAGCGCCTTTTTGGCCTCTTCGGGTATCAGGTCTTTCCGGCCTTGGTAAAAATGAAGGGCAGCGAGGCTCGAATGGCTGCGGGCCGAATCGGGATCGTCCTGCAAAGCTCGGCGCAGCTCTTGCTCCGCCCTGTAAAGCCAGCTTGAATCGTTGGAGTAGCCGCCGTCGATCTCGAGGATGAAGGTGAATCCATGCCATGCTCGGGCTTCCGCGAACCGGGGGTCGATCTCCAGGGCCCGCTCGAGCATTTTCCTGGCGCTCGTCAGGTTGAACTGCGCCATGAGGAAATGCATCCCTCTTTCGAAATATTCGTTGGCCTCGGCGATTGTGGAGGGGCGCGCCCCGGTGCTGAGGACGGGCTGGTCCCTCACCCCTTCGAGCTTTTCGCCGCCCCGAGGAGCCAGCTTGAAGATCAGCGCTCCCGCGACAACCAGGGCGACTCCGGCCAGAATCCAGCGGCCTTGCCGGCTCCGGATGATCGATGACGGCCCGGAGGTTCTTGGATCCTTCACGAAGACGTCCGCCTCCAGCGCCGAGCGCACTTCGCTCACTGTTTGGAACCTCTTCTCCAAGCCCTTCTCGAGGCATTTCCTGATAACGGCGCGCAGGCCCGCCGGGGTTCGCGCAGGTACCGGAGCCGGCGTATCTCTGAGGATCGACGACGTCAGCTCAAACCCCGTCCGTCCCTCGAAAGGCCGTGTTCCGGCGGCCATCTCGTAGAGGACGACTCCCAGGGCCCAGATGTCGCTCCGGGCGTCGGCGGGATTCCCTTGGAGCGTTTCGGGCGCCAGATAGGGTAGTGTGCCCGCGATCACGCCCTCCTCGGTCAGCGATAATTGGGAACGCGTCGCTTCCCCGAGCTCCTCGGTGATCAGGCGTTTGGCCAATCCGAAGTCGAGGACCTTGACCCGCCCGGCCGGGGTTATCACCACGTTGGCGCTCTTGAGGTCCCTGTGGATGACGCCCCTCTCGTGAGCGTGCTCGAAGGCCTCGACGATCTGGCTGCCGAAGCGCAGGACATCTTCCGGCGGCAATCCGCCGGGGGGGATCATCCGGTCGAGCGGACGCCCATCCACGTATTCCATGGCGATGTAGGAATTCCCTTCCGCTTCTCCGACTTCATAGATTGTGCAGATGTTGGGATGGTTTAGGGCCGAGGCGGTCTGAGCCTCCTGGGCGAACCGCTTCTCTCGCGACGGAATGGCGGTCGAATGGGGAGACAGGAACTTTAGGGCGGCGGTCCGTTTGAGCTGGGTGTCTTCGACTTTATAGACGATCCCCATCCCGCCCCGGCCGATCTCCTCGAGAATCCTGTATTTGCCGGCGATGAGGCTTCCCGCCTTCAGGACGTGGACGGGCGTCTCCAGCGTCTTAGTCAGCGAAGCCTGTTCAGGCCCTAGTTTCCCTAGGGGCATCGCACAGTTGCCGCAGAAGTGTGAGTCTTCCTTATTCTCGGCGTGACATTTCGGGCATTCCATGGCAACTTCCCCCGTCCCGATGCCCGGATATTATCACCGCT
>CAZIQR010000116.1:0-8862 GCA_964541055.1 uncultured Eubacteriales bacterium
CCGGTTCGCTCACGAGGCGATGGCCACTGAATTCGAGATCTTCATCGCCGGGGGGGAAGAGGTCTATGCGGGCCAGGCGGCCCGGGCGGCCTTCGACGAGATCGACAGGATCGAGCGCCTCTTCAGCCGCTTCGATCCTTCGAGCGAGACGAGCCGGATCGGGCGGCTCCGGCCAGGCGAGTCGCTCCGGATCGGCCTCGAGACCGCCGAGGTCCTGGGACTCGCTTCGTTCGTTCAGTCCGAGTCCGGGGGCGCCTTCGATATCAATTACCTCGGGCTTGCGGCCCGGACCGGGCGCCGGCGAAGCCCTATCCCGCGGCCGCTGACCAAGCTCCTCGCCATCCGGACCGACGGCCAGGGCTTCGAGGCCGTCCGGCTTCGGGCTAAGGGCCGGACCGCCGCGCCGGCCCTCAAGCTCGACCTCGGGGCGATCGGCAAGGGATACGCCTTGGACGCGGCCCTCGGCGTCCTAAGGGACTGGGACGCCGACAACGTCCTTCTTCACGCCGGGACAAGCACGGCCTTGGCCCACGGCCCCGGACCGGACGGGGGCGCGAAGGGACGGGGTTGGCCGGTCGGCGCCGGCGGCTCGGCCGGGGCGGCCGTAGGCCCGGGACGGGTGCTGCTTCGCAATCGAGCCCTGAGCGGTTCGGGAACCGAGGTCAAGGGGGCTCACATCCTCAATCCCCGGACGGGCCGCCCGGCGGCCGGTCACGCCGCGGCCTGGGCCTCCCACCCCTCGGCGGCCGCGGCCGACGCCCTCTCGACGGCGTTCATGGTCATGTCGACGGCGGAGGTCGCCGCCTTTTCGCGCCGGCATCCGGTCGTCTGGGCCCTCGTGAAAACCGGGCCCAAAACGTGTAGAATATTGAACTCGGCCGCCGTGGCCGCGAAGCGACCCGCGAGGACAAGGAGACGATCACGATGAAGAAGCTCATGAGCGCGATAGCCGTCCTGGGGCTGGGCCTGGCCATTCTGGCGCCGGCCGCCTTCGCCCAGGAGCCGGGCAAAGAGGTCCTGAAGATCCAGCTCCCCAAGCCGATGTTCGTCGGCACGCCCAAGAACATCCGCACCCCCAACCTCGAGACGATCACCGGCCGGCCGCGCGGGCCCTTCATGGTCCCGGTCGGCACCGTGCTCCTGTCCGCGGGCAAGCCGGTCACGGCCAGCGACAAGGAACCCGTCATCGGCGAGATCTCCTTTGTCACGGACGGCAAGAAGTCGGGCGAGGACGGCTATTACGTCGAGCTCGGGCCCATGCTCCAGTGGGTCCAGATCGACCTCGGCAAGCCCTGCGAGCTCGAGGCCATCGTCGCCTGGCACTACCATAGCCAGGCCCGGGTCTACCGCGATGTCATCGTCCAGGTCTCGGACGACAAGGATTTCATCAGCGGCGTGACGACGGTCTTCAACAACGACCATGACAACACGGCCGGGCTCGGGGCCGGCAAGGACAGAGAATACATCGAGACCTTCGACGGCAAGCTCTTCGATCCCAAGGGCGTCAAGGCCCGCTACGTCCGCCTCTACAGCGCCGGCAACACGTCGAACGACATGAACCACTACGTGGAGGTCGAGGTCTACGGCCTGCCGGCCAAATGACGAATGACCACTAAGGTCTTCCGGGGGCTCTTCGCTCTGGCCCTTCTGGGCGCCCTGGCCTTCCGCGTCACGCGCCTGGACCTGCGGCCGATGCATTCGGACGAGGCCAACCAAGCGGTCAAGTTCGGCGATCTTCTCGAGCGCGGCGAATACCGCTTCGATCCCCTGGACCATCACGGCCCGACGCTCTATTACGCGACCCTCCCGGCGGCCTGGGCGGCCCGGGTGAAGGCGCTGGCCGGGCTTGACGAACGGGTCCTGCGGCTCGTGCCGGCCCTGTTCGGGGCCGGGCTCATCCTCGCCCTGCTGCTCTTTTCGGGGGGGCTCACGCGTCAAGCCACCGCGGCCGCGGCCGTCTTGGCGGCGGTCTCGCCGGCCCTGACCTATTACAGCCGCTTCTACATCCAGGAACCGCTCCTCGTCTTCTTCCTGGCCGTCCTCATCGGCGCCGGGTGGCGCTACGCTCAGAAGCGCTCATCCTTCTGGGCCCTCGCGGCCGGCGCCGCGGCCGGGTTCCTGGCAGCGACAAAGGAGACGAGCCTCGTCCTGTTCGGGGCTCTCGCGGCGGCCTTCGTCGCGACGGCGGTCCTCGAGAGCCGGATGACGCGCCGCGGCGGCACCGTCACCCGGAGCGGCGCCTGGGTCTGGAGCGATCACCGGACCAAGCTGCCCTCCGCCCTCCATATCATCCTGTTCCTGGCGGCCGCGGCGGCGACGGCGGCCGTCTTCTACACATCGTTCTTCCACAACATGCCAGGACTGGCCGACGCGGTCCGGGCCGTGGGCGCCTCGTTCAACCGGGCCGGCCGTCCGGGCGTCCATGTCCATCCCTGGCATTATTATTTTCAAACCCTGGCCTATTCAAGGACGGCCGGCGGGCCGCTCTGGGCAGAAGCCTTCGTTCTCGTTCTGGCCGTTGCCGGCGGCCTGGCGGCCCTGGGCCGCGATGCCGGGCCGGGCGGAAACCCGCGCTTCCTGCGCTTTGTCCTCCTCTTCACGGTCATCACGACCGCGGTCTACAGCGCCATCCCCTACAAGACGCCGTGGAATATCCTGCCGTTCTATTTCGGCCTCGTTGTCCTGGCCGGGAACGGCGCCTCCTTTCTGGTGCGCATCGTCCGCCTCAAACCAATCCGGGTCGCGGTCGCCGTCCTCCTGGCCGCCGGAGCCATCGATCTCGCCCGCCAGGATTACCGCGCCAATTTCGTGCAGCCGGCCGACCCGTCCAACCCGTATGTCTACGCGCAGACGAGCCCGGACCTGCTCAAGCTCGTCGCCGCCGTGGAACGGGCGGAGGCCCGATCGCCGCAGAATCAGAACATGCTCGTCGAGGTCATCTCGCCCGCCGACGAGACCTGGCCCCTGCCGTGGTATTTCCGGAAGCTCGGGCGGGTGGGGTATTGGACGAGCGTCGAAGCGGCGGCCAAGGACGTCCCCGCCGGAGAGGCCGATATCGTGATCGCGGGATCGGCTTATGCCGCGCAGGTCGCGGACGCTCTCGACGACCGATACGAACAGACCTTCTACGGCCTCCGCCCGGAGGTCGTCCTGGCCCTTTTCGTACGCCGCAACCCCTGAGCGGGACGCGGCACGGCTATTTCCTCTTCAGCAGCGGGGCGTAGATATCCATCTTGACCGGGTCGGCGCCCATGACCCGGGCCGCCCAGAGCAGGCCCCGCTCGACGATCGCGCGGGCCTCGGGGACGTCGAAGTCGGCGGCGACGTGGCCGAGCGACGTGTAGAACACCCGTCCCTTGCCGTAGAGCTTCTTCCACACGACGGGCATGACCTCGCCCACGGTCCAAGGCGCGTACTGGCCGCTGAAGGTCGTCGTCGCCAGGACCTCGTTGCCGGGGTCGACGTGCATGAAATACTGCTCCGACTTCATGTGGAAGCGGCTCTTGAGGCCCTTGGTGATCGGGTCGTTGAGATTGGTGATGTCGACGTCATAGTCGATGACACCGCCGGGATGGGCCACCCACTGGCCGCCGACCATGAACTGGTATTCGACGGCCGAGCGGTGGGCGTCGCCCAGGCCGCCGTGCCAGCCGGCGAGGCCCACCCCGCTCTTGACGGCCTCCTCGAGGTTCCGTTCCTGCTCGGGCTTGATGTCGGACATGGTGAAGATATGAACGATGAGGTCGAGCTTCTTGAGCTTTTCGAGATCGAGGTAGGCGTCGAGAGTGTGCGAGATCTCGACCTTGAAGCCCTGGCTCTCGAGCCACGGGGCGAAGATGTCGACGCACTGTTTGGGCTCATGGCCTTCCCAACCGCCCCAGACGACAAGGGCCGACTTCTGCGCCTTGGGCGCCTGGGCGGCGCCGGTCAGGACGAAGATACCGCCGACAAGGGCGACGGCCGCGGCGATAACGAGGGCTTTTCTCATGGTCGCTCCTTTCACTCGAGCTCGCGGAGCCAGATATTCCGGTAGCGGACCGGATGGCCGTGGTCCTGGAGCGAGATCGGGAGCTTGTCGGCGTGCATCTGGTAGGGCGGCCGGGCCTTGTGGGCGGTCGGCCCGGTCAAGACATCGCATTCGTGGACGATGATCCCGTTATGGCAGACCGTCAGCCGGGCCAGGGTCGTGACCTGGCCGTCCTTGTCGAAGCGCGGCCGGTGGAAAACGATGTCGTAGGTCTGCCACTCGCCGGGCGGGCGGCAGGCGTTGACGAGCGGCGGGTATTGTCCATAGATGGCCGCGGTCATGCCGTCGGCGTAGGTCCGGTTGCCGTAGCAGTCGAGGACCTGGACCTCGTAGAGGCCCATGAGAAAGACGCCGCTGTTGCCGCGGTCCTGATCGACGCCTTTGGCGGGGGACGGCGCCATCCACTCGACGTGGAGCTGGCAATCGCCGAAGCCCTTGACCGTGCGGATTTCGCCGGTCTTGGGCACGACTTCGAAATATCCGTTCTCGACCTTCCACTTGGCGGGCTGTCCCTTGGCGTCGGTCCAGCCGGCGAGGTCTTTGCCGTCAAAGAGGATAACGGCGTCGCTCGGCGCCGGCACGGGCGGGCCGGCCGGGCCCGGCGTCACGACGGGGGGCTGGGGCCGGTTCATGTCATGGACCGCCCACGGGATCTGGGGGATCTGGGCGATCGCGAGGGCCGCGCCGAAGAGGACCGCGGCCGCGAGGATCAGAGACCTGGGGTTCTTCAGGATCGCGGGGCGCATCCTTACAGGCTCCAGCCGGGCCGGTACTGGAAGTGCAGCAGCTCGTTGGCCTCGGGCAGGTTGGTGAAGGCCATCTTCTCGCCGTCCCAAAGAAGCTTCATGTTCTTGTCCTTGAGACGGACGGCGACGTTGGCCAGGAGCATGGTTTCGGTCAGCGCGCCGGCGTAGGAAAAGTCGGTCGTCGATTTGGTGCCCTTCTTGATGGCCTCGAACCACTCCAGGCGGATGCCGGAGGACCGCGGGATGGTCTTCTCGGGCCGCTTGAAATCCTGCATCCGGCTCTCGGGCACAAGGCGGGGATTCTCGCCGTAGGTGCCGCACATAAGCAGCCCCTTGTCGCCGCGGAAAAAGACGCCGCCGCCGTCGTCGCCGACCATGCGGCCCTGCTCGAGCTCGGGCGGGCGGGGCGGCATGAGCCCGCCGTCCCACCAGGTCATGGTCACGGGCGGCATGCCCTCGCGGGCGGCGAACTCGTAGGTCACGACCTCGGCCGCCGGCGCGTAGTCTTTCGAGTAGATCGTGGACGAGCCCTGGACGCTGATGGGAGATCTGAGCTTGAGGGCCCAGAACGGCTGGTCCATGATGTGGGCCCCCATGTCGCCCAGGGCGCCGGTGCCGAAGTCCCACAGGCCGCGCCACTTGAACGGATGATAGGCCGGGTGGTAGGGCCGGTAGGGCGCCGGGCCGAGCCAGACGTCCCAGTCGAGCGTTCCGGGCGCCGAGGGGATCTCCGCCGGCGCGTCGATCCCGCCCTGCGGCCAGATCGGCCGGTTGGTCCAGCAATGGACCTCGGTGACGTTGCCGATGGCCCCGGCCCAGATCCACTCGCAGACGAGGCGGGCGCCTTCGCCGGCGTGGCCCTGGTTGCCCATCTGGGTCGCGAGCTTGGTGCCCTTCACGGCCTCGGCCAGGGCCCGGGCCTCCTTGATGGTGTGGGTCAGGGGCTTCTGGACGTAGACGTGCTTGCCGAGCTTGATCGCGCCCATGGCGATGACGGCGTGGTTGTGATCGGGCGTCGTGACGGTCACGGCGTCGATGCCCTTCTCCTTCTCGAAGAGCCTCCGCCAGTCGCGGTATTTGACCGCCTTGTCATACATGGCCTTTTCCTTCGGCTCGAGCTCGTCGGAGCGGAGGAGCTTGGCCATGTTCTCGTCGTCGACGTCGCAGAGGGCGACGACGTTCTCGGTCCGGCAGCCGCGGACGTCGGAGTAGCCCATGCCGCCGACGCCGACGCAGGCGATATTGACCGTGTCGCTCGGGGCCTTCCGCTGCGGCGTCTGGCCGACAACGTGCCGGGGCACGACCATGAAGCCGGCGGCGGCGGTCGAGGCCGCGCCCAGGAACTTTCGCCGGCTCCAGGAGGATTCGGCGGCCGCGGAGGTTTTTGTGGAGTCGTCCATGGTTCACACCTTCCTTGGGGACAGATTTGCGAAGCGGCCCGGACGGCGGCGTCGGTCCGCGAGGGACCGCAGGGGATCTCGAAGGGGAGCGGAGAGGGGCAAAGTCCTCATGAACCGGCTGTCCGATGCCAAAGGGGCTTATATCACAAAGGCGCGGACAGGGTCAATTTGAGGCGGGGGTGGGAAAGACGCCCGGGCCCTTCCGCGAGGAAAGGGCCCGGGCCGGAACGTGCGTGCGCCGAAAACTTAGAACTTGTAGACGAAGTTGAGGCTCGGCACCCACATTTTCATGCCGTGGACGCCGGGCATGGCGCCCTCGCCCAGGGGCACGGTGACATTGTCACCCGTGCCGTACTGGATGGCGGCGTCGACGGTGAGGTGCGTCGAATCGTAGCCGAAGCCGAAGGTGAACCAGTTGTACTTGAACTCGGGCAGGAGGATGTTCTGGGTCTCGATCGTGCCCGGATTCGGATCGTAAGTGTAGCCGCCCCGAAGGGCAAAGGCCTTGGTCACGAGGTACTCCACGCCAAAGCGATACATCGTGGCGTTCTTCCAGAGCATCTCGTCGGTCCGGTCATAGGGGCCGCCCGCGCCAAAAACGCCCTCCCAAACGGGGTCCTCGAACGTGATCGGGATCGTCTGCATCTTCTTCCAGTTGGTGTACTGGACGTCGGCGGTGATGGTCAGCGCGTCAACGGGCTTGAAGGCGATGCCGCCCGCGAGCCACATCGGCCACGTCGCCGTACGCGTGCCGGTGTCGGTGGTGGAAGTGATGCCGGGCACCAAGGTCGCATACGGGATCTCGACGTCGCCTTTGAGCTTGGCCGTGAAGGGCAGCTTGTAGCTCACGCCGACGCTGAACTGCTTGACGGGCTTCCACAGGGCGCCGAAGGTGCCGCCGACAGCCAGGCCCTTCAGCTTCTCGGTATACTGCCCGAGGGAGAAGGGCTGGTCCATCGAGAGCATGCCGTAATTGATGTCCACCGTGGCCCCGAGCATGAACTGGTCGGTGACCTTGTAGGCGATGGCCGGCGAAGCCGTGAAGATGCCGAGCATGCTGTGCCATTTGAAGGGCTTGCCGCCGGAAAGCAGGGCCAAATCCTGGCCGTTCCAGTCGGCCCCGGCGCCTGACGGGGCATACACATAGATGCCGAGGACGAGGCGCTTGCCGAGGGGCTGGAAGAAGCCCACGCCGGGGATGGGGTACATCTTGGGCGTCGACTTGGCATCGATCCCGTAGGCGGACAGTTGATAACGTCCCTGCGGCAGGATGCCCGCGCCGTAGATGCCGAAGTTCGCCCGGGTCATCTGGGCCAAGCCGGCGGGATTCCAGAAGGCCGCGCTGAAGTCGTTGGCCAGGCCGACGAACGCGCCGCCCATGGCGTCGGACTTGGCGCCGCTCCCGTTGAGGTTCAGGCCATTCGCCATGAGCCCGGTGGCCAGGCCGGCGGCCAGAACCAGAACGAGGGTTAGTCGCGAGAGTGTTTTCATTCTTACCTCCTCGTATTGTTTTTGAGATTCTAGCGTATCTGGGCCGGAAAATCCAGCGGCCCGTGAAAAAGCATCATAACCGATTCATTATCAGCGCTTTCGTCCGGACCAGACCGGTCCAAGACCTCTTGGAGAGGCGCTCGCGGGTACCAAAGAGCCGGGCGGCCGGGCTGGACGCCGGACCCCGGGCGGGATAAGATGGGCCCGAAATGAGCGGCATCACCCCCCCCGGCGAACGGAACGAGTTCTCCCCGGTCCGCCAGGTCCTCCTCAAGCACCCGCGGGAGGCCTGGATCAGCCAGGGGAACATCCGCGACCAGTGGCAGGCCCTCGGCTACGCGGCCGAACCGGATTACGGGAAAGCCTGCGCCGAATATGACGTCTTCGCCAAGGCCCTGAGGCAGTCCGGGGCGGAGGTCCTGTTCCTGCCGGCTGATAGACGGACCGGGCTCGATTCGATCTATGTCCGCGACGCCGCGATCGTCGCTCCGGGCGGGCTCGTCCTGGGCCGGATGGGGAAGGAGCTCAGGCGGGGAGAGCCCGAGGCGGTAGTCGACTTCTGGCGCGGGCGGGGCTGGCCGGTGGCCGGCAGGATCGTGGCGCCGGGGACGCTCGAGGGGGGCGACCTCGTCTGGCTCGACGACCGGACGGCCGCGGTCGGCCACGGCTACAGGACGAACGCCGAGGGGATCCGCCAATTCGCGGCGATCGCCGCTCCGCACGGCGTCGAGGTCCTCGAGGTACCCCTCCCTCATTGGGACGGCCCCGGAGACGTTCTTCACCTGATGTCCATGCTCAGTCCGGTCGGCGAACGGAAACTGCTCGTCTATTCGCGCCTGATGGCCGTGCCGTTCCGCCGCCTGCTCCTCGAGAGAGGCTACGAGCTCATCGAGGTCCCCGACGAGGAATATCGGTCCATGGCGACGAACGTGCTGGCTTTGGGGCCGGGCCGATGCCTGGTCCTGGCGGGCAATCCCCGGACGGCGGCCCTGCTCGAGAGGGCCGGTCTCGAAGTCGCGGCCTATGAGGGGGCCGAGATCTCGGTCAAGGGAGCCGGCGGCCCGACCTGCCTGACCCGCCCTACCCGGAGCGAGCGCTAGCGAGCGGAGGCCAGAAATCCCCCGGAGATACACGAAGGGGGATTTCTGAGAAATATCTGCATAATGCGTTCTTCTCGGATATCTCGCCGGCCCCAAAA
>CAZIQR010000117.1:0-8859 GCA_964541055.1 uncultured Eubacteriales bacterium
GCTTCCCGGGAGATCTCAAAGGCTCTGCTGCCGTTCCTGGGCGCCGTCGCCGCCGCCCTGATCGCGGCACGCAGGTCCCGCAGGAGCCGCCGCGTATCCTCAGGGAAGGCCTCGATGTATTCGTCGATCGTGCGCGGCGCGGCCTGGACTTTCATGGCGGCCTCCCGCTCTAGCATAGCCAGGCCGGCCGCCGGCCGTCAAATCGCCTCCCCGCCCGGAAACGCTCAGCCGACGATGTTGACGCCGACCTGGGCCGACGGGGCCGCGGCCTTGCGGAACATGACCGGGCCGGCCGAACGTGCTAAAATCGGGGGCGGAATACCGGGCCTAAAGAGGAGGCGCCCATCCGCCCGCTATCCGTTCCCGGCGGCCTCAAGAGGACGCTGTCCGGCCGGCTCGTCGTCCGGGCCGTGGGCTTCGTCACGCTCGGCAGCGGCGTCGTCAACATCGTCTCGGCCGCGGGGAGGTCCCTGCCGGCCCGCATGACGGCCTTGCGGGAAGTCTTCCCCCTCGAGTTCCTGCATATCTCGCGGTACCTCTCGCTCCTCATCGGCTTCGCGCTGGCCGTCTCCTCGGTGAATATTCTCAAGAGGAAAAAGAGGGCCTACGGCCTCGTCATGGTCCTCTCCGCCTTTTCGGTCCTCTTTCACCTGACCAAGGGCCTGGATTACGAAGAGGCGGCCCTGTCCTTGGCCCTGATGGCCGTCCTTTTCCTGGCCCGTAAAAACTTCCGGGTCAAAAGCAGCTTGCCGGACCTCCGCTCGACGCTCGGGCCGCTGGCCATCGCCCTAGCCGTGACGCTGCTCTACGGGGCCCTCGGGTTCTGGCTCCTCGAAGACCGGGATTTCGGGATCAACTTCAGCCTGGCGGACGGCATCCGGCGCACCTTGGCCGCCCTGGCCTTCAGCCAGGACCCGTCCCTGATCCCCCTGACCCGTTTCGCCGCCTGGTTCCTCGATTCCCTCGACGTCATCTCGGTCGCCGCGATCGTCTTCATCCTGTATTCCCTGTTCCGGCCCGTTTTCTACCGGCTCAAGACCCTGCCCGAGGAACGCGAGGCGGCCGCGCGGATCCTCGAGGCCCACGGCCGGTCCTCGCTCGACCTCTTCAAGCTCGCGCCCGACAAGACGTTCTATTTCTCCGCCTCGGGGCGGACGTTCCTGTCCTACCGGATGTCCCGGAGCTTCGCCGTCGTGCTGGGCGATCCCGCCGGGCCGGAGGAGGAGATCGCCGAGTCCATCCGCTCGTTCGCCCGGCTCTGCGAGGACAACGACTGGGGCGTGGCGTTCTACCAGACCCAGCCCGACTTTTTGCCTCTCTATCGACAGGCCGGTTTCAAGAAAATGAAGGTCGGGGAGGATGCCATCGTCGACCTCGAGACGTTCTCCCTGGACGGCAAGTCGATGAAGCACATCCGTCATGCCGTCAATCAATTCGATAAGACCGGGTTCCGGACCGTCTACTACGAGCCGCCGCTTTCCGACGACATCGCGGAGGCCCTTGGGGAAGTCTCGGACGATTGGCTCAAGATCCCGGGCCGCCGAGAGCGAGGCTTCAGCGTCGGCGCCTTTTCCAAGAGCGAGATCCGGAAGACGCCCGTCTTCGCGGCCCTCGACCCGGCCGGGCGCGTCCTGGCCTTCATGAACATCATCCGCTGCTATGCCCCCGGCGAGACGACCATCGACCTGATGCGCTACCACCGGGAGGCGCCGAAGGCCGTCATGGACACCCTCTTCGTCAAGCTCTTCGACCTGCAGAAACGGCGGGGCTTCAAGCGCTTCAGCCTCGGCCTGGCGCCGCTTTCGGGCTTTCTCGAAAGCGAGGCGGCGGGGGCCCCGGAGCGCGCCGTCGAGTTCTTCCTCCAGCGCCTGGACTTCATCTTCAGCTACGAGGGCTTGTCCGATTACAAGGCCAAGTTCGCGACGCACTGGGAACCCCGCTACGCCATGTACCGGAACGTTGTCGAACTGCCGCGGTTGGCCGTCGCCCTGCTCCGGATCTCTGGATTGAGCTCGGGTGTGGAGACCGATGTCTAGGCCGGGGACCCGCAGGATGCTGGGGCAGGCCGCCGCCTACGTGGCGGCTGCCGCCGGACTGGCCTGGGTCGTCCACGACGTCCGATAGCCGGAGCTCCTGAAGAGCGTCGCCGGCCTGGACTGGCGCTGGGCCGTCCTCGGCATCCTGGCCGACCTCGCGAGCTACGTCACCCAGGGCCTCCGCTGGCGGCTGCTGCTCAGGCCCCTCGGCGACGTTTCCGTCTTGAAGGTGACCCAGGCCGTCTTCGCCGGCCTCTTCCTCAACGAGGTCGCCCCCTTCCATCTGGGCGAGATCGCCCGGGCCTATCCGATCTCCCGCTGGCTCTCGGCGCCCCTCGTGGCCATCGTGCCGTCCATGGCTTTGGAGCGCTTGTTCGACGGCATCTGGCTCGCCGCGGGCCTCGGCCTGACGGCCTTTTTCGTCCCCCTGCCCCGCGATCTGCTGAAGGCCGGCGACATCTTTGGGCTGAGCATCATCGCTCTTGCCGTGGGCCTGATGTACCTCCTGATCCGGAAGGCGCGCGAACCGGGATCCCGTCCGGAGCGGCCGCGGACGGCCGCCTTGCGCTGGATCGGCGAGAACCTGCGAAAGATCGAGGCCGGGCTCCGGACGATCGGCCTCTCCTGGAGGTCCGCAGCCGCCTTCCTGATCTCCTTCCTCTATGTTGTCCTGCAGGCCGTCGCGTTCTGGTCCGTCATGATCGCCTGCGGCCTGAAGCTCTCGTTCTGGATCGGGGGGGCCGTTCTTCTCATCGTCCGCTTCGGCTCGGTCATCCCGGGGGCGCCGGGCAACGTCGGGCTTTACCAGGTGTTCACCGTCCTCGGCCTGACGCTGTTCGGCGTGGATCGGCCGGTCGCGGCGGGATTCTCGATCGTCGTCTTTGTCCTCCTCTCGGCCCCGCTCTGGGGGTTGGGGGCCCTGGCCCTGGGCGGGACAGGCCTGACGCTTGCCTCGACGAGGGCCAAGCTCGGGGAAAGGGGATCGCCCGTATGAGCCGACGGTCTCTCCTGCTGGCCTTGCTGATCCTGTGCACGGCGCCCGGCTTTGGACAGGACACTGTCCCGAACGTCAACGATCTGCCCCTGATCGAGGTTCCGGCCACGGCCGGGACGGGCGATGTCCTGGCCGTGCTGCTCACCGGCGACGGCGGCTGGGCCGTTCCCGACCGGGGCTTGTCGCGAGAGCTGGCCGCTTCCGGCATCCCGGTCGTCGGCCTCAATTCCCTGAAATACTTTTGGACGGCCAAGACGCAGGAGCAATCCGCGGCCGATCTCGGCCGGGTCCTGAGGCATTATCTCGCCGCCTGGCACAAGACGAAGATCGTCCTCATCGGCTACTCGCTCGGCGCCGACGTCCTGCCGTTCATGATGAACCGGCTGGCCGAGGACCTCCAGCCGCTCGTGGGCACCGTCGTTTTCATGGGTCCCAGCGCGTCGGCCGAGTTTGAGTTCCACCTGGGCGATTGGCTCGGCCGGTCGCCCGGCAAGAACGCTGTGCCGACCATCCCCGAGATCCAGAAGATCCGGCCCGAAGCCGCGATCCTCTGCGTCTATGGCGAAGGGGACAAAGACCAGATCTGCCGCCAGCTCGATCCGCGACGGGTCCGCTCGGTCATGATCCCCGGCGGCCACAAGGTCGGGAGCGGCTACGCGCCGGTCGCCGCGGCCATCCTCGATTCGCTGAAGCTCCCCAAGTCCCCTTAGCGCCGGCGGGGCCTCTTGGACATCCCCCACGCCGGCGTGATACATTGAGCCTGCCCCGGATCCGGTTTCAGGAGGTTATCATGACTCAGGACGCCCAGCGGGCCGCGCGCCTCGAGGCCCTAGCCGTCCCGCCGCTCGACCGGGTGGACCTCGTGACCGTCAAGCTGCCGTTCGTCGCTCCGTTCGGGACGAGCGTCTACACCTGGACGGACAAGGAAGCGATGCTCCTGCGGCTCGAGTCGGGCGGCGTCACCGCCTGGAGCGAGTGCGTCTCCGATCCGGATCCCTTCTATTTCTACGAGACGAACGGCACGGCCCGCCACATCATCAAGGATTTTCTGCTGCCCCTCGTCGAGCCCGGGACGACGCTCGGCGAGCTCGAAACCCGCTTCCGGCACGTGCGCGGTCACGGCATGGCCAAGGCCACGGTCGAGAACGGCCTCCTCATCCTCCTTGCGCTCCAACAGGGCCGGCCGCTCCATGAGCTAATGGGCTTCCCGGCCCGGAAGATCATGTCGGGCCTGAGCATCGGCCTCAAGGCCACGCCGGCCGAGCTCCTGGCGGCGGTCGAACACGCCGTGGCCCGGGGCTATCACCGGGTCAAGATGAAGGTCAAGAAAGGCCAGGATGTCGAGTGGGTCCGGGCCGTGCGGGCGCGCTTCCCGAAGCTCCGGCTGATGGTCGACGCCAACGGCGATTACTCCCTGGCCGACCTCGACCGTTTGAAACGCCTCGACGAATTCGGCCTGATGATGATCGAGCAGCCCCTGTCCTACAGCGACATCTACGAACATTCGCTTCTGCAGAAGGAGATGGCGACGCCGATCTGCCTCGACGAATCCATCCACAGCCTGGCGGACGCCGCGACCGCCCTGGCCCTCAACGCCTGCCGCATCATCAACATCAAGCAGGGCCGGGTCGGCGGGCTCATGGAGTCGGTCCGGATCGCCCGGTATTGCGCCGAGCGGGGCGTCGGGGTCTGGTCGGGCGGCATGGACGAAACCGGCATCGGACGGGCGGTCAACATCCATCTCCAGACGGCCGACGGGTTCACGCTGCCCGGCGACACCTCCGAGACCTCGAACTACTTCGACGAGGACATCGCCGAACCGCCCGTCGTCCTCGACGCCGAGGGCTTCATCGGCATCCCGCCCGGCCCGGGGCTAGGCATCACCGTCGTCCCCGAGCGCATCCTCAAACGGGCCCTCCGCTGGGAACGGCTGGGCTGACCGGGAACATCCGTTTTGCGGGACTCGTCCTGGCCCTCGCGACGGACGAGTCTTGTAAAAGCCCCCCTGCCTCGGATCCTTCGCTTCCCCGCCGCTCAGGCCGAGGCAGGGAGACCAGCTGAGATTGCAGTTGATGGAATACTCAAGAATCGTGCCAGCCCGACGGAAGGGTACAGGAGCACCAGGACGGTCACGGTCCTTGTCTTTTCCGCCCCGGCCCCGGGCGGCGGCGCGGCGGCCGCACAGAACGCCAGCACGGCCGCCAGCGCCGCCCCCTCGGAGAGGCTCCCTCTTTTCAACGATACCCCCGTGACCCTGACCACAAGATCGGGAGGGCCCGCAGTGAGGGCAAGGCCCTTTATCGGACATTCGCGTTATTTCGTTTTATGCCGGCGTCCGCCCGGGGCCGGCCGCCGTCCCGTTGACAGGGCGCCGCGGCCGGAAATATCATCCTCGGGAGGAGCAAGAACGCCATGACAACACGAAGGACCCTCATCCCCAAAGCCTGCCTGATCCTGATCGGATTCGCCGCGCTCGCCCGGACCGCGGCGCCCTGCACCCTGGCTGTCATCTCCGGCCGGGCCTCGGCGAGCGGCTGCCCGCTCATGTGGAAGAACCGCGACACCTCGGACCCGAACAACAAGCTGATGTTCTTCAAGGGCCCCAAACACGATTTCATCGCCGTCGTCATCTCGGAGGCCGCCGAACCGCAGGAGGTCTGGGGCGGACAGAACACCGCCGGCTTTGCCGTCATGAATTCCCAGGCCGACGACCTCGGCGACGCGTCGAAGAAGCTCAGCGGGGACGGCAACGGCGCCTTCATGACGCTCGCCCTTGGCGAGTGCGCCACCGTCAAGGACTTCGAGGACCTTCTTGTCCGCGAGAAGGGGAAGTGGGACCTGGCCACGAACTTCGGCGTCATCGATGCCGAGGGCGGCGCGTGCTTCTTCGAGACGCGTCGCGACTCGTTCGTGAAATTCGACACGAAAGACCCGCGCGTCGCCCCGTTCGGAACGATCGTCCGGACGAACTTCGCCTACACGTCGCCCGATCAGGCGTCCGGCGGCGGCTTCGACCGCTTCGAGCGCATCGGCCACATCATCGAGGCGGCCCGTCCGCAGGGCCGGATCGACGCCCGGTTCATCCTCCGGGAGGCGTCCCGCGATCTCATCCACGAGAAGCTGCATTCGAACCCGCTAGCGATGCCTCTGCCGGACGATCCCGCGGCGCCCCTCTATGTCCACACCAACGACACCATCAACCGCAACACCAGCGTTTCGGCCCTGGTCTTCGAAGGCGCGCCTTCTCCCGACCAGGCCTACCTCGGGACGATGTGGGTGCTGCTCGGCCAGCCCGTGGCCGGGGTGGCCGTTCCCGTCTGGCCGTCCGCGGGCCGGGTGCCATCGGTCAGCACGGGCCCCACGACCGCGCCCTTGAACGATATCGCCCGCGCCGTCGCGGCCTATCTCTATCCCGATACCCGCGGCCGGATGTATCAGTATCTCAACGTCACCCGGCTCCGGACCTTCGGCGGCGAGGGTGTCCTCGCCAAGCTCTATCGGATCGAGGACCGGGTCATGGAGCGGACGGCCGCGATGTGGACGGATTGGGTGGGGCAGCGGCCCAAGCCGGCCGAGATGGCGGATTTTGAGGAGCGTGTCGCGACGGAAGCCTACGAGTCACTGAAGACGGCGTTCGCGGACCTCCTGACGAAGTCCAAGCGGCCGTAAACCCGGCGTCCCGTTCAAGGCGCCGCGCCGCTGAAGGATCTCGTCCGCCTCCAACCGCGGGCCGCTACTTGACCTTATCGAGGACGTCGACTTCGAGAGCGGCCAGCTTCATCTCGGCTTCGGCCGCCTCCAGGGCTTCGCGGAGATCATCGGCTTCGGAGGAGGAGATCATCCCCGCGTCGCGCAGGGATCCGGCCCGGGCCGCCCGCTCCTTCAGATCTTCAACCTTCGACTGGGCGGCCGATAGGCCGGCTTTCGCGGCGGCCAGGCGGCCGGCGATCTCGACCTCGACGGCGGAAAGGCCGCCCGCGAGGAAGCGTTTTCTCAGGCCGAGGCGGTCCTCGATCTCCCGAACCCGGATCTTTCGGTCCTCGACGGCCTTCTCCGTCCCGCGGACCTCGTCCGGGGCGATCAGTCCTGCCCTTTGTCTCTTCTCCAGCTGTTTGGCGCGGGCGGCGAGGACCTGAAGCATGAGAGCGACCTGCTGGCGATCGAGCTCGAGCCGCTCGGCGACGAAATCCCGGCCGCCGACGAGCGGGGCGTAGAGCTCATCGCGCGGCGCGATCCCGGATCGCCTGACCTCTTCCAGGTTCAGACGGGCCCGCTTAAGGTCAAGAGCCGTCCGGTCATAGAGGGTCTTCGCCAAGAGGACCTCCTCCTCGGGGATCACACCGAGCTTGAAGCGTTCCTCGGCCAGGGCCGTACGGCTCTGCTGGGACTGAAGGCGGGCCTCCCCCAGCCGGACTTCGGTCTCGGCCCTGGCGACCTCGATCTTCTTGCGCCATGAATCCTGGATGAGCTCGGCGGCCTTGATGCCCGCGACACCGGCCAGAACGATCCCCGCCAGGACGACGGCGACGGCGACCGGGCGGGGAACGGCGATCCGGGAATGGGTCCGCCGGCGGCCGGTCTTTCTCCGCAGCTCGGAGGCCAGCTGCCATTCGAGCCGCTCGATGAACTGACGGTCGGGTTCGTATGTCTTAGTCATGTCTTTCCCCCTCGGAACGTTGTTCGGGCAACAGGGCCTTGAGGGCCTGGCGGGCCCGGCGGAGAAGGCCTTCCACGGCTTTTTCCGAAAGGCCCCTTTCCGCCGCGATCTCGCGGACGCTCAGACCGTCATAATAGAAAGCCTCGAGGACGGCCGCCTTCTTGCGGCCCAGGGACGTCAGGGCCAGGAACAGTTCCAGAGATTCGAACTCGTCCCCGCTCGTTTCAGGGTCGTTCTTCGCTCCCGGTCCCCATTCGGACGGGGCCGCCTTTTTCTGCCGCCGCAGATGGTCGATGAGGAGGTTCCGGGCCACCCGCTTCAGCCAGGCCAGGGGCGCGTCGGGGAGGGCCCCGGGACCCCAATCGTCGAGCGCCCGGAGGTAGGTCTCCTGGACGATGTCCTCGGTCAGGGCCCGGTCCCCTCCGGTGCGCCTGGCCGTGTATCCGTACAGGGGACGGACGGTCTCGCGGTAAATGGCCATCCATTGTTCTTCGGGCACGCTTGCGATCTCCTTTTCGGGACCTTTCACTATTATGACGCCGGGGACGCCGAAATCCCTCGAAAAAGAGCGAGCGGAACGGACGTTCCTTGACAGCCTCTCCGGGGCGAGACTATGATTCCGCCCCAGGAACGCCCTTTTGCCGGAGGAAGCCCCATGACCAAGCGCGCGCCCCGATACCTTCTCGTGATCGCTCTCTGCGCCGTTCTCGCGGCGACGATCGCCGCCGCCCCCCAGAAGCCGCCGGCCAAGCCGGCCGTCGATCCCGTCGTCGCCAAGATCATCGAGCTCGGCACGACCGACAATCAAGTCATGGCCTGGAACGACTATGCGAGCAACCGCTTCGGCGGCCGGGAGACGGGCACCAACGCCTACACCGACGCCGCGGACTGGGCCGTCTGGCAGTTCCGCCAGTGGGGCCTCCAGGCCGAGCTCGACGAAGCCGGCGAGGTCCCCGTCGGGTTCAACCGCGGCCCCTGGTTCGGCAAGATGATCAAGCCGGCCGAAAAGCCGCTTTATTTCGGGACACCCAGCTTTACCGCCGGGACCAAGGGCCGTGAGCGCGGTCCGGTCGTCCTCCTGAAGGCCGATCCGTTCTCGATCCCCGGCCGGAACGCCAAGCCCGAGGACGTCGAGAAGAAGAAGGCCGCGGTCGAAGCGGCCGTCGCCGAGG
>CAZIQR010000118.1:0-8748 GCA_964541055.1 uncultured Eubacteriales bacterium
AAAAAGAACCATAAGTATAGCCCATCAAAGGCTTTAAATCAATATAAGGCAAACTGCCCTCCTCCAGACCGCGTCCCTTCTAAAATTTTCCAAATCGGGCTCGGCTGCCACTCTTGCCGCCTTGGGGGGGCCACCTCAGGAACCCCCTGCGCGATGTGATCTCCCGCCCGCCTGACCTCGTCCCGCTTTATTATTAATAAGTTGGCGGAAAGCTTTTATGGGCTATGGGGAGAGCAAAGGAGAGAAGGCGGTCGCGGGCTATTTTGGCCTGGCCGGCGGGGTGATCTTGCGGCCGGGGGAGCGCTTGGCGAAGCCCCCCTGGGGGCGCGGCGGTGTCGGAGGGCGGCGGACCTGTTTCCAACCCGGCATTTGGCGGCGATTGACAGGGTGAGGCATAACCTGATTATTCATAAAAATGCCGGATTTTCTATAAGAAAAATGCCACTAACGGCATTTTTACCCTCCGGGCAAGCCGAATCGGCCCCATCTGCAGCCGCCTCGACTTGTGAATAACCAGGTTACCAAGTTATAACGCGATGATCTCGGCCTTCAGGGCGGCCGGGTCGAGCAGGGCGACCGTGCTTTTCCCCCTGAGCCAGCCTCCGGTTTCCCCCGGATTGACCAAGAGGATGCCCTCCCGGGTTTCGACCTCCGGACGGTGGGTGTGGCCGGAGACGATAACGTCGCAGGTCTTGGCCACGAAGAACGGCGCGGCCATCCCCTCCAGATGGGCGACAACGAAGCGAAGGCCGGCGTGAAGGAAGGCGAACGGGGCCTCCCGGATCTCGCCCAGCCCCTGAAACGCCCGGGTTAGGCCGGCCCTTTCCCCGTCGCAGTTGCCGAAAACGGCCCGCACCGGGGCCTTGAGGTTCCGGAGCTCCTCGACCGTGAAGGGGGCGACGAAATCCCCGGCATGGATGATGAGGTCGCAGCCGGCGTCGTTGAACAGGCGGACCGCCTCCCGGACCCGGTTCAGGTTGTCGTGGGTGTCGGACAGGATCCCGATCATGGCCGCCGCCCCATTATAACAGAGATCGGCCTCCCCAGGGGAGATCGGCTAACCTCTCCTTGACAGTTTCCCTCGATTTGCTTAAGATAGAACGGCTTTTTGAGAGTGAAAGATAGGCGCGTAGCTCAGTGGGAGAGCGCTTCCCTGACACGGAAGAGGCCGTGGGTTCAATCCCCTCCGCGCCTACCACGATACTCTGCGGTCAGAATTCAACGCCCCGGCGCCTTTTCCGGACTTGAATCGCCCGCCTTTTTAGGGACTGACAGACGCCAATGAGCGACGATTCTCATCTTCCGATCGAGGTCCTGCGCCACAGCGCCGCCCACCTGCTGGCCCAGGCCGTCCTCGAGCTCTACCCCGAGACCAAGACCGGCATCGGCCCGGCCGTCGAGACCGGCTTCTACTACGACTTTCTCCGCGAAGAACCCTTCACCCCCGAGGACCTCGGGCGGATCGAGGCCCGGATGAAGGAGATCGCCCGGTCCGACATCCCCGTCGAGCGGCTCGTCGTGGCCAAGGACGAGGCCGCCCGGCTCTTCGAGGAGAAGGCGCAGCCGCTCAAGGTCGAGCTCATCCGCGAGAAGGGCGAGGCCACCGTGACCGTCTACCGCCAGGGCGGCTTCGTCGACTTCTGCCTCGGGCCCCACGTGCCTTCGACCGGCCATCTCCGGAACGTCAAGCTCCTGTCCGTCTCGGGCGCCTATTGGAAGGGCGACGAGAAGGGCCTCCAGATGCAGCGCATCTACGGCACGGTCTTCCCGACCGCCAAGGAGCTCGAAGACCACCTGCGCATGCTCGAGGAGGCCAAGAAGCGCGACCATCGCCGCCTCGGCGTCGAGCTCGACCTCTTCAGCACCAACGACGAGCTTGGCGGCGGCCTCATCCTCTGGCACCCCAAGGGCGCCCGGGTCCGGGCCGTCATCGAGCAGCACTGGCGCGAGCGCCACTGGGCCGGAGGCTACGACATCCTCTTCACCCCGCACATCGGCCGGGCCAACCTCTGGGAGACCTCGGGCCACCTCGGCTTCTACAAGGACAGCATGTATGCGGCGATGCTCATCGACGAGCAGCCCTACTACCTGAAGCCGATGAACTGCCCGTTCCACATCCAGATCTACAAATCGCGGATGCGCTCCTACCGCGACCTGCCCCTGCGCTGGGCCGAGCTCGGCACCGTCTACCGCTACGAGCGCAGCGGCACGCTCCACGGCCTGCTCCGCGTCCGCGGCTTCACCCAGGACGACGCTCACATCTTCTGCACGCCCGAGCAGATCGACTCGGAGATCCTGCGCGTCCTCGACTTCTCCATCTCGATCCTCGCCGACTTCGGCTTCACCGACAACAAGATCGAGCTCTCGGTCCGCGATCCGAAGAACCCGACGAAATACGCGGGTTCGGACGCCATGTGGCGCCAGGCCGAGGCCTCGCTCGTCAAGGCCCTCGAGACCCGCGGCTATCCCTACGAGCGCATGGAAGGGGAGGCCGTTTTCTACGGGCCCAAGATCGACATCAAGATCAAGGACGCCATCGGCCGCCTCTGGCAGTGCACGACGATCCAGTTCGACTTCAACATGTCGGAGCGCTTCGGCATGGCCTACATCGGCGAGGACGGCCAGGAGCACCGGCCCTACATGGTCCACCGGGCCCTGCTCGGCTCGCTCGAGCGCTTCTTCGGCGTCCTCGTCGAGCACTACAACGGGAGCTTCCCCCTGTGGTTGGCCCCCGTCCAGGCCGTCGTCCTTCCGATCGCCGAGCGCCACGAGGCCTACGCCAAGTCGCTCTCCCGGAAGATGGAGGCGGCCGGCCTGCGCGCCGCGGTCGACCTCAGCCGCGAGAAGGTCGGCAAGAAGATCCGCCAGGCCGAGGTCGAGAAGGTGCCGCTCATCCTGGTCGTCGGCGACAAGGAGATCGAGAACGGCGCGGTCTCGCTCCGCGTCCACGGCCAGGGCGACAAAGGCGCCGTCGCTTTCGACGCGTTCCTGGCGCAGGCCCTGGCCCTCCATCAGCAAAAAAGTCTCACTGTGAATTTCTAGAGGAGGACCCAACATTTTCAGGAAGCACGGTTTCTATCCTGCGGTCGCGAAGGCCAAGCCCCACCGGACGAACGAAATGATCACCGCCCGCGAGGTCCGGGTCATCGATGAGGAGCGGCAGGCTCTCGGCGTCATGCCGACGAGCCAAGCCGTCCAGATGGCCCGGGAGCGCGGCCTCGACCTGGTCGAGATCGCCGCCTCGGCCGTTCCGCCGGTGGTCAAGATCACCGACTACGGGAAGTTCCTGTACGAGGAGCACAAGAAAGATCACGAGGCCAAGAGGCACCAGAAGCAGATCCAGATCAAAGAGATCAAGTTCCGGCCCAAGATCAGCGTCCACGACTACGACTTCAAGATGAAGCACGTCAAGCGGTTCCTCGGGGAAGGCAACAAGGTCAAGATCACGGTGAGGCTCCGAGGCCGAGAGAAGCAGAAACCCGAGCTCGGCCAGCAGGTCCTCGACCGCGTCATGCTCGAGGTCAAGGACATGGCGACGCAGGACGGCTCGCCGCGCAGGCAGGATTGGGCCGTATCGGCCCTGTTGGTCCCCACGAAATCCGGAGGAAAAGATGCCAAAGCTAAAAACCCACAAGGGAGCCCAAAAGAGGTTCAAGGTCACGGCCAAGAAAAAGTTCCGGCACGCCCAGGCGAATAAGGGCCACATCCTGACCAAGAAGGCCTCCAAGAGGAAGCGCCATCTGGCCAAGACCGTCGAGGCCTCGGCCGCCGACCGCAAGATCCTCAAGACCATGCTCCCGTACGACGTTTAGGAGATCCCCATGCCACGCGTAAAACGCAGCACCAAGCGGCATGACCGCAGGAGCAAGGTCCTCGGTCTGGCCAAGGGCTATTTCGGCGCCAAGAGCCGCAATTACCGGACGGCCAAGGAAGCCGTCGAGAAGTCGCTCGTCTACGCCTACCGCGACCGGCGGGCCAAAAAGCGCGATTTTCGCAGCCTCTGGATCGTCCGCATCAAGGCCGGGACCCTGGCCAACGGCCAGACCTACAGCCGTTTCATCGCCGGCCTGAAGACGCTCAACGTCGGCCTCGACCGCAAGGTCCTGGCCGATCTGGCCGTCAACGCCCCCGAGACCTTCGCTCATCTCGTCCGGATGACCCTGCCCCCGGCCGCCTAGGGGTCCGCCCATGGCGAGCCTCAAGGACCGGGTCGACGGCCTGCGGAAGGAGTTCGACGCCGCCGCCCTCAAGGCGGCGGACGCCAGGTCCCTCGAGGACCTGCGGACGGCCTTCCTGGGCCGAAAACAAGGGCGGATCACGCTCCTGTTCGAGGAGTTGAAGTCTGTCCCGCCGGAGGAGAAGCGCGAGGCGGGCCGCCTGATGAACGAGCTCAAGCAGTCCGTTACGGTCAAACTCGATGCGCTCTCCGCTCAAGCCAGCTTAGGTCGACCCTCGGTGTCGCGGACGATCGACCTGACCCTGCCCGGCCGCAGGCGCTACGTCGGCTCGCCCCACCCGCTGACCCTCTTCGAGCAGGAGATCGAGCGCGTCTTCCTGGCCATGGGCTTCGCCATCGAGGAAGGGCCCGAGATCGAGACCGACTACTACAACTTCGAGGCCCTCAACTTCCCGCCGCACCACCCGGCCCGCGACAAGTGGGACACGCTCTTCATCAAGGGCGACCTGCTTCTCCGCACCCACACCTCGCCCGTCCAGGTCCGGGTCATGGAGCGCTCCAAGCCGCCGATCCGCATCATCTGCCCGGGGCGGGTCTTCCGCCGCGAGACGCCCGACCCGACCCACCTGCCGATGTTCCTGCAGGTCGAGGGCCTGGTCGTCGACGAGGGCGTCACCTTCGCCAACCTCAAGGGGACGCTCGAGTTCTTTCTGCGCGCGCTCTTCGGCGAGAAGGTCAAGGTCCGCTTCCGGCCGAGCTTCTTCCCGTTCACCGAGCCCTCGGCCGAGGTCGACATCGAGTGCCTCGTCTGCTCGGGCCGCGACCCCGGCTGCCGCGTCTGCCACGGCACGGGCTGGAAAGAGATCCTCGGCTCGGGCATGGTCGACCCGCAGGTCCTCAAGAACGTCAACATCGACCCCGAGAAATACTCCGGCTGGGCCTTCGGCCTGGGCATCGACCGCACGGCCATGTTCGCCTTCGGCATCCCGGAGATGCGCTATTTCTACGAGAACGACCTGAGGTTCCTCAGGCAATTCGGGACCAAATGAAGATCAGCCAGGACTGGATCCGCGAATACGTCGCCGTCGACCTGCCGCGGCAGGAGCTCGTCGACAAGCTGACGATGATCGGCTGGGTGCCCGAGACCGTCGAGGAGATCGGGGGCGACCTCGTCCTCGACCTCGAGACCTACGCCAACCGGCCCGATACGCTCGGCCACCTCGGCGTGGCCCGCGAGATCGGGGCCCTGCTCGGCCGGCCGCTCATCGAGAAAGAGTGGCCGCTCGCCGAGCTGGCGGAGGCCACGGGCGGCGTCGCCGACGTCCAGATCGCCGCCGAGGCCCTCTGCCCGCGGTACTGCGGCCTCGTGGTCCGTGGCGTGCCGGTCGGGCCCTCGCCCGAATGGCTGCGGCGCCGCCTCGAGGCCATGGGCCTGCGGCCGATCAACACCGTCGTCGACGTCTCGAACTACGTCCTCTTCGCCACCGGCCAGCCCATCCACACCTTCGACTTCGGGCGGATCGGGGGCGGGCGCATCGTCGTCCGCAAGGCCAAGAGAGGCGAGACGATCGTCGACCTCGACGGCCGGACGCACGAGCTCGGCGCCGAGATGCTCGTCATCGCCGACGAGACGCGCCCCGTGGCCATCGCCGGCGTCATCGGCGGCCAGGCCTCGGGCATCACCGCGTCGACCCGCGACGTCTTCATCGAGAGCGCCAACTTCGACCCGGTCTCGATCCGCAAGACGGCGAAGAAGCTCGGCCTCTCGACCGATGCCTCCTACCGTTTCGAGCGCGGGGCCGACATCGGCTTCGCCCCGCGCGCCGCCGTTATGGCCGCCTCGCTCCTCTGCCAGATGGGGGGCAAGGCGACGCGCGGGCTCATCGACAGCTATCCCCGGCCGCACAAGCCGCGGTCGGTCCGCCTCCGCCTGCGCCGCGTCACCGAGCTCCTCGGCGTCGCCGTGCCGGAGGCCTTCGTCGTCGAGGTCCTGGCCCGGCTCGGCTTCCGCCTCGAGACGGCCGCCCACCACGCCTGGCGCGTCGAGGTCCCGACGTTCCGCGTCGACATCTCGCGAGAGGCCGATCTCGTCGAGGAGATCGCCCGCTTCTACGGCTACGACAACATCCCGTCGCAGGTGACGCCGGTCGATTCGTTCCCGAGCGGCACGAACCGCCGCCGCGAACGGCTGGCCCGTCTGCGCGAGACGCTCCTCGCCCAGGGCTTCGACGAGGTCATCAACTGGAGCTTCGCCGATCCGGAGCGGGAGGCCGCCGCGGCCAGCGGCCGGACGCCGGTCCCCATCCAAAACCCCATCTCGAACCGCGCCTCGATCATGCGCACGACCCTCCTCCCGGGCCTCGTCGAGAACGCCGCCTGGAACCTCAACCGGGGGCTCGAAGGCGTCCACGTCTTCGAGGCGGGCAACGTCTATTACTGGGGCGAGGATGAGAAGCACCGCGAGGACCTGCACCTCGGCCTCCTCTCGACCGGCCTCCTCGCCGGCGAGGGGTTTGCCGCCCACGCCGCCGAGACGGACTTCTTTGCCGTCAAGGGCGCCGTCGAGGCCGCCCTCGAGGGCCTGCGCTTCGACCCGGCCGCCTTCGAGGAGCGCGACCACCCCTCGTTCGAGCCCGGCCGGGCCCTGGCCGTCCTCTACAAGGGGCAGCCGGTCGGCCACCTCGGCCTCCTCCGGCGCGACTTCGCCGCGGCCGTCTCCGTCGGGCGGCCGGTCTATGCCGCCGAGATCGACCTCGCCGCTCTGTTCGAGAAGACGCCGCGGGCGTTCGAGTACGCGCCCGTGCCGAAGTTCCCCGGCGTCGTCCGAGACCTCTCGTTCCTTATCGGCCGCGACATTGCCTACGGGGAGGTCGCCCGCATCCTGGGACGGATCGACCAGCCCCTGCTCGAAGGCTTCGAGCTCGTCGACCGGTTCGCCGGGGCGCCGGTGCCGGCCGGCAAGGTCAGCCTGACCGTACGCCTGCATTTCCGGCATTCCCAGCGGACCCTCGTCGCCGGGGAGATCGACGAGGCCGCCCAGGACATCGTCGGCCACCTCAGGAATGCGCTCGATATCCAGCTCAGGGAGGGCAAAATTGACAACGGAACTTGAGCGAATTAAGATCCTAGAAGGCAAGATCGGACTGGTCGTCGATCATATCCACAAGCTGACGGCCGAGAATGACAAGCTCAAGCAGCAGATCAAGGACCTGAAAGCCGACAAAAAGGAGTCCGAGGACAACGCCCGCAAGATCGCCCGCATGGACGAGGAGATGAAGAAGTACGAGGGCGAGAGGGATGTCCTCAAAGGCAAGATCGAAGCCATCATTGGCGAGATCGACAAGCTGGGGTTATGACCGAGCGAATCCTCGAGATCGAGATCTTTGGACAGCGGTACAAGATCCGCGTCAAAGGAGAAGAGGATGAGAAATATATCGGCCACTTGACCTCGCTCGTTGACCAGAAGATGCACGAAGTGGCTGTGAAATCGAAGTCCGCGGACACGACCAAGATCGCCGTGCTGGCGGCCTTGAACATCGCGGACGAGCTATTTCTGAGCCAAAAGAAGCTGGATCAGCTGAACGAGGCCTTGGGCCACATGGAGACCGAGATCGATAGCCTGGAGGGCCATCTCTTCGCAGATGACAATACATTCACGGACGCCGATAAATCCCCGTTGTGACGGGCCGTCCCCCCGCGACGCGCTCGCCGGCCGGGCCGCGCCCGGCACGGGCATCTGACGCCTCCACGCTTCCTCTCGCGTCTCCTCATTTGAATAGATGAGGAGGTATTCCCAATGCAAGTGCTGACCATCGTCGGCATCGCCGTGATCGTCATCCTGGCCGCCGCGGTCGCCGTCCTCCTGCTCAAACGGCAGGAAGGGACGCGCAAAGCCGCCGAGGCCGAAGAGCAGGCCCGCCAGATCCTCGACCGCGCCCGCGAGGACGGGGAGAAGATCAGGCGGGAGGCGGCCATCGAGGCCCGCGAGAAGGACCTCGCCCGCCAGAACGAGTTCGAGGCCCAGAACCGCGAAAAACAGCGCAAGATCAACGAGACCGAGCGCCGGCTCCTCAGCAAGGAGGAGAACCTCGAGCGCCGCTTCCAGTCGATGGAGCGCAAGGAGCGCGACTTTTCCCAGAAGGAGCGCAAGCTCAACGAGAAGGAAAAGAGCCTCGAGACCGAAGAGGCCAAGATCGCCGAGACCCTCAAGCAGAGCCTGGCCGAGTTGGAGCGCATCTCCGGCCTGACCCAGGATGAGGCCAAGGCCATGCTCATCAAGAAGATCGAGGACGAGGCCAAGCTCGAGGCCATCGCCTCGATCCGCCGCATCGAGGAGGAGGCCCGCGAGAAGGCCGCCGTCTCGGCCCGCGAGATCATCACCAACGCCATCCAGCGCTCGGCCGCGGAGCACGTCACCGAGACGACGGTCTCGGTCGTCGATCTGCCGTCCGACGACATGAAGGGCCGCATCATCGGCCGCGAGGGCCGCAACATCCGGGCCCTGGAGATGGCCACCGGCGTCGACATCATCGTCGACGACACGCCCGAGGCGGTCATCCTCTCGAGCTTCG
>CAZIQR010000119.1:0-8672 GCA_964541055.1 uncultured Eubacteriales bacterium
GGCGGCGGTCCTCTTTTGCCGGCGATGCCGGAGATACTCGACCGCGATGGGGACGGTCGAGATGGCGATGATGGCCAGCACGGCGATCGAATAGTTGTTCTTGACGAGCGGGATGTTGCCGAAGAAGTAGCCCACCCCGGTCAGCAGGACGACCCAGCCAACGCCGCCGATCACGTTGAAGGACAGGAAGCGGCCATAGGACATGCGGCCGACCCCCGCGATGAGGGGCGCGAACGAGCGGACGATGGGAACGAAGCGGGCGATGATGATCGTCTTGCCGCCGTGCTTCTCGTAGAAGGCGTGGGTCCGGTCGAGATATTCCTTCTTGAAGAAGCGGGAATCCTCCTTGGAGAAGACCCTCGCGCCGAGGTGGTAGCCGACCCAGTAGTTGACGCTGTCGCCGATGACGGCCGCGGCGCAGAGGAGGAGGAGGAGCCAGCCGATCTTGAGGGCCTTTAAGGCGGCGAACGTCCCGGCGGCGAAGAGCAGCGAATCGCCGGGCAGGAAGGGCATGACGACGAAGCCGGTCTCGATGAAGATGACGGCAAAGAGGATGGCGTAGGTCCAGATCCCGTAGTGCTGGATGATGCCGCTGAGGTAGCGGTCGAGATGCAGGGCGATGTCGATGATCTTCTTGAGGACTTCCATTGGCCCTCTACTATACCATAGAATGGACACGATGAACGCCCGCAAGCTCGAGCTTGTCGAGAAGGCGCTGGGCCGGCTGGCGCCGCTCGAGGCGCGCTGCGCGCTGTGCCCCCGCGACTGCCGGGTGGACCGGACTGCGGGCGCCGACGGCGTCTGCCGGACCGGCCCTCTCGCCTCGGTCTCGACGGCCCTGCTCCACTTCGGCGAGGAGCCGATCCTCAGCGGCACGTCGGGCTCGGGAACGATCTTCTTCACCGGCTGCAACCTCAAGTGCCTGTTCTGCCAGAACTACCAGCTGAGCTGGCTCCTCGAGGGCCGGCCCGTCTCCGACGAGGAGCTGGCGGCGATGATGCTCGGCCTGAAAGCCCAGGGCGCCCACAACATCAATCTCGTCTCGCCGAGCCACGTCGTCCTGCCCGTCCTTCGGGCCCTGCGCATCGCCCTCGCCGGCGGGCTCGACATCCCGATCGTCTGGAACTCCAACGGTTACGACCGCCTCTCCGTCATCCAGGCGCTCGAGGGCATCGTCGATATCTACCTGCCCGACCTGAAGTATCACTCGCCGGCCCTCTCCAAAAGGTATTCGGCGGCCCCCGACTATTTCGCCAACGCCTCGGTAGCCGTGCGCGAGATGTCCCTGCAGCAGCCGGCCCTCGACCTCGGCCCGGGCGGCCAGGCCCGCCGCGGCCTCATCGTCCGCCACTTGATCCTGCCCGGCCATGTCGACGACACCCTCGCCGTCCTGAACTGGGTCGGCGAGCACCTCTCCCCCTTCATCGGCCTGAGCCTGATGAGCCAGTATCACCCCTGCTACCGGGCCCCGGAGGAGATCCAACGGGCCGTCTCGCCCGGCGAATACGCGCGGGCCGCGGACGCCGCGGCGGCCCTCGGCCTCGACCACCTCTTCCTTCAGCCGGACCCCTTCCTCGCAGACGAGCACCTCGTCCCCGATTTCAGGGAAGACAAGCCCTTCCGCTGGAAGTGAGCCCGGCGCCTACTTGGCCGTTGTGTAGGTTTTCGGCTGCGGCAGGCGCGAGGCCGGGATGCCGAGCACGGCCGCGATCTCCCGGATCTTGGCCTGGATGGCTTCGACGCCCTTCGGCCCCATCCGCAACAGCTGCTTCTGGGCCAGGCTCAGCCCCTCGAGCGCCGGATCCGTCATGGCCTGGCTCAGGACCTTGGCCTCGAGCCGGATCGGGCCCTCGACAACAGGCGTCTCGAGCAGCTCGCCCATGGCCCGCTCGAGCGTATTGTCGAAATCGACGCCCGGATAGCCGAGCTCGTTGTAGGCCTCCTGCGCCAGCGGCTCGACGGCCCGGTAGAGCCTCACCGCGGCGGTCGCGTCGATCGAGCGGACGACATCGACGACCGGCGCGTAGCGCGCGGCGCCCGCCGGGTCGACGAACAGGCCGGTCTTGGCCCGGGTCACGCGGAAGGCCCCCTCCGGGCTGAAAAAGCCGATGTGGGTCTTCGGGCTCAGACCGTTGGCCACGTTGTCCACGGCGACGACGAACGTCCGGATCAGGTCCTTGCTCAGGATCCATCTGGCAAACGCCGGGTTGGTCGAAAGCGCCGCCGCGAACTCGCGCACCGCCTCGTCGCTCGCCGCCAGCGGCACCGCCGGGAAAGCCAGGGGCTCGAGACCCGGGACCGCCGGGGTCTTTTCGGACTCCGACCGAGCGGGCGGCGCCGCCGCCTGGGCCGCCGTCTCGGGCGGCTTCGGTTTCCGGACGACCAGGATGTAATAGACGCCGCCGATGATCACCAGCACGGCCAGGATCCCGAGCACCAGCCCCCAGACCCGCCGGCGCTCGTCGACCGGCTCTTCCGTCGGCTCTTCGTCGCGATGCAGCTCGTCCATGTCGCTCCCTTATCGGGCCGCCGTCCGGATGATCCGGATCCGGCCCTCGCTCGTCCTCAGGATGATCGAGGGCCCGCCCTGTCCGATCCAGCCCTTGACCGTCGGCGCGGGCAGGCGCGCGCCCAGATCGAAGTCGCTCGTGACCTGGCCCCGGCCGGCGTCGGCTTCGACGATGGCGCCGGTGTTCGGCTCGAGGCGCAGGAAGACATCGCCGCGCCGCGTCGTGACGGCGATCTCGTCCCCTTCCCGGAGGTCCAGGGCCTCGACGTCGGCGCTACCGATGCCGAGGGTCGCCCGGAGCGTGCCGGAGAAGTTGCTGATCGAAAGGTCGCCCTGGTCGATCGAGGCCTCGATGCGGCCGTAGACGTCGGCGATCGTCAGGCCGCCCTCGCTCATCTTGAGACCGGTCAGGACCAGCGAATTGGGCGCCTTGATCTCGAAATCGATGGCCGGCGCTTCCCCGGCCCCTTCGAACGTCGGCGTCCGGATGAGCAGGCCGCCCGACGCGGTCTCCAGGATCTCGACCTCGGGCGTGACCTTGCGGATGCGGTACTGCCGGGCCGATGCGTTCGCCTGCCGCTCCACGGTGGCCGCACGGGCCACGACCTCGACCTGGTCCCGGTCCCAGCCGGTGATCGAAACGTCGCCGTAATCGTTCTCCAGGGAAAGGGTCGCACCGGCGGCGAAGTCCACGGTCCTGCGGAACTCCGTGGCCCCCGGCCGGGGCGTGCCCCGGTCCGGGACGGTCCGCCAGCCGGGATCGTCCCCGGCGGGATTCTCGAGCAGGATGCAGGAGGCGAGCAGGGCCGGCAGGGCCAGGATCGCGGCCGCCCCCAAGGACCGCTGGATGGTCTTTGTCATGTTCGTCCCTCCCCTTCGGGCGAGTAAAGTCTATTATATCTCAAGACTAGCCGAACCGCCCCGTGATGTAATCCTCGGTGCGGCGGTCGCGCGGGTTGGTGAAGATGCGCTGGGTCTCGCCGATCTCGACCAGCTCGCCGAGCAGGAAATAGCCGGTCACGTCCGAGACCCGGGCCGCCTGCTGCATGTTGTGGGTGACGATGACGATGGTATAGCGCTTCTTGAGCTCGGCCATGAGGTCTTCGATGTTGGCCGTGGCCGCGAGGTCAAGGGCCGAGCAGGGCTCGTCCATGAGCAGGATCTCCGGCTCGACCGCGACCAGGCGGGCGATGCACAGGCGCTGCTTCTGCTCCTCCGAGAGGCCGAGGGCGTTCTCGTCGAGCCGGTCCTTGAGCTCGTCCCAGAGGTGGACCGCCTCGAGGCTGCGGAGGAGCCGGGCTTCGAGGGCCTTGGCGTCGCGGAGGCCGTGGACGCGCAGGCCGTAGACGACATTGTCGAAGACGCTCAGCGGGAACGGATTGGGCCGCTGAAAGACCATGCCGACCTTTTTGCGGAGGGCCGTGAGATCGGCCCCCGGGGCGTAGATGTCCTCGCCCTCGATCGTCACCCGCCCGGTGACCCGGACGTCGCCGATGAGGTCGGTCATGCGGTTGAGCGAACGGAGGAACGTCGTCTTGCCGCACCCTGACGGTCCGATCAGGGCGGTGATACGGTTCTCCTCGATGTCGAGGGTGACGCCCTTTAGGGCCTGGAACTTCCCATAGAAGAAATCGAGATCGCGCACCTCGATGATGGCCATGGCCGCCTACCCGAACCGTCCCCGGAGATAGTCGTCCGTCCGCGGATCGTCCGGCGCGGTAAAAAGCCGGTCGGTCGGGCCGATCTCGATGAGCTCGCCGTTGAGGAAGAAGGCCGTCCTGTCGGCGACCCGGGCCGCCTGCTTGGTGTTGTTGGTGACGAGGACGATCGTGTATTCGCGCTTCAGCCGCCGCAGGGACTCCTCGATCGTCATCGTCGAGATCGGGTCGAGCCCCGAGGTCGGCTCGTCGAGGAGGATGAACTGTGGGGCCACGGCCAGGATGCGGGCCAGGCAGAGACGCTGCTGCTGGCCGCCCGAGAGCTTCTGGCCGCTGAGGTCGAGCCGGTCCTGGACCTCGGCCCAGAGGCCGGCCTTCTCCAGGCTGTCCCGGACGAGACCGTCGAGGCAGGCCCGGCCGCGCACCCCGGCCCGCCGGGCCCCGAAGGCCACGTTCTCGTAGATCGACCGCGGCAGCGGGACGGGCGTGGCAAAGACCATGCCCAGCCGGCGGCGGAGATCGACGACGTCGACGCCTGGCTCGTAGATGTCACGGCCGTCGACGAGGATCGTGCCCTCGTGGCGCGAGCCCCGGACGAGGTCGTTGAGGCGGTTCAAGGCGCAGAGGAAGGTCGACTTGCCGCTGCGGGCCGGGCCGACGATGCCGAGGATCTCGTTCCGGCGGACGTCGAGGCCGATCTCCCTGAGCTTGCGGACCTCACCGAAAGACTGGCTGAAGCCCCGGACCTCGATCGCCGCTTCGCTCATGAGTACTTCTTGATGAACCGGTTCATCAGGTAATAGGTCAGCAGGTTGACGGCCAAGATGGCGATGACCAGGACGGCCGCCGTGCCGTAGGCGTTGGGCATGGAGATACCCTCGCGGGCCAGGATGTAGAAGTGGACCGACATCGTCCGCGTCGACGAGAAGAGCGACGTCGGCAGGCGCAGGGCGCTCCCGGCGGTGAAGATGACCGCCGCCGTTTCGCCGATGCTCCGGCCGACGCTCAGGATGATGCCGGTGACGATGCCGGGCATGGCCGAGGGCACGACGACCCGGGTGACCGTCTGCCATTTCGTGCTGCCGAGCGAGAAGCTGACCGTGCGATAAACGGGCGGCACGCTCTTGATGGCCTCCTCCGAGGTCCGGATGATGGTCGGCAGGATCATGAAGGCCAGGGTCAGGCTGCCGCTGAGGATGGACCAGCCGAACCTGAGCTTGGTCACGAAGAGGATGAAGCCGAAGAGGCCGAAGATGATCGAGGGGATGCCGGCCAGGCACTCGGCCCCGAAGCGGATGACCCGCGTCACCGGCCCGCCCCAGGTGTATTCGGTCAGGTAGATCGCCGTGCCGACGCCGAGGGGCGCGGCGATGAGGATCGCGCCCGCGGTCAGGACGAGCGTGCCGACGATGGTCGAGAAGATGCCGCCCGCCTTGCCCATGTCGACGGGGTTCTTGAACAGGAAGGGCCAGCCCAGGGCCGGCAGGCCCTTGCGCAGGACAAAGGCGATGATGAAGACGAGGACGGCGACCGTAATCGCGGTGAAGGTCCAGAGCACGATGCGGACGGCGGCCTGCTCGGCGCGGGGCCCGAGGCGCGTCATCGCCGGGTCCCTTTCATGCGCGAGGCGGTGACGTTGGCGGCCGAGTTCAGGGCCATGATGATGACAAAGAGGATGACCCCCGTGGCGAACAGGGCCTGGCGGTGCTCGCCGGCGGCATAGCCCATCTCCAGGGCGATGTTCGAGGTCAGGGTCCGGACCGGCGCCAGGAGCGAGCCCGGAACGGCGGCGGCGTTGCCCGCGACCATGATGACGGCCATGGTCTCGCCGATGGCCCGGCCCATTCCGAGGATGATGCTGGCGACGATGCCCGACCGGGCCGCCGGGAGGAGGACCATCTTGACCGTCTGCCACTTGGTCGCGCCGAGGGCGATCGACCCTTCCCGGTAGGACGGCGGCACGGCCTGGAGGGCGTCGACCGAGATGGAGATGATGGTCGGCAGGATCATGATCCCGAGGATGACGGCCGCGGCCAGCACGGACAGGCCCGGGCCGCCGAAGGTCTCGCGGATCAGGGGGACGAGGATGACGACGCCGATGAAGCCGTAGACGACCGAGGGGATCCCGGCCAGAAGCTCGACCACCGGCTTGATGACGCCGCGGACGCGCTTGGAGGCGAACTCGGTCAGGACGATGGCGCACGAGAGGCCGAGGGGGACGCCGATGACCATCGCGCCCAGGGTGACGAAGACGGAGCCGACGATCATCGGCCACAGGCCGAAGAGCTTCTCCGCGGGGTACCATTCGGTCCCGGCGAGGAAGCTCTTGAAGCCGTAGCGGAACATGATCGGCGCGCCCTGTCCGACGATGAAAACGGTGATGACGGCGAGGACGGAAACGGCCGAGAAGGCCACGACGAGGAGGGCCAGGCGGATGAGCCGGTCGTTCCGCTCGAGCCGGTTGCCGCGCGTCTTGGCCGCCATCGGGAGATCCCTTGCGCCGCTCCCCGCCCTCAGCGGACCGGGAGCAGCCCCTCCTTGGCGACCAGGGCCTGGCCTTCGTCGGAGAGCACGAAGGCGATGAACTCCTTGGCCCGGCCGGTCGGCTCGCCCCGGCTCAGGAACAGGAACGGCCGGACCAGCCGGTAGCTCTTGTTGAGGATGTTCGCGTCCGTCGCCGCGGCCCCGTCCAGGGCCAAAGCCCGGACCTGGTCGTTGACCAGGCCGAGCGAGATGAAGCCGATCGCCGCCGGATCGCGGGCGACGATCTCCCGGACCGTGCCGTTCGAGTCCTCGGTGATGGCCCCGCTGAAGATGCGGGTCTTGCCCATGACCATCTCCTGGAAGGCGCCCCTTGTCCCGGAGCCCTCTTCCCGGGTGACGACGGTGATGGGCCGGTCCGGGCCGCCGAGGGGCGCCCAGCGCCGGAGATCGCCGGCGAAGATCTGCTTGACCTCGCCGGTCTTGAGGCCGCGGCGGGTGTTCGAGGGATGGACGATGACGGCCAGCCCGTCGCGGGCGATGACGATCTCGTGAAGGGCCTTCTCGTCGCCCTTGAGCTCCCTCGAGGACATGCCGATGCCGCAGGCCCCGCTCTCGCAGGCTTGGATGCCGGCGCTCGACCCGCCGCCCTGGACGTTCACGGCCACTCCAGGGTGCTTTTCCATGAACACCTCGGCCCACTTGTCGGCGAACGGCTGGATGCTGGTGGAGCCGGCCAGGGTCAAAGAATTGCCCGTGGCCCGGGGCCGGCAGCCGGGGAAAAGGGCGACGCCGAGGGCCAGGATGAGGCAGGACAACCGGAATCGCAGCATGGGTTGCGTCGGATGAGGATTATATCGTAAAAGCCGAATCGAGGCGATAAGACAGGGCCAGGTCTGAATTTTTAACTGCCGGATTCTGCGTCGTCGAACTCACGCATGCGCTTATCGTAGCCGGCCTTCTTGTCCTCATATTCTGTCGTCAGCTTCTCCAGCTCCTCGAGCAGGCCGTCGATCGTCTTTTTCGTCTGGTGCATGGTCTTCGAGACCTCGACAACCCTGGCCCCGTTCCGGTCCTGCGAGGCCTTGACCAGTTGGGCGTTGAGCTCGCGGAGCGAGGCGTCGTGCGTTTCGACGCCCTTTTCGATCTCGGCGATGCGGGTCTCGAGGGGCCGCAGGGCGCGGGAGCGCTCGGCCACGACCTCGGAGCGCAGCCGCCGCAGCTCCTTCGGCGTCCATCTCGGCTTGTCGGCGCCGTTCGCGCCGGCGGCGCCCGGCGGCGGCCCGGCGGCGATCGAGCCCTGCATGATCTCGTCGCGCCAACCGACCTTGTCCAGGAACCGCCGGTAGCCGCCCTCGTAAACGACGATGTCGTCGTTGTCGAAGACGATCAGCCGCTCGGCCAGGGCGTGGAGGAACATCTCGTTGTGGGTGACCATGACGACCGCCCCGTCGAAGGCGTCGATGGCCTCGAGCAGGGCGTCGTTCGACTCGATGTCGAGGTGGTTGGTCGGCTCGTCGAGGAGCAGGAGGTTGAGCGGCGTCGCGATGAGCCTCCCCAAAAGCACGCGGCTCTTCTCCCCGCCCGACAGGATCTTGACCCTCTTCAGGGCGTCGTCGCCCTCGAACATCATGCCCCCGGCGATGAAGCGGGCTCGCTTGGGATCGCCCTCCGGGTCGGCCGAAGCGATCTCCTCGAGGACCGTGTTGGATTCCGACAGGGTCGAGATGTGGGTCTGCTCGAAATAGCCCGGGGCGACGGACGACGGCGTGTCGACCGATCCGGATCTCGGGGCGAGATCGCCGGCCAGGAGCCGCAGCAGCGTCGTTTTGCCGCGGCCGTTCCGGCCAATGACGAAGACCCGGTCCTTGGCCCCGATGCTGATCGAGAAGCGGCGGATGAGCGGCCGGTCCAGTGTGTAGGCGAACGAGAGGTCGCGGACGTCGAGGGCGTACTTGTGATAGCCCGTCTTCTCGGCGAAGGCGAACTCCAGGTTCTTGACCTCCTCGAGCTTCTCCCGCTTC
>CAZIQR010000120.1:0-8665 GCA_964541055.1 uncultured Eubacteriales bacterium
GGGATATCGGATCTCACCTGCCGCGCGGCGGCAATGACGGCCGCGTGGCGCGGCTTGAACCACTCCCGGTACATGCGCGGGCTCATCAGCATGGCCTTTTGCGTGCCGACGTCGTCGCCGATCTTGATCATGTCGACACCCGCTTCGGCAAAGCGCCGGGCCTCGAAGGCGCGGATGGCGGTGATGCGGTCGAGGAGATACGCGGCAAAGCCCGGGTTGAAGGCGATGTCGGTGAAAAGCTCGCTCATGCCGCGCAGGTGCCAGGCGATCTCGAAGATCGTCCACTCCATAAAGCCGATGGCGAAGAGGCCGCGGTCGTGAAGGGCCCGGACCTCGGCCTCGAGGTGACGGTGGCGTTCCGGCCGCGTCAGGTCGGGAAAGGGGTAGCGCTCGAGCTCCTCGACCGAGGTCAGGTTCTTCATCGGATGCTCGAGGTGGACGAAGTGATACATCGAGCCGTCGGTGACGCCGACACCCCACTCCCCGACCTCCCACCCGGCCGGGTTCCAGAAGCGGGGCAGTCCTTCGGGATAGTAGGGGCTGAAGTCCGCGGTCTCGGTCGGCGGGGCGAAGAAAATGTCGCGCATTTCGAGATCAAAATACTCGGCCGGGTCGGAGGCGCCCGTTCTCTTTCGGAAATCCTCGAGGAGCGGCGGAGTGAGCTTCAGCTCGCGCGGCAGCCGGTCGGGCCTTTCACGCTGCAGGACGGCCAGCACCCGCTCTCGCCCGGTCATCGTCCCTGCTCCTCGACCAGGCGCCGCACGGCTTCGAGAGAGACGACGCCCTTATGGCTAATCTGGGTCGTGCAGAGCGCGCCGGCGGCGTTACCCAGGCGCATGCACTCGTCAAGCGGCCGGCAGGCGCTCGCGCCAAAAAGGAAGCCGGCGGCAAAAGCGTCGCCGGCGCAAGTCGTGTCTCGGACCTCGACCCGGTAGGCCGGGAATTCCGAGACGCCGTCCTTCGTCGCGAGAAGCGCCCCCTTCTCGCCCCGCTTGACGGCCACAGCCTTGGGCCCGCAGGCGAGCAGGGTCCGGGCGGCGTCCCCAGGGTCCTTCTTACCGGCGAGCTCGGCGGCCTCCTCTTCGTTGGTCAGGAGGAGATCGATCTTCGGGAGCGCCTTTTCGAGCAGCCGCATCCAGTTGCCGTAGATGTCCCAATCCGTGTCGAGCGAAGTGAGACAGCCGAAGGACTTGGCCCGGGCCATGAGATCGGCGAGGTCGATGTTGAGCATCTTCATCGCCCCGCCGACGTGGACGACGCGGGCTGACGACAGCACAGGATCGGGGACGTGGCGGTTGGACATCGCCTCGAGCCCGCCGGCCCGATAGAAGAACGACCGCTGGCCGGCGCCGTCGACGAGGACGATGGCGACCGAGGTCGGGACCCCGTCTTCCCTGCTCACGGCCTCCACATTCACGCCGGCTTTGACCTGATCGGCCAGGGCGGCGTCGCCGAAGGCGTCGCGGCCGATAAGCGCGACCAGGCGGGCCTCGGCGCCGAGCTTGGCCAGGACGGCCGCCGTGTTCGCGGCGCAGCCGCCCGAAAGGAGATCGAGCTCCTCGACCGGGGTCGTCCGGCCCGGGAACGGCAGGGCCTGGACCGGCCGGACGACAATGTCCGCGACCAGCTGTCCGACGCACACGATGGACATGGCGGCTCCTTCCCTACCTCAGCGCCGGGTCGTACATGGCCAGGATGTTGGCCGCCGGCGTGTCGGCGCTAAGGTCGTGGCTCGAGGCCAGGATGTAGCCCCCGCCCGCGCCGAGCGTCGCGATCCGGTCCCTGACCTCGCGGCGCACCTCTTCCGGCGTGCCGAAGGGCAGCGTCGTCTGGGTGCTGATCCCGCCGTGGAAGGCGATCCGATCGCCGAATTCGCGCTTGAGCTCCGCGGGATCCATGCCGGCCGCCGTCACCTGGATCGGGTCGAGGACGTCGATGCCGAGGGCGATGAGGTCGGGGATGATCGGCCGGATGGCGCCGCAGCTGTGGGCCATGAACTTGACCCCGGCCGCGTGGCAGACGTCGATCAGGCGCTCGAGATAGGGGGCGATGAATTCCCGGAACATGGCCGTCGAGATCAGCATGCCCCGCTGCGTGCCGTAGTCGCTCCACTCGCAATAGATGTCGAAGCCTCCGTCGGTGGCCTCAAGGGCGCGGGTGATGTCCTCGGCGTAGAAGTCGGCGAACTTCCCGAAGATGAAGTGGGCCATCTCCGGCCGCTCGACCATGTCGACGAGCAGGTTCTCCATGTTCCGGAGGATGCCGGGGCGGGTGAAGAGGTCTGCGCCTTCGTACATGACGGCGAAGCCGCGATACCGGTCGCACTGGCCGCGCATGACCGAATAGTCGAAGATGTCCGTCGTCGGCCAGGCATGACTCTCGAGATCGGCGACCGTTTGCGCGTCCCAGACCGGCGTCCAGACGTGCATATCGTAGCTGCCGTGAGCGGCCGCGAGATGCTTGGATCGGATGCCCCAGTAATCCTCGAAAACGCCGTCGTCGAAGGTCCGGAAGGGAGGCCCGACATAGCGAGGCTCGAGCCGCCGGACATCGACCTCGAGCCGCTTCAGGAGCTCTTCGTAATTCCCGACGTCGAGCTCGTCCATCATGCGGCGGTTGACGTCCGGTTCGGCCTTGTAGTCGGCGGGCGTCCGGTCGGGAGGGCGCCGCTCGATCGCGGCCAGGATCCGTTCACGAGACGTCATGACGTTTATCCCGTTAATCATGGGGGCTGACGTAGTCGACGCCGAGCAGGGCGCAGAGCATGCGCACGTCCTCGCGGATGTCGCCCATGGCCACGGCCAGATGGTGCGGGAACCCGCCCTCGAGGACGAGGCGGTCGAGCTTGGCGTAGTCGGCGACCCGGATGTCGGCCGCGCTATAGATCATGCCGCGGGCCGTCTCGGGCGAGCTCTTGCCGGTGAACGTCAGGAGCTTGAACGGCCCGCCGGGGTCTCGCGTCAGGCAGAGCCCGGTCTTCGGGCCGTATTCGAACTGGCCGGCGAGCACCGGGCCGACGGTGAGCCCGGCCTGCCGGTTGACGGGATGGACGGCGATGGCGTCGCAGCCCTTTTCCATCAGCCCGCAGATGCCCATACCGCAATGGCCGAGCTGGATGATCTCGGAGCCGCCGGTGTCGTTGACCCAGTCCAAGCAGGCCGCGGGCCTCCCCGAAAGCAGGGTCGCGGTCGACTGCGCCACGGCCGTGGGCCAATCCGACTCGCAGGCCGCCGAGGCGATCTCGCCCCGGCCCATGAGCAGCCCCATGGCCAGGCAGGAGCTGATGCCGATATAGGGCTCGTTGTGCTCGGGCCAGCAGCGGAAGGCCGCCGAGGTGAAGCCGTTGGCCCGGATGAGGGCCCGGTAGGCGTGGTAGAGCCGGGCGCCGCGCTCGAGCATGGCCGCGTCCACTTCGACCTTCCGGCCCCGGCTCAATTCGCGGATCGTTTTGCGGACATCGGCCTCGGTGAACGACTCTTCGCCGAGATAGCCCTTGGCCTTTCCCGTCCGATACGTTTCCATGACCGCCGTCAGATCGACCATCTCGACCCGCGTGCCGAAGACCTTGGCAAAGGCCATCTGGTCGCCGGTCGCCGAGTGGAACCCGCTCGGCGCGTCGCCGAAGCGGCCGAGGAGGTCGCGGCGCAGGAAGCGGATGGTCCCGGCGACACGCAGGAGCCTGGCGAAAGCCGTCCGGAACGAGTCGCTCGCGAACGGCCCGGGCAGGGCCACGAGCGGCCGGCCGAGCTGTTTCGCGACGTGGTTGTTCATGATGACGCCGCACCAGGCGTTGGTCTCCCATTCCTTGACCGTCGCCTCGGGTTCGGCGACGACGGCGATGGGCACCTTCGCGAGATGCGGGTGCGTCGCCAGCGTCAGGTAGGCCTGTCCGTTCGGGAAGGCGACGTTGGCGATGACGACGAGGTCGACTCGGGCCCCGGCGAAGCGGTCGGCGGCGGCCAGGACTTCGTGCGGGTCGAAGAGGCGCTTGGTGATGATCGAGCCCGCGTCGATCTCGCCCGAAGCGACGAGCCGCTCGAAATGCCGCCGGATGGCTTTCTCGCCGGCGTCCTTGGATTTGGGGTTGAATCCGCCGATCGCATGGACGACCAGGCCGATCTTGGGGATGGGCCGAAGTCCTTGCGAGGCGCGCGCGCGTGGGGCCATGGGCGTTTCTCCTCCGGCCGGCTCACCGGCCTGTCAGCCGATTCTCCCAAGCCGCCCGGCGCCTGTCAAGGCCCCGCTTGACTCCCCCCTGCGGCTAATCAATAATGGGCAATCGACCCCCGTCAAAGTCCCGTCCCAGCCATGACAGAACTCGCGCGCAAGCGCCGCTTCCGCATGCGGGAGCTCACGATCCTGGCCTCGGTCCTGATCGCGGTCGCCGTCTTCGGCGCCCTCAATCCCCGCTTTCTCGGGCTCGAGTCGGCCCTGGCCATCCTCGAGGGCGCCTCGTCGGACGGCTTCATGGTCATCGGCATGACCATCGTCATCGTCTGCGGCGCCTTCGACATGTCGGTCGGCTCGTCGATGGCCTTCTGCGGCCTTGTCGCGGCCCTCGTCCTCAAGGCCCAGGCCCCCGTCGGCCTCGCCGTCCTGGCCGCGCTCGCCGCCGGATCCTTCGTCGGTTGGACGAACGGCCTGATCGTCACCCGGCTCAAAGTCAACCCGTTCATCACCACCCTCGGGATGATGAGCATCCTGCGAGGAGTCGTCCAGGTCATCACCCGGAGCGCCCCGCCGACGGGCTTTCCCGCGAGCTTCCTCAAGATCGCCTGGGGCACGGTCTTCACCATCCGCCTGCCCTGGGGGCCGCTCGAGGTCCGTTTCCCGGTCGTGCTCCTCATCGCGGCCATGATCGCCGGCGACTTTCTGCTGCGGCGCCTGACCTATCTCCGCCAGGTCTATTTCGTCGGCAGCAACGAGGAGGCGGCCCGCCTGACCGGCATCCCGACGGCCCGCGTCAAGACGTTCGCCTTCGCCCTCACCGGCTTCCTGGCCGGCCTCACCGGCGTCATCGTCACCAGCCGGACCAACGCCATCGACGCCAACGCCGGCCTCGGCGCCGAGCTCCGCGTCATCGCCGCCGTCATCGTCGGCGGGGCCAGCCTTTCGGGCGGCCGGGGCACGATCCTGGGCTCGTTCCTCGGCCTGCTCCTGATGCAGATCATCACCACCGGCCTCGTCTTCGTCAACGTCGCCGCCGAAGCCCAGCAGATCGCCGTCGGGCTCGTGCTGATCCTCGCGGCGGTCATCGCCCTGGCCGGGTCCGGCTTCTGGAAAAAGCTAAGGTCCGTTCTCTTCACGACAAGGAACAAAACCATGGAAAGGGTCCTCAGCATCGTCCTGGCGATCGCCCTCGTCGTCGTCCTCGCGGTCAAGATCGGCCCCCACCGTCCCGCCGCCGTCGCCGCCGCGGAGAGCCGCGCGGACCAGCACTACGTCATGATCACGGCCGTCACCGGCGGGCCCTACTGGATCGACTCCAAGCTCGGCCTCTACGACAAGGCCAAGGAGCTCGGCGTCGGCGCCGTCTTCACCGGGCCGCCGACAGTGGACGCCAACGCCCAGATCGAATCCATCAACCGGGCCGTCGCCCAGAAGGTCGACGGCATCATCGTCTGCGCCGTGGCCGACGCCGTGGCCCCGGCCATCGACAAGGCCATCGAAGCCGGCATCCCCGTCGTCTGCGCCGATTCCGACTCGCCGTCGAGCCGCCGCTACTCGTTCATCGGCACGGGCAACTTCAACGCCGGCTACCGGGGCGGCGAAGAGCTGGCCCGGATCCTGGACGGCCGGGGCGAAGTGGCCCTCATGTACATCCCCGGCTGGGACAACCTCATCCAGCGGGTCGAGGGCTACAAGGCGGCGCTGGCCAAGCACCCCGGCATCACGATCGTCACCGTCGGCAACGACAAGGGCTCCCAGACCGAGGCCGAGAAAGAGTGCCGGGCCATTCTCCAAGCCCATCCGAACCTGGCCGGCTTCGGCTGTGTCGCCGCGGTCGGCGGCCAGGGCGCGGCCGTGGCCGTCAAACAGGCCGGCAAGACGGGACGGGTCAAGATCGTGGCCATGGACCGCGACGAGGCGACGCTCCAGTTCATCCAGGAAGGCGTTATCCAGTCCTCGATCGCCCAGCGGACCTACATGATGACCTACCTCGCCCTCCAGATGCTCTACGATCTCCGCAACGGCCGGATCAAGTTCGTCGGCGACTGGCGCCAGGTCGGGGTCAATCCCCTGCCGCCTGACGTCGATACGGGCACGTTCGTCATCGACAAGACGAACGTGGATCCGTTTAGAAGAAACAAATAAGAGACAGAGAAACAAGATGGGGTCAGATAGCCTCCCGATCCTCGAAATGCGGGGCATCCGCAAGAGCTTCGGCGAGGTCCCCGTCGTCCTCGACGTGGACCTCGACGTCCGGGCCAGCGAGGTCCACGCCGTCGTCGGCGAGAACGGCGCCGGCAAGAGCACCCTCATGCGCATCGCCGCCGGCATCCTCCCGCCCGACGCCGGCCGGATGACGTTCGGCGGCCGTCCCTACGCCCCGCGCACGCCCGCCGACGCCCTGCGAGCCGGGATCGCCATGGTCCATCAGGAGCTGAGCCTGGCCCGGGACCTGACCGTGGCCGAGAACATCCTGGCCGGCCGCGAGCCGAAGCGGGGCGTGTTCCTCGACCGCAGGAAGCTCTACGAACGGACGGCGGCCATGCTGGCCGAGTTCTGCCCGGCGATCGACGCCGCGGCCCCGGCCGGCGCGCTCGGCGCCGGCTACCTCCAGGTCGTCGAGGTCCTCAAGGCCCTGGCCTGGGAGCCGCGGGTCATCATCTTCGACGAGCCGACCTCGGCCCTCGAAGCCCACGAGACCGAGCTCGTCCTGGACACGATCCGCAGGCTGAAGGAACGGCGGGTCGGCGTCGTCTATATCTCCCATCGCATGGACGAGGTTTTCCGGGCGAGCGACCGGATCACGGTCCTGCGCGACGGCGCCCGGGTCGGGGAATGGGCGACCTCGCAGACATCCCGGAGCGAGATCCTCAAGGCCATGGTCGGCCGCGAGCTCACGGAGATGTTCCCGGCAAAGGCGGCGGCGACGGGCGAGATCCTCTTCGCGGCAACCGGTCTTAAGCTGCCGGGACGCCCGGACGGGATCGGCTTCGCGCTTCGCCGCGGCGAGATCCTCGGCTTCTCCGGGCTTCTCGGCGCCGGACGGACGGAGCTGATGCGGGCCATCTTCGCCGCCGATCCTCTCGAGGCCGGTTCGCTCCTCCTCGAGGGCCGGCCGGTCCGGTTCCGCTCGATCCGGGAGGCCGTCCGGGCCGGGATCGCCTACGTCCCGGAGGACCGGAAGTCCCAGGGCTTGTTCCTGGACCAGAGCGTGCAGGATAATATCGTGGCCGCGAGCCTCGGGCGCTCGACGCGCGGCGGCTTCCTTCAACCGCGCCGCTGCCGCGCGCAGGCCGACGCCTCCCGGCGGGAGCTCCGGATCGCGATGCGGGACCTCGACCAGGAGATGCGGGCTCTGTCGGGCGGGAACCAGCAGAAAGCCCTTCTCGCCCGCTGGCTGGCCGCGTCTCCCAAGGTCCTCATCGTCGACGAGCCGACCCGCGGCATCGACGTCGGGGCCAAGGTCGAGATCCACCGGCTTCTCCGCGATTACGCCCGGAAGGGGAACGGCGTCATCGTTGTTTCGTCCGAGATGCCGGAGCTCATCGGCCTCTGCGATCGGATCCTCGTCCTCCACGAGGGGCGCCTCGCGGGCGAGCTCGCCGGCGCGGCGGCAACGGAGCAGGCGCTCATCCGGCTGGCGGCCGGAGCCGCCTCGGAACTTCAATGAAAGGACTATCGTCATGATCGAGACCAGCATGGGGAAGAAGCTGAGGCTGCGGCGTGTCGCCCGGAACGGGAAGATGCTCGTCCTGCCTTTCGACCATCCGATCTATTTCGGCGTCCAGCCGGGGACCGAGGACCCCCGGAAGCTCATCAAGCTCGCCCGCGAGACCGGCGCGACCGCCGTCCTGACCACGGCCGGGGCGCTGCGGGCCGGGATCGACGAGATCGGCGACCTCGGCGTCATCATGCGCATCGACGCCACGCTGTCCCACCTGAGCGGCCCGGACACGGTCATGCACCTCCTCCACAACGCCGAGGAGGCCGCGGCCCTCGGCGCCGACATGGCCGTGCTGAACTGCTACATCGGGACGGGCGACATCCCGGCCGAATCGGCCCTCCTCGAGAAGCTAGCCACCGTCTCGGCCGAATGCGAGCAGATCGGCCTCCCGCTCTGCGCCGAGATCATCCCGCGCGCGGCCGCCCCCGGCCCCGCGAAGTCGATGCCAACCTCGGAAGACCTGGCCATGGCCATCCGCCTCGGCCTCGAATACGGCTGCGATGTCGTCAAGACGGTCTACAACGGCGACCCCGAAGGATACGCCAAGGCGGTCGCTTCGGGCCACGTCCCGGTCATCATGGCCGGCGGCCCGAAGACCTCGGGCGAGACTGATTTTCTCAAGCAGGTCCACGAGGCCATGACCCACGGCGCCTCAGGTGTGGCCATCGGCCGGCGCGTTTGGGGCTCCAAGCACCCGGCCGCGGCCCTCAAGGCTATCAGGGCCATCGTCTTCGACGGTGTTACGGCCGACCAGGCCATCTCGATCTACAA
>CAZIQR010000121.1:0-4583 GCA_964541055.1 uncultured Eubacteriales bacterium
GGAGCCTCAAGTGGCAGGTCATGGTCTTCACCCTGATCTGCACCTGGATCGGCTCCGGGACCTTTATCAGCGGCGCCGAGTTCGCCTCCAAGGCCGGGTTCTCGGCCCTGTGGCTGGCGGCGGGGGCCTGGGTCGGGATCATCCTCATCTACTTCCTGGCCGCCAAGATCCACACCTTCGGGCAATACACGGTCGGCGACGTCCTCGAGGTCCGCTACGGGCCGACGGCGCGGGTGTTCGGGGCCATCGCCCTGATCCTGTCCTTCGTCTCGATCGTCTCCTACCAGTTCGTGGCGGGAGGCTTCATCCTCAACGTCATCACCGACGGCAAGATCTCGGAGTCGACGGGCACGATCATCGCCGCGCTGTTCGTCGTTCTGTTCACGGCCTTGGGCGGCATGGTCACGATCGCCTACACGGACCTGCCGAACGGCATCATCATCGTCCTCGCCTGCCTGCTGGCCGTGCCCTTCGTCATCACCGCGGCGGGCGGGCTGCACACGGCCCAGGCGGCGCTCGCGCCGGGCTATTTCTCGGTCGTCAACAGCCAATTCGGCGTCCACCCCTGGCTCAAGGCCATCGGCTACTTCCTCTCGACGATGTTCCTGCTGCTCGGCGTGCAGAGCATGTATCAGAAGTTCTACAGCGCCAAATCGGCCAAGGACGCCAAGAAGGCCGTGGCCTGGTGGACCGTCGGGACGATCGTTGTCGAGACGATCGTCGTCGTCATCGCCGTCTTCGCCTTCAGCAAGCTCAAGGGCCAGATCGACCTGAGCGTGCCCAAGGCGGGCGGCAAGGTCGTCCTGATGGCGGCCAAGCAGATGGTGCCGTTCCCGGTCGGCGTGCTGCTCCTCGGCGCGGCCTGCGCGGTGGTCATCTCGACCGGCATGAACTACCTCCTCTCGCCCTCGACGACGCTCGTGCGCGACATCTACCAGCGGTTCGTGAAGAAGGACGCCGATCCCAAGAAGATGGTCGCCCTGCAGAAGGTCCTGATCGTGGCCATCGGCGTCGTCGCCTACCTGCTCGCCACTCAGCTCAAGTCGGTCCTGGAGATGAGCTTTTTCGCCTATACGATCTACGGCGTGGCCATCACCCCGGCGCTCATCGCGGCGCTGGCCTGGAAGCGCGTGACCAAGGCCGGCGGCCTGGCCTCGATCATCGCCGGCACGGTCGTCTGCCTGGTCTTCTTCGCCCTCTCGAAGATCCCCGGCATCCCGGCGCCCGACGGCGATCCCTGGGGCATCCCGCTCATCTACCCGGCCCTCTTCGCCTCGCTCGCGGCTCTGGTCGTCGCCAGCCTGCTCACGCCGAAGCCCAAGCCCGAGGAACTGGAGAGGTTCTTCCCCAAGAAGGCCGCGGCCGGCGACGCCTGCCCCGGCCCCGTCGAGCCTTAAGATGGGGTCAGACCTACACCTTTTTACTTTTTCCGGGCGGACAGGCCTATCCGATCGCGACGGGGAGCAAAAAAAGTAAAAAGGTGTAGGTCTGACCCGGTCTTGGAGAAAAGATGAAGCCAGGGGTCGTTATCGACCGGCGCTACGAGGACCACGACATGGGCGGCTTCCATGTCGAGTCGCCGGCCCGGATCGAGGTCCTGCTGCGGCTTCTCGAGAGCGACCCCCCCGTCCCTTATCTCCCGATCCCGCCCCGTCCCGCGACCGACGAGGAGCTCGGCTGGGTCCACGAGCGAGGCTACATCGATCTCATCCGCTCGACGGCCGGCAAGACGGTGCCGACGGACGGCGACACGACGGCCGGCCCGAAGACGTGGGAGACCGCGCTCCTCGCCGCCGGCGGCTTCCTCGAATCGCTCGACCGGGTCATGGACGGGACCGTGCCCAACGCCATCGCCCTCGTCCGCCCGCCGGGCCATCACGCCGAGGCCTCGCAGGCCATGGGCTTCTGCTTCTTCAACAACGCCGCGATCGGCGCCGACCACCTCATCCGCCGCCATGGCCTTAAACGCATCCTCATCGTCGATTGGGACCTCCACCACGGCAACGGCACGGAGCATGCCTTCTACGAGCGGCGCGATGTCATGTATGTTTCGACGCACCAATCCCCTCTCTATCCCGGGACCGGCCAGGCCCGCTTTTTCGGCCACGGCGAGGGCTACGGCTACAACCTGAACGTGCCGCTTCTTGCCGGGAAAACCGACACCGACTTCCTCCACATCTTCGAGAAGATCATCGCTCCGGTGGCCGCGGAATTCGAGCCGGAGTTCATCCTCTCGAGCGCCGGCTTCGACATCGCCGCCGGCGATCCGCTCGGCGGAATGGCCGTGACCGCCGCCGGCTTCGGGCGGTTGACGCGCTCCCTGATGGACATGGCCGCCCGGACCGCCGCCGGCCGCCTGGCCCTCGTCCTCGAGGGCGGCTACGACCTCCGCGCCCTTGGCCACGGCTGCATCGAGGTCATGAAGGCCCTGGCCAAAACCCCCTCCGCCGACGGTCCCTTGGGCATGCCGTCCCCCTCACTCCGGGTCGAGCTCGAGGAGCCTCTCCGGACCTTCCGCCGGCGATGGGCTCTCCCCGACGCCTAGCCTCCCTGGTGTCCTCGCCTCGCGCCACCGTCCCATTTTAAGGACAAAAACCACTCCTTCTCCCCTGGTCTTCAGGCAGGGCCCTTGGCATGATATTTGCACAAAGCACGGGTGTATAGGAGAAGGATCATGAAGAAGACTTTAATTCTCATCGCGACCGCGATCCTCCTGGCCGGGGCTGTCGTCTACGCCCAAGAAACGACGCCCACTCCCCAGAACACCCAGGAGATCAAGGACGCCAAATATACCAACGACTCCATCGGACACCTGAGCTTCGTCGAGGGCAAGGCCTTCGTGCAGAGGGCCTCGGACCTCGGATACGAAGATGCGGCCCTCAACATGCCCATCAGCGAGGGCGACCGCATTGGCACGTCCGAAGGCCGGGTCGAGGTCCACTTCGGCCGCGGCAACTATGTCCGCCTCGACAACGACTCCAAGCTCGACGTCCTGAACCTGCCCAAGAAGGACGACGACGTGGCCCGCTTCCGGGTCTGGTCCGGCAGCGCCTACCTGGTCGTCGGCTCCCTGAAGAAAGAGAAGGCGATCGAGCTCCACACCGCCGATTCCTCGTTCTACGTCCTCGACCGCGGCGTCTACCGGGTCAACGTCCGGGAGAACCGCGACACCGAGATCCTCGTCTACCAGGGCCTCATCGAGGCCGCCGGCGAGGACGGCTCGACCCTCCTCAAGGCCGCCCAGAAGCTCGAGATCTCCGAAGGCCGTTTCGCCTCCAAGCCCTCGAGCTTTATCGCCGTGGCCGACGACTCGTTCGATAAGTTCAACGCGTCCCGGACCTCGCTCACGGGACAGGAGATGGCGAAAAACGGCCGCCTCCCCGAAGAGCTTTCCGATTTCGAGCAGGAGCTCGACGAGAACGGCCAATGGACTTATCTCGCGCCCTACGGCAACGTCTGGGTCCCGAACGGGGTCGACGCCGACTGGCGCCCCTACTACAACGGCCGCTGGACCTGGCTGCCGCTGAGCGGCTGGACCTGGTGGCCCTATGAGCCCTGGGGCTGGTCGACCTTCCACTACGGCCGTTGGCACTGGGGCCTCGATCTTGGCTGGTACTGGATCCCCATGTCGATGTGGGGCCCGGCCTGGGTCGATTGGTGGTGGGATGACTTCTACTTCGGCTGGGCGCCCCTCAGCTATTGGGGCTACCCGGGCGTCCTCTTCGGGGGCGCCTACTACGGCAACTACTACGGAGCGTATTACCCTGTGGGCTCGCGCGCGCTGACGGTCGTCCGCCGCGACCATCTCAAGGACCCGCACATCGCCGCCAACGCCCTGCGCGGCGACGCGCTCAAAAGCCTGAATAAGATCAGCCTGACGAGCCCGACACTGAGCCTCAGGCCGACGGGCACGAAGATCTCCGTCGAGCCCCTGAACGGCGGCCGGGTGATGCTCCGCAATGACCGGACGACGGGCCTTTCGCGCGATACCCGCCTCAGCGGCGGTTCGACGGTGGGCGGCATGTCCGGGCCGCGGGCCATCCGCAAGCCCGAAGCCCCGGCCACGGGGACCCAGGGCAAGACGACCGGCACGAGCGTCAAGAGCCCGTCAACCGGCGGCAAGTCGACCGGATCCGGGCGCACGACGACCACCGGTGGCCGCAACATCCGCAAGAAGGACCCGGCGACCTCCGAGTCGAGCGCGACGGCCGGCACGGGCACGGGTTCGCGCGTCGGATCGACGAGGACCGTCAACGGCTACCCTTCCTCCCCCAGCATCAAGGGCCCGTCGTCCTACGGCGACGGCGGGGCCGCGCGGGCCCGGATCTACGGCGGCCCGGCTACACGGTCGTCCGGAAGCTCGGTCGGCCGGTCCTCGTCCGGACGGACGGGCACGACCAGCCGCTCGGGCGGCTCTAAGGTTGGGTCCTCGGGGCGGTCGAGCGGCAGCTCTTCGCGGGGTTCCGGCTCTTCGTCCCGGGGGTCGTCCTCCCGGGGCTCCTCGGGTTCTCGGGGCGGCGGCGGGAGCGTCCGCAGACGTTAGTTAGCTAAGCAACCCCTTTCCACCAGGGGCGTCCCTCTCT
>CAZIQR010000121.1:4683-8589 GCA_964541055.1 uncultured Eubacteriales bacterium
TAATCGAGCACCCGCAGGTGATCGGCGAGCGTGCAATAGCGGGACGGCTCGGTGCCGGGAAAGAACACCTCGCGGAACGGGTAGCGGCAGGCCGGGGTGGCCAGCAGCCCCGTCTTCCGGTCGATCTCGACGAAGACGAGGTTCGGCGGGACTTCGAAGTCAGGGGGCGTGAAGTCGACGACGCCGTCGGCTTGGGCCTTCTTCTTGGCGTCATCGACCACCCGGCTGAAGAAATCCTGCCAGATGGGCAGGGCCGTGGCCGCGCCGGTTTGCCTCTCCCCCAACGGGACGGGCAGGTCGTGGCCGACCCAGACGCCGGCGCAGAGGTCGGGCGAGAAGCCGATGAACCAGGCGTCCGAGTACTTGTCGGTCGTCCCGGTCTTGCCGGCCAGCGGCCAGCCGAGGACCGAGGCCGCGGCCGCCGTGCCGCCCTCGCCCTCGACGACGCCCCGCATAAGGTAGGTCATCATGTAGGCGGTCTGGGGCGAAAGGACTTCCTGCGACTCGACGCGGGTTTCCTCCAGGACGTTGCCGTCCTTGTCCTCGATCTTGGTGATGAAATAGGGCTGGAAGCGGACCCCCTTGCCGGGGAACGTGGTGAAGGCCGAGACCATCTCCATCAGCGTGACCTCGAAGGTCCCCAGGCTGAGCGAGAGGTAGGGGTAGAGCGGCGACGTGATGCCGAACCGCCGGCAGTAGTCGACGCCGACCTGCGGCGAGATGAAATCGAGGAGCTTGGCGGTGACGACGTTGCGCGACTGCTCGAGCCCCATCCGCAGGGTGATGGCGCCCTTGTATTTCCGGTCGTAGTTCTTGGGCGACCAGGGCTCGTTGTTCCAGCGGTCGATGAACGTGACCGGCTCGTCGGTGATGACGCTGGCCGGGGTGAAGCCGTGCTCGATCGCGGCGGTATAGAGAAAGGGCTTGATCGACGAGCCGGTCTGGCGAGGCGCCTGGACGGCCCGGTCGAACTGGCTGTCGCGGAAGGAGTAGCCTCCGACCAAAGCCTTGATCTGGCCCGTCTTGGGGTCGATGGCGACGAAAGCGCCGTTCCGCAGCGGCTTTTGGGTCAGGGCGACGACGGCCTCGTTCTCGGCCGGGTCGAAGGACACGACCCGGACCTGGATGATATCGCCCTTGCGGAAGAGGGCGTCGAGGCGGCTGGCCTTGGTCCAATTGATGTCCTTGGCCGCCATACGCCCGATCCCGTTCTTGAGCCGGACCGTGGCCTCGGTGCGCGAGACCGAGAGGGCGATGGCGTCATAGACCTCGCCGGGCTCGACGGCCTGGCTCTCCCAGGTCAGAAGCCACTGGCCCTCGAGGGCGGCCTTGGGGGACGCGACCAGGTTTTTGAGGGCCTCGGGGGTGGCGTTGAGGAGGTTCGGCTTGTCGGACCTCCAGCCGTGCAGGATGTTCTCGGTCGAACGGAGCCCCGATTGCAGGGCCTTCTCGGCGTAGCGCTGCAGCGTCGGGTCGAGGGTCGTGTAGATCTTGAGCCCGTTGTGGTAGAGCCCTTCGACGCCGTAGTTCTTTTCGAGGTAGCGGCGGACCTCCTCGAAGAAATAGGCGCCGAATTCCTCGGACGTCCGCCTCAACGGGAGGACGGCCATCGGCCGAGCCTTGGCCGCCTCGCCCTCGGCCTTGCTGAGGTAACCTTCGGCGACCATCCGGTTGAAGACGTGGTTGCGGCGGTTGAGCGTGCCCGTCTTGTTCTGATAGGGGGAGTATCGGGACGGGCCCTGGAAGATGCCGGCGATCATGGCCGCTTCCTCGAGGTTGAGGTCGGCGACGTCCTTGCCGAAAAAGAGGTTGGAGGCCGCCTGGACGCCGTAGGCTCCGTGACCCAGGAAGAAGTGATTGCAGTAGAGCTCGAAGATCTTTTCCTTGGGGTAGAGCTTCTCGATCTGGCGCGAGAGGTAGAGCTCCTTAAGCTTGCGCCGCAGGCTGACCTCGCGGTGGAGGAAGAGCGAGCGGGCCACCTGCTGGGTGATCGTGCTCCCGCCTTCGGGACGGCGGCCGCCGAGGACCTTGAAGACATCGGCCCAGACGGCCCGCAGGATGCCGCGGATGTCGACACCGCCGTGCTGGAAGAAGCGCGGATCCTCCGTGGCGACGATGGCGTTGACGAGGTTCTTCGGCAGCCGGTCGAAGGCGACTTCGACGCGCTTCTCCTCGGCGAACTCCTTGACCTTCGCGCCCGTGATGTCGTAAACGGTCGTGATGAGCTTGGGCCGGAAATTGTCGATGTCGCTGACGTTCGGCAGGTTGTCCTTGATGGCGACGTAGACGCCTAGGATGGCCCCGAGGCCGATGGCCAGGCCCGCGACGAGGGCGATGAGAACGGCCCGGAGGACCGCGCCGCGCTTGAATTTCTTGATCTTCACTCTCAGCCCGGGGATCTTCATGACATCAATACGCCATCATAGCAAAACAGGCCTGGAATGACAAAATCAGAGGAGGGGGGCGACGTGATCCCAGATCGCGCGGGAGATGGCGATCTTGTCGGCTCGGGCGTCAAGGTGAACGTAGCGGGGGGAGCGGAAGGAGGCGAAGATGCGGGCGACGCGGACGAGGTAGTCCTCGCGCTCGAAGAGCTCGTCCCGGGTCTTCCGGCCGGCGATCCGGCCCAGGCCGGCCGGGGCGTCGATGTCGAGAAAGATGACGAGGTCGGGGCGGAGGGCGAAGGCCTCGTTCATGCGGCGGATGCGCCCGGGGTCGAGGTCCTTGGCCCCCTGGTAGGCGATGGTCGAGAAGTAGTAGCGGTCGAGGACGACGATCTTGCCGGCGGCCAGGGCCGGCCGGAGGTTCTTGGCCACGTTCTCGCGCCGGTCCTTGACGAACAGGGCCAGCTCCTCCTCCGGCGTCAGGGAGCCGGCGGTGCGGGCATGGCGCTTGATCTCGCGGCCCCAGCGTCCGCGCGTCGGCTCTCGGAAGAAGACGGCCTTGAAGCCCCGGCGGCGGAGGCGCCGCAGGAGGGACCGGGCCTGGGTGGTCTTGCCCGAGCCGTCGATGCCCTCGAGGACGATGAGACGGCCGCGGCGGGGGTTGGCTGGCATGGCGGCATCATAGCACAAACCCGGGCGCAACGGTTTGCGCGGCGGCAGCGTTTTGGAACGTCTTGGCGGAATTGAAAGTTGGACCCTGATATGGTAATTTTGAAGTGTCAGTTCTGGAGGATTCCCATGAAAAAACTCGCCTGGATCGCCATCCCAAGCTTCCTCTTGGGTGTGGTCGCCGCCGGTTACGTGTTCCTTTATCACCCCGAGAAGACCGCCGCCCCGGCCGGTATCTTCGCCAAAGCGGCCGTGCCTGCGGAGCCGTCTTCCAACCTCTTCGCCTCTCCCCTTCTCCAGGAGAAGGCGCCCATGGATTTCGTCGCCATCGCCGAAAAGCTCGGCCCGGCCGTCGTCCGGATCGTGGCCGAGCGGAAGGAAGCGGCCCAAGCGCAGGGCTTCGGCGAGGATTGGCCGTTCGGCGACGACTTCTTCGGCCGCATCCTCCCCCAGCCCCGCCAGAGGCAGCCGGAATCGAACACCGTGCAGGTCAGCGGGACGGGGTTCTTCATCAGCCCCGACGGCTACATCCTGACCAACAATCACCTCGTCGAGAAGGACAAGACGACGCGGGTCACGATCACGACCACGGCCGGCGACGACTATGACGCCAAGATCATCGGCACCGACCCGAGCACCGATCTCGCCCTGATCAAGATCGAAGCCAAGGCCATGCCCTTCGCCGAGCTCGGCGACTCGGCCCAGACCAAGGTCGGCGAATGGGTCCTGGCCATCGGCAACCCGCTCGGGCTCGACAACACCGTCACGGCCGGGATCGTCAGCTACAAGGGCCGCTCCATCGACACCCAGAGCTACCAGGACTTCATCCAGACCGACGCGGCCATCAACCGCG
>CAZIQR010000122.1:0-8578 GCA_964541055.1 uncultured Eubacteriales bacterium
CCCCGATCCGCCGCCGGTCCTCGACGTTATCGCTCTGCCGTCTCCCTTGCCATCTCATGTCACCCTCTTTGAACCGTGAAGAGCAGACCGTTCTCTTTCTATCTTAGCGGGATGCCTGCGCCTGGTAAAGCTTTTTCAACATGACCGCGTCGCCCTCGAGGTTGGGGCTCTCGCAGATGACCAGCCCCTCGACGCCGAGGTCGCGCAGGGCCTGGAGCCACTCGTCGTAGCGGAACGCGGTCTCCTCGAGATTGAGGTGCCTGATCTCGCCGCGGTCGCCGTACTGGATGCCGGCGATGTGGATGTGGGCGTTGTGGAGCGACCGGGGCCCGAGCTTGCGGGCGACCTTGCCCAGAACGCGCTCGAACTCGAGGTAGGAGTTGACCTTGCCCTCGCGGGCGTAAAGGTGGGAGAAATCGAGGCAGGGCTGGAGGCCGTCGACGTCGCGGCAGAGTTGGAGGACCTCGTCGAGGGTCCCGAACTGGGCCCGCTTGCCCATGGTCTCGATGCGCAGCGTGACCGGCACCCGCTCGGAGCGGAGGACCGACACGACCGCCGCCACCTCCTGCCGGACCGCGTCGTAGGCCGCTTCGGGGCTGTCCTTGCCGTAGAAGGCGGCGTGGAAGACAACGCTCGACGCGCCGCAGGCCGCCCCGACCCGCGCCGTCTTGAGCAGCCGCTCCCGGCTCTGGAGCCGGATGCCGGGGTTCTCGGAGTTGAAGTTGATGTGATACGGGGCGTGGACGCTCAGCCGGACGCCCGTCCGGACCGCCCGCTCGCGGACCTTGGCCGCGGTGTCGAAGCCCATCTTGACGCCGTTGACGAACTCGATCTCGAGACCGTCCAGGCCGAGGGCCTTGATGCGCTCGATGCCGGCGAGCGACGAGTCGTCGGCCGCGGAGAAGGGGACGCCGGCCGTGCCGAAGAGTAGGCCCCTAGGCGCACTCGCCATCGGCCTTTCCGCCGGCGCCGAGGAATTCGCTGACGATGCGCATGGCGCAGAAGTCGCCGCACATGGAGCAGGCCTTGGAGCTCGTCTTGCGCCGCTTCCGCACGGCCGCGAACTTGACCGGATCGATGGCCAGCCGCCGCTGCGTCTCCCAGTCGAGGCGCTTGCGGGCCCGGGCCAGCCGGCGGTCGCGCTCGAGGGCCCCGGGGACCCCCTTGACGATGTCGGCCGCGTGGGCCGCGATCTTCGAGGCGATGAGGCCCTCGCGGACGTCGTCGTCGGTCGGCAGGCCCAGGTGCTCGGCCGGCGTGACGTAGCACAGGAAGTCGGCCCCGGCCGCGGCCGCGACCGCCCCGCCGATCGCCGACACGATATGGTCGTAGCCCGGGGCGATGTCGGTCACGAGCGGGCCGAGGACGTAAAAGGGCGCGCTGTCGCAGACGCGCTTCTCGAGGCGCATGTTCATCTCGACCTGGTCGAGGGGAACATGGCCAGGCCCCTCGACCATGACCTGGACGCCGGCCGCCCGCGCCCTCTTGACGAGCTCGCCGAGGGTCAGGAGCTCCTCGATCTGGGGCCGGTCGGTCGCGTCGACGACGGAGCCGGGCCGCAGCCCGTCGCCCAGGCTCAGGGTGATGTCGTGGCGCCGGGCGATCTCGAGCAGACGGTCGTAGCCCGCGTAGAAGGGATTCTCCTTCCCGTTGAAGAGCATCCAAGCCAGGAGGAAGGCGCCGCCCCGGGAGACGATGTCGGCGACGCGGCCCTGCTTCTTCAGGCGGTCGATGGCCTTGAGGGTCAGGCCGCTGTGGACGGTCATGAAATCGACGCCCTCGCGGGCTTGCGCTTCGACGGCGGCGAAGAGGTCGTCCTCGGTCATGCCGACGATCGATTCCCGCCGCTCGAGGGCCTTGACGGCCGCCTGATAGATGGGCACCGTCCCGAGCGGCACGGAGGTCCGGGCCAGGATGGCTTTGCGGATCCGCCTCAGGTCCCCGCCGGTGCTGAGGTCCATCAGCGCGTCCGCGCCGTACTCCAGGCTGATCCGGACCTTGCGCAGCTCGTCGGCGAGGCGCGGAAAGTCCCGCGACGTGCCGAGGTTGACGTTGACCTTGGTCCGGAGTCCTTGGCCGATGCCCGACGGATGGGCGGGGGAGTGGGCCGGATTGAAGGGGATGACGACGAGGCCCCCGGCCACGAGCTCGGCCAGCTTTTCCGGAGCGAGCCCCTCGGCCTTGGCGACTTTCTTCAGGGCCGGACTGAGGAGTCCTTGTCTTGCCTTTTCTATCTGTGTCATGGGGAGCCGGGTCCGATGAGTCCGATGGGATACAAAGTATAGGGGAGGCCCCGCGGGCTGTCAACCTCCTCACCGCAAGGGGTGAGGGCCGCAGGGCCTTTTTCACCCCCTTTTTCATCCGGCCGGACGATTGCCGCCAGGGGGAGCGCCCCATATGATGGTTTTGCGATGCGGCGTCGCGCGCCGGCTTCTTTTTCCGCCCGGCGTTCGGCTATAATAGGACCCTTTCGCCGTCCGCAATAGCCGATCGGAAGGGTGATCGCCGCCGCGAGGAGCGGATTTTTAGGCCAGACATGCGCATTTCAAGGACAACCACTCACCGCTTCTTCACCGACGTCCTGCCGCTCCTCCTCTGGATGGCGTTCATTTTCCCGGTCTGGAACCGCGCCCTGGGCTCGAGCTCGATCTACACGGCGTTCGCGAGCGTCTTTCACTGGGCGCTGCCGCATGCCTCGCGGCACGCGCTCGACGTGTGCTACATCATCTTCCGCAAGACCCTCCACGTCATCGAATACGGCCTCCTGGCCTTCCTCTTCTATCGGGCCTTCCGGGCCGGGCACGAGCCGTTCTGGTCGAAACGCGTCGGCCTCGAAGCCGCCGCCGCGGCCGTGGCCTACGGCCTGCTCGACGAGTACCTGCAGTCGTTCGCCCCGAACCGCTTCGGGAGCCCCATCGATTGGGTCATCGACACCGTCGGCATCGTGGCGGTCATCGCTCTCATCGCCCACGCCGGCCGCCGCCGCAGCTCGGGACAGCTGGGACCCGGGCCCGGCTTCGAGCGCCAGCCCAGGGACGCGAGCCGGCCATGATCGTCATCCGGACGCGCGCGGGATCGCCGGGCCTCGTGAGGAAGAAGATCGTCGAATACGGCCTCCTCGGCTTGCTCCTTTGGAGCCCCCTCCCGGCCGCCTCGGTCGAGGAGTGGGCCATCTTCGTGATCGAGCTCGCGGCCGCGGTCTTGGCCGGGGCCTACGTCCTGCTCGAGCCGAAGCCCGTCCTGAACCCGCATCTCCCGCCGGTCCTCAAGGCCATGAGGCCCGTCGCGCTGGCCCTGTTCGGCTTTCTCGCGCTCCAGATCGTGCCGCTTCCCGCGGGCCTCGTCAGGGTCATCGCGCCGGGGAGCTACGCCTTCCGCGAGCTCTATGCCCCCGAGTTCGGACGGATGAAGCTCATGACGCTGTCGATCGCGCCGGCCGACACGCTCGGCGCGATCCTGCTCTTCGCCGCTCTGTTCATCCTCGGCCTCCTCGTCCTGCGCACGGTCACGCGCGGCCGCGAGATCCGGGCCCTCCTCGCCGTCCTCGTCGTCGCCGGCGCCTTTCAAGCCCTGTACGGCCTCTTTGAGCTGACCCGGGCCGCGCCCCGCCTCCTCTTCTACAAAAAGGTCTTCACCCTCGACTCCGTGACGGGCACCTTCGTCAACCGCAATCATTTCTGCGGGTATATCGAGATGATCGTCCCCTTGGCCCTGGGCCTGGCCTTCGGCCGGATCCGGAATAAGACGTCCGGCATCCGGGGATTCCGCGAGAAGCTCCTCCTCTGGTCGACCCCCGACATGCTCGTGAACGTCCTGATCCTGGCCGCGGCCGCGGTCATGTCTGTGGCTGTTCTCCTCTCGAATTCCCGCTCCGGACTGGCCGTCCTCGGCTTTTCGCTGTGCCTCTTCGCGGAGCTGTGGATCTCGGCCTTCAGCCGGACCGCCTTCCGCCGGCCCTGGATGGGCAAGGCGCTCCGCGTCGTTCTCGTCGGCGTCACGGTGGCCGTCCTGTCGATCGGGGTCGGATCGACGATCCGCCGCTTCGGCCGTGAGAACCTGCTGAGCGAGAACCGTCCCCAATACTGGTCCACCACCGTCGCCATGATCGGCCGGTTCCCGCTCTTCGGCACGGGATTGGGGACCTTCGCCACGGCTTACGACGCCCATGAAAAGGCGTCCTCGACGGATCTCCGGCTCATCCATGCCCACAACGATTACCTCGAATACGCCGCGGAGCTCGGGCTCCTCGGCACGGTCCTCCTCCTCGGCGTCGTCCTCTATCCCACCCTCTCGGCGTATTTCACCTGGAGGGACCGGCGCGATCCCCAGGCCCGCTCCCTCGCCCTCGGCGGCATCGTCTCTCTCGCCGCCATGGGGCTTCATGCCTTGACCGACTTCAACCTGCACATCCCGGCCAACATGGTCCTGTTCGCGGTCGTGCTCGGCCTGACGCCGGTCATGGCCTATCATCGGAAAAGCTGATGCGGACCCTGAAGAAAGTTCTCCTCCTCGCCGGGCTCGCGGCCCTGGCGGTCCTTCAGGCCGCTACCGCCTGGAACGCCCGGCTCTGCTGGCGAGCCAAGGCCGCGGCCCAGAATCCCGAAGAGAAGATCCGCCTTCTTCGACGGGCCGACGCCGTCTTCCCGTGGTCGAGCGCGGTCCCCTTCGAGCTCGGCCAGGCCTATTTCGAGCAAGGCGCCGAAGCGATGGGCGACCCGGCGACGCGCGACCCCCTCTTCCGGAAGGCGATCGACTGTTACCTCCGCTCGCTCCGGCTCGATCCCGGCTCCGCCGCGGCCCACCTCGGGCTCGGACAGGCCTTGCTCTATGCCGGCTATGCCGGCCTGCCCGCTCCGCTGCCTTACTTTGACGAATACAAGCGGGCGGCGGAGCTCACCGGGCACTCGAACCAGATCCACTACGAAGCCGGTCTCGTCCTCTTCGAGCGATGGGACAGCCTGAGGCCCGAGGAGCAGGATTTCGCCGCCCGCCTGCTGAAGAGCGCGACGGCCGGTCCGGGCGTGGCCCGCGTCCTCGACCTGCTCGAGTCCTGGTACCTCTCGGGTCACGAACCCGGACGCATCGAACGCGTCCTGCCTGACGAGGCCGACGCCCTCAGGACCTATGCCCGCTTCCTGGGCGAACGGTCTCTCTCGCTCGAGGACCGGCAGTCGGCCCTGGCCCGCGCCGAAGCCCTCGAAGTGGCCAGGGCCCGGGCCGAGGCCGGGCGAAGCCGCCGGGCGGCCGATGCGGACATGCCCTCGGAGTCCGCTTTCCGCGCGAACGTCGCCCTCGACGCGCTCAGGTCCGTCAGGTTCTATCAGGCGCTCACCGGGAAGGAGCTCCTCCCCCCCCGGGAATACGACCGGCTGCTGAAGTCCGTGCAGCGGCTCCTGGCCATGAGCTGGGTCATCGAGAATCCGTCCCTCGACGATCCGGAGGGGATCCTCGTCGCCTACATCGATGCCGAGGACGACATCGGCGCGCTCGAAGCGTTTGAGAGATTCCTCAAGGAGAGGCGCCTGCTTGACGAGGGCTCCGGCGGGACGCCTTTCCGGTCGCTGAAGGCCCTGGCGTTCCGGATGGGGCTAAGCTTCAAGCTCGGCCGCTACCACGACATCGCCGGGGTCGAAGGCCTGCTCGCCTCGAGCTCGACGGTCCTAGCCCCCTCAGGACGGGAGAGCTATGTCCGGATCCTCCGCCTGATCGCCGAAGCCAGCCTCAGGCTGAACAACGACATCGAGGCCGAAGCCTTCTTCCAGAAGGCCCGCGAGGTCGGGCCCGACAGCCTCGGCCTCCTGCTCGGCCTCGAGCGGTGCTACCGCCGCACGGGCGATGAGAGAAAAGCCGCAGAGATGCGAGAGGCCGCTCTCAAGTTGACAACCCCGAAGGAGTTTGACCTCGGCGGCCGGGCCGTGGCCAAAGGCCAGACGGTCCGGATCGACCTGATCACGACCGGGGGGCCAAGGACCTTTCGCCTCGATTTCGGACCGTCGGGGCCGGGGACCGTCCCGCTCGTCTCGATCTTCCTGGATGGCCGGGTTGTCTGGGAAAAATACGGGGACACCGGCATCGCGGAGTTCACGGGGACAGTGAAAGAGGGTGCCGCCCGCCTCGAGATCACGGCCGTGAATTACCCTGTCAGCCTGATCCGGCTCGAAATGGCCGATGAAGACCCCGAAAGATAGGCTATTTGCTTAAAAATGAAATATTTAGATGGACTTGACTTTCGCGAAGATGGCGCATATTATTTCTTTGCCAAGGAGGACGCCCATGAGGCGAGGTGTAAAAGGTTTAGCTTTATGGGGATCGGCATTGGCGTTGATCCTCGCTCTCGCATCACCCGTCGGCCAGGCCCAGGAATCCGCTAAAGGGAATCTCGCCGGGTTCATCTTCGGTCCCGACGGCTCGACGCCGGTTCCCGGGGCCATCGTCATCGTCAAGAACCTGAACACCGGCGCCGTCACGGAATCCCGGGCCACCGACGCGAAGGGCCTCTTCAGCCTGCCGGGGCTCCAGGCGGGCCTCTATGCGCTCGGCGTCCGTTCCTCCAAGGGCAGCTACAATTCCCAGGATTTCTTCGGCGTCACGGCGCAACAGACATCGCGGATCTCCATCGCGCTGAACGCCTACGACGCCAAGGAAGCCGCCGGGGCGGCCGCGGTCATCAGGGAGCAGAGGGCGAAGGGCGAGGCCTATATCGGCAAGATCGTCAAGTGCGATCCGTCGGCCAAGGAGGCCGAGGCCTTCGTCGAGATCGGCCTGATCCAGGCGGACGACCGCATCCACGTCAAGGGCCAGACGACCGATTTCTATCTGGACCTGAGAGGCCTCAAGGCCTATGGCGCGAAGACGAAGCGGGTCACTTCCGGGTACACCGCCGTGTTCAAGACGGCCAAGGCCTGCGAGGCGGGCGACTTCGTCTACATCGTCTGCAAGCGGGGCGTGCCGCCGTTCTTCCTGGCGCCGCTCGGCATCGCCGCGATCGTGGCTGGGGCCGTGCCGCTTGCCGCGTCCTACGAGGACGAGCCGGTTTCCCCGTTCAAGATCAAATAAAGCCTCGGCGGAACTCCCTCCCGTTCCGTGATCTTCCCATATCTGTTAAAATAAAAGGCGGACGCCTGACATCATGATCCGATCCGGAGCTTCGAGAACGGCCGCCTTCGCGGCCCTGGCGCTGGCCGTCGCCGCCGCGGCCCCGCTCTGCGGCCAGGTTTCGCCGGAGGTCCGGGCCAAGGCCGCGCCCCTCTTCGACGCCCTGGCCCGGATCGAGTCCGAAGCCGAGCGGCCGACCGCCACCCGGATCTCGCCCCAGGCGCCTCCGCCGCCCGCTCCGGGCTCCCGCAGCCTCGTCTTCAGCGAGGACGAGCTCAATGCCTACGCCGCCTGCCGGCTCGAGAACGAGCCCTACGTCAAATCGGCCATTCTCAAGCTCCTGGCCGGCAACAAGGTCGAGGGCCGCCTCGGCATCGACCTCGGCAAGCCCCAGGCGTCGGGCCTCGTGCCCCAGAAGCAGGACCTGCTCTTTGCCGCCCGCTTCGAGACCAAGGACGGCAAGATCCGGATCGACATGGACAAGCTCTTCCTCGGCACCCAGCCGATCGAGCCGGCCTTCATCGACCTCGTCATCGGCATCGTCTCGCGCCTCCAGGACGTCCCCGCGACGACCCTTGAGGACTGGTACGACCTGCCGCGCGGCGTCCAGAGGCTCGAGACCAGGCCCGGCCAGGTCGTGGTCATCTACTGACATGATCAGGATCATCAGCGGGCTTTACAAGGGCCGCCGCCTCAAGCTCGTCTCGAGCGCCTCCGTCCGGCCGATGCAGGACAAGGTCAAGGGCGCGCTCTTCAGCATCATCGCCGACCGGCTCCCCGGGAGCGTCTGCCTCGACGGCTTCTCCGGCACGGGCTCGATCGGCCTCGAGGCCCTCAGCCGCGGCGCCGCGAAGTGCGTCTTCGTCGACGAGTTCTATCCCTCCGTCAAGGTCATCAAGCAGAACGTCGCCAAGTGCGGCGCCGAGGAGAAGTCGGTCGTCCTCCACCAGGAGTTCAACCGGGCCGTCATCGATCTCGCCAAGCAGGGCGTCCGCTTCGACCTCGTCTTCCTCGATCCGCCCTACCGGCTGCTCGAGGAGCGCAACCCGCTCAAGGTCCTCCGCAAGCGCGGCGCGCTCAAGCCGGGCGGCCTCATCGTCCTGCGCCACTTTTTCAAGATCAAGCCCAAGCTCGGTGACTTCACGCTCGAGCGCCGGGTGTCGCTCGGCGACGACGTCTTGGCCCTGTTCACGGCCCCCCTGCCGGAGGCCGCGGCCGCTCAAGAGCCCGAGCCTCCGGCCGTCCCCGCGCCCCGGCCGAAACGGGGCTTGCCCGCGCCGGCCCGTTCCCCTAGAATGAGGCCATGAAGAAGACCGGGGGCGCGGATCCGTTCTGGAAAGAATCGCCGCTCGTCGACGAGCGCGAGATCTTCTCCGAGCTCCACGTCAAGCAGGGGAGCTCTCTCTTCCTCGGCCGCTATTCCGCGAGCGAGGTCCTGGCCGTCCTCAACAAGAAGGGCTTCCTCAAGGAGGCCCGCAAGCGC
>CAZIQR010000123.1:0-8438 GCA_964541055.1 uncultured Eubacteriales bacterium
CGGCCCTCCACGTCCACACCGACCGGGGCCGGACCGTTTCAAGGGTACGGCCGGTACGGCCGGTCCGTTGACAAAAGCCGAGTTCCGGTGCTAGCATTTGTCGGTAAAGGGAGTTGTACCGCAAGGCGAGGGACAATTGGAGATGGACGATCGGCCTGATGTCAGAAGGCGGGCCCCCCTTCTCCTTGGCCTGCTGCTGTGTCTCTCCCTCGGCGCTGGCCGGCCTGGCGCAGCGCCGTGGGGCGGGCCGTCCTTCAGAACGGCGGCTTTACAGATCGCCGCGGACCTGATGGCTCGGCTCGGGCAACACGCCGAGCCGGCGGCGATCGACCGGTTCCGTCAGACCCTGCGCCACATCCCTTCGGCCAACGGCATCAATTCCTATGCCCTGGTCTCGCTCCTCGCCGGCCGGCCCGGCGACGCCCTGCTCGCTCTGGCCGAGGCCGCGGTCATAGCGCCCGACGATTTCCTGCCCTTTAACAACCTGGGCGCGGTCCTCAACAACCTCGGCCAGTACCAACGCGCCCGGCCTCTCCTCCGATACGCCGATGAGCTTTCGCCGGACAACCCGATGGTCCTGTCCAACCTGGGCGCGGCCGAGCTCGGCGAGGGCCGCTCCGCCGAAGCGGAGAAGCTCTTCGCCAGGGCCATCAAGATCGCTCCGGGCCATCCCCAGGCCAATTACGCGTTGGGCCGGCTGGCCATGCGAAGGAACGATCTCGCGGCGGCCCGACGGCACCTCGACGCCTCCCTCGACGCCTCCTATACGGCGGCCGCGGCCAAGGCGCTCAAAGACGTAGATCGCGCCCTGCGCCGAAGCGGCGCGGCCAAAGCCGAAGCGGCCAAGGCGCCTCCGCCTGTCCCCTTCCTGGCCGATGAGGCTGGAAAAGAGGCCATGGTCCGCCTGCCGATGGTCCAGGCGGACAACAGCGCCGAATGCGTCTCGGCCCGACGGGCGCTGGAGTCGGAAGGCAAAAAGAAAGCCGCTTGGGCCATGGCTTTGAACGAGGAGCTCCGGCGGTCTCTGCCGCTCGGCCCGCAAACGCGGCCCTCCGGTTTGGAAGCCGCGGCCGCGGCGCCGGGGTCGGGCGCACGGGTCCTCCGGCTGACGCCCGACAAGGCGAAGAGAGGGCTGCGTGACGCCGAGCTCTGGCTCGAGCATCTCAGCGGATCGCGGGAACGTTTCCTCGGCGACATTCATGCCCGCTGGACGGAGGCCGTGAGGAAACGTGGCGAGCTCGACAAGGCCGGGCTGGCCGAGGAAGAAAGGTGCCGGACGCTCGAGCCGAAGCTCCGCGGCCTCTGCCTCGAGGAGGTCAAGCGCCGCGCCTGCGCCCGGCACGCCCAGACCTTCGACGGCGAAGCTCTCGCCGTCTCCGAAGCCTACGCCCAGTTCGCTCCGGCCTGGGAGGCCGCGGCCCTGGCCTATCATCGGACCGTGAATCACTGGGCCAGCTTCATCGCCGACCAGGAGGAAGCGGCCCGGACCAGGATCAGTGCCAGAGGAGCCGTCCTGGCGAACTACTCGCAGATCGTCGACCAGATGCTCTTCATGTTCTCCGCGCTGGCCCCTCATGAGAGCTGCCTGAAGACGCCGCCGCCCGCCCAGGCGATCGAGGGGGAACTGCGCCTCGAAGACTTCAAGGTGCCGTGCACCTTTTCGGGCCTCGGTCTCGACCTCGTCGTCGTTTCTTTTCACGTCGATTGCACGACGGTGAGCATCGCCGGGGACATCGGCCCCGCCGCCGTGGAACTCGAATGGAACTTCGTCGAGAAGACGGGGACGCTCTTCATCGGCGCCGAGGCGGGTCTTGACGCCGGGAAGCTCGTATCGGCCGAAGCTTCCGCCAGGGCCGGGCTCGTCCTCAGCTTCGACGGCGATTCCATGACCGACATCGGCCTCGAGGCCAAAGCGTCGGTGGGCATGAGCCTCGGCGAGGGCCTGACGGCCGACCGGGCCGGCGCCGAGGCCGGCGTCCGGATCGGCTTGAATTCCACGCCGACGTTCTTCTGAGAGACGGATTGGAGGGACGAATGGCCGTGCGATCTCGCGCTCGATGGCCTGCCAGGGCCTTGGGGTTCGCGGGTTTTGCCTGCGTTTCGGGCCTGCTCCTCCTGGGCGTCCGTTCCGGGAACGCCCGCCAGGCCGGCCTCCCCGGCTGTGACGGATGTGACCGCCGCGCCTACGTCGGAGAGGCCGACGCCGGGGCGACCGGCGTCGCCCTGAAAGAGTCGCTCAACAGTCGCCTCGCCGAGGCCCTGACCTCGCCCTGCTTCCGTCTCGCCCGGTCCGACGCCTCGGAATGGGGACGGGACGTGGCCGGGTTCGGCGCCGCGGCCCGGCCGCCGGAATACGTCTTCACCGCCCGGTACGAGGAGAACCTGAACGCGAAGGACGGGGACGGCGGGACCGTGATGAGCCGCCTGACGATCGGCCTGCTCTACGACGGCGAGACGCGCGAGCCCGTCGCGAACTGGTCGGTGACGAGCCCGGTCAACTCCTACACGGCCTGCACGAACCGGATGTTCAAGAACGAGGACGCGCCGCTGAAGCGCGTCCGGCCCATCGAGGCGCTCCTTTGGGATTTCGAGCGTCGGCCGGCAGCCTGCGCCGTCCATCCGGCCAAGAAGGACCTGGCCGCCGGCGAAACCACGGACCTCATGATCGCCGGGCTGAAGGACGGGCGCGGCCGGGAGGCCAAACACTTCAACCGGATCGTCGTCGAGGCGGACCGGGGCCGCGTCCTCGGCGGCGAAGCCGTGGACGGGCGGCCGCGCGCCCGCGTCTTTCCGGTCGACGACGGCCTGATCGAACTCCGCTACCAGGCCCCTTCCGGAGAGGCGGCCGGCCTGCAGGATGTCCTCGCCGTCTACGATTCCTGCGACGTGGCCCGGCCCGACCTTTGGCCGCTCACCAGGACCCAGCCCGGCCGGAAGGTCGGGGAATGCCGGTTCAACGTCCACGGCGGGGTCGGGCCGGGGACGGTGGTCTACCGGCGGACGGTCGCCTGGGACACGACGGGCTCCAACGCGGCGGGTTCCACGACCTACCGGGGCAGCCTGACCGAGGAGGTCTCCGCCCGTGTCGGGCTCAAGTATACGAACACCGATAGGGACCGCGACTACTACAAGTCCGAATCGGCCGTGGCGTCCTATTCATACAGCTATAGGAACGACGTCCTCGTCAACGGGCACAAGGCGGACGCCCTCAGCGAGAGCGTCGAGGATTCCGGGACGTTCGGGCCGGAGGACAGCGTGTCCGTCAAATTGGTCGTCGACCGGAACTCCGGGGCCTACACGCTCGAGATCGGCCTGCGCAGCCGCGAGAAGCAGGCGCGAGGCTCGTGGTTCATCGGCGTCAACACGCTGCCCGAGCTCTTGAAGGGTGCGGCCGAAGGCCGGACCGTCAAGGGGTCCTACACCGCTCCGGGCGCCGGGCCGGCGACCTGGCCCGGCCATCGAAGCAATCAGGGCAACGAGCCCGGGACAAGCTTCGCCTGGAACCTGTCGCTTCCGGACCGGCGATGAAAGAGAGCGAGTTCGAGGATCGAAGGAGGTTGAAGGCCATGAAGAAAGCCATTCCAATTCTCTCGTGTCTTGTGTCTGTCGCCGTTCTCGCGGCTGTCCCCGTCCGGGCCCAGAAGGACGTGGCCGGCTGCCAGGACCATCCGTTCCTGACGCGGATGCCGCAGTACGCTCTTGTCGAATGCAAGAAATGGGATTTCGACGCCCAGGAGTTCTACGACCCCGCGACCCAGGGGAAGACGAAGGTCACGGCCGAAGGCAAGAAGTTCTGGCTCAGTTACCAGGTCAAGGACGAGTTCAGGGAGAGCTCGCCCTCGACCCTGCAGATCATCCGCAACTATGAAATGGCCATCCAGAAGGTCGGCGGCCAGACCTACTCTTGGACCCAGATCGGCGGCGGGGAGCTGCACGCCCGCTACGCCAAGGAGGGCCTCGAGGTCTTCATCCGCATCTACATCAATCAGAACGGAAAGGGCTACACTCTCACCATCATCGAGAAGGAGCGGATGCGGCAGGAGGTCGAGGCCGACGCAAAGACCATGGCCGCCGACATCGGCGCGTCGGGCAAGGCGGTCCTCTACGGCATCTATTTCGACGTCGACAAGGCCGAGGTCAAGCCGGAATCCGAGCCCGCCCTGACCGAGATCACGAAGCTCCTCGGACAGGACCCGGGATTGACGCTCTACATCGTCGGTCATACCGACAACACGGGCGCCTTGGACCACAACATGAAACTCTCGCAGGAGCGGGCCGAGGCCGTGGTCAAGGCGCTGGTCGCGAAGCGCGGCGTTGCCGCAGACCGGCTCAAGCCCTACGGCGTGGGACCCCTGGCCCCGGTCACAACGAACGACACCGAGGAGGGCAAGGCCAAGAACCGCCGGGTCGAGCTGGTCAAGCAGGGAGGGCCATCGAAATGAAGGGCGTCGCTGCGGCCACGGCCGTTCTGGCCTTCGCCACGCTTCAGGTCGGAGGTCCCGAAACGTCGTCCGGGCCGCACCAAGCGGTCCGGCAAGAACGGGTCTCCCTTCAAGGGGCTCAGGAGAATCTGAACGGTGTTTGCCAAGAGCTGACAAAGGCCGCTTCGAGGCTCCAAGGCGTCAACCGCATAGCCCAGGATTTCGTGGAATCCGGACGGAGGATGATCGACGCCTCATCGAAGGCGGAGAAGGAGATCGCCGAAACCGTCGCGACGCCGGGCCCCATGAAGCCGGCCCCGACGACGGGATCCCCTCAGACCGCGACCGGCACGATCGCCGGACCGCGGTCGGGAGAGACCTCTATCGAGACCGCCGCGGGGATCCGGGAGCTGCGGAGGTTCGACGGAGAGGCCAAACGGCAGAAAGACATCCTCGTCGCCGAACTCAAAGGGATCCGCAGCGACCTCCGGATCATCAGGGGGTCCTTCGGCAGGATCTCTCCCGGTTCGGCGGTCCCCGACCGGGACAAGCAGTGCCTGTCGAAGGCCGCTCAGGAGCTCCAACGTGAAGCGGCGGTCCTGCAGGACCTCGGCAGCCTCCTCAAAGCCCGGCAAGACGAATACAATTCGCGCCTTCAAGAGCTCCGCCCTGCATCCGCGGGCCTATGCGCAGAATGCGATCTCGCCCGGTGCGGGGACTGCTGCGCCAAGAAGAACCCGGTGACCGCCGTCGAAGGATCGCCCGCCCGGGCGGCCCAGGAACAGGCTCTGTCCCGTTGTCTCCGATGGTGCGAATTCCACGCCGAGATCTGCCGGGATCTCAAACGGGGCAAAGATCGGGAGGACGAGCTTTTCGGCGCGGCCCTGGAGGTCGTCAAGGACGTCGCCGAAACGCGGACGAGCGTGACGGCCGCGATCCACTAGATCGACGGCCTTCTCGCGGCCCTGGCGAAGATCATAAGGCCGGGCACCTACCCTCAGTCCGGACGCAGAGGCCCTGCCTTAGTCCGCGTCCTTGACGCAGCGGAAGCCGACCGTGGCCACGCGGTCGAGGCCGGGTGCGACGAGGAGCAGGATCTGGACCCGGTCCACCGCGAGAGGCCCGCTCTTGACATACCACTCGCTCGTTTCCGGCGCGTAGAAGCTGCCGCCGCGGATGATGCCGTAGCGATAGACGCCGTTGTCGTAGACGTCGTCCATCATCTGCCAGATATTGCCGACCAGGTCGAGGACCCCGAATGGGCTGGCGCCTTTGGGGAAGGCCGTGACCGAGGTCGTCCTGTTGAGCTTGTTGTTGCAGCGGCCGGGCTCCATCTTAGCGCCCCAGGGATAGGGCCGGCCGTCCCGGCCCTGAGCGGCGTACTGCCATTCGGCCTCGGTCGGCAGTCGCTTGCCGGCCCACTCGGCGTAGGCCCGGGCGTCCTCAAGCGAGACCCAGCGGACCGGGTGGTCGCCCTCCCCCGCCGGCAGCTTGCCGTCGACCCAGTGCTTGAGGAAATTGGATCGGTCGGCGGGAGCGTAGCCGGTCGCCTCGAGGAAGGCCTTGAAGGCCCCGTTCGTGACCGGCGTGCGGTCCATGAAGAACCGGCGCATCTCGACTGTCCGCGGCTTCATTGTGTCGGGATAAGGGATAATGGGATTGGCGTCGTCGGGATTACCGGCCGTCTTGAAGACGAACGATCCGGCCGGGACCTCGACCATGTCCGCCGGCGGCTTCGCCGCCGATGCCGTCCGTTCGACTTTCGTCACGAGCCGCGGATAGGCCAGCGGCAGGCGCACCACGCGCTCATCGAGGATCTCGCCGCGCGGGTCGAAGAGCTGGACGACGTACTTCTCTTCCCGAAAGCCGAAGTGGTCATGAAGGGCAATGGTCCGCTTCTCGGTCCCGCAGAGGAAGGGCTCATTCCCATAAGCAGGATTGCCGGCCGATACGGCGATACGGCTCCCTTCCGGCGCCGCGGGGGCCTCGAAGGTGACCAGCTCCCCGTCCGCCTGGACGCGAAGCAGCTCGGGCAGGACGGCCACCAGGTCCACGCTGCCCTCGAGCCGTGTCCCCAGCCAGGACTGGTCGAAAGCGGACACCTCGGCGGGCGCGAAGGTCTTCCCGTCACGGACGACCGGCGCGAGCTCCTCGTGGTTCCAGAGACTGACGAGGTGGGCGCCCTTCGTCACGTCAGCCTCGACGAGCGGGCCCTTGAAACCCTCGGGCCGTAGACTGAAAACGGTCCAAACGGTCTTGGCGCCGTCGCGCCAGCGGTTGGCCCACAGCCCGTCCGCGAGCGCCGGGACGAGCGGCTCCCAGGCCGGGTCGAGGAAGGCCGACGAATTCTCGCGCAGGAGCATGGTCGTCCGGCCGAGGTAGCGCAGGTCTTCGTCGATCCAGTCGGGCCGGCCCGGCCGCATGGTGTTGATCTCCGAACCGTAGCCGTTGAAGAGGGCTACTGCGGCTTCGCGGTGGAGCGGCCCCTCGGCCAGCTGCAGGACCCGGAAGATGGCGAAATCGGGCTTCATGAACTTGTTGAGGTTGAGCGGCGGAGGCATATAGAGGGCATCGTGGACTCGGCCAACGACGATGCCGGTCATGTCGCGGGGCACGGCCATGCCCTCGCTGTACATGATGATGCCGGGCTTGACCCGGTCGGCCGCGGCCTGGAACTCGCGGCTCGACTCGCCGCGCGTGTCGAGGACGACGCCGTCGGCGTCGAGGGTCCGGAGCATGTCCTCCATCCCGGCGATGTGGTCCTCGTGCCGGGTGCTCGAGTCCCAGGGGTTGTAGGAGATGAAGTACTTCTTGCCCAGCTTGTGGGCCAGGTCGGCCTGGCGGCGCAGCTCGGCGAGGCCTCCCGGCAGATCGCGGTACATGTCCCATTGATTGCGGGCGTCCAGGCCGAGCCGGGGCCAGGTCGGCCAGATGGTGAAGATGTCGATGGGGCCGAGGATCCGGTCCCAGGCCGTCAGCGTCTTGTCGTAGGCATATCTCCCGGCGTCGCTGTCGTAATAGGTCCGGTCCCAGGCGAACTGGAGGACCATCAGATAGGCCCGCCGGACCCAGGCCAGGTCGGCCCGCTTGAACAGGGCGTCGTCGAGCTTATCCAGGTCATAGAGATAGCGCTCGCGGAACATGATCTCGAGGCCGCGAAGCCAGTTTCCCTTGTGGTGCTCGATAAAAATCGCGTACTCGACCGATCCGCCCGGCTTCAGCGTCGTGGCCCAGCGCGTCCTCTCGGCGTTATCGGTCTTGATCCGGCGGGCGATGGCCGTCAGCCAATGGCCGTCGCCGAAGTCTTCGGAGGCGAGGCCCACGGAGGCGAAGCCGAGGTGCCAGGCGTTGTCGGGCAGGACGACGCCAACGGGCTGAAGCCCCGGCTGGAAGAGCTGGCTCCGGTCGAGCGTATGGGGCTCCTTGTTGGGCAACCCGGCCGTGATATAGACCCGGTCGTCGCCCTGGCCGAGCGGGACCAGGTTCTCGACGGTCACCTTGGCCTTGCCTTCGTTCCGGAGGACGACCGTGAGCTTGGCCCCGGGCCTGAAGTCCGGCTGAGGCGTCACGGTCAGGGTCAGGCCGGCGGGCAGGGCCGCGGCCGGCAGGAGACGGCCGTCGACGAGGACGGTGAAGACCGGCAAGGGCTCCGAGAGGGCCTTATTCGAGCCGTCGTCGAGCGTCAGCCCGGCGATGGTCGTGCCGGCGCCTGACGGGCCGCCGAGCTCGACCGTCCGTAGCCCGGCCGCCGTTTGCGCCGCCGGGGCTTGGGCAAAGCCAGGGACGGCAGCGGCCGCGGCTAAGCCGAGCGATATAAAAGCGAAAACGATCGGGCGGCGCGGCCGCCCGCACATCGCGATCATCCGGGCCTCCTTGGGGACGTGCCCCCGCCCGGATGATATCGGCGGACAGGCGGCCGAGTCAAGGCGGCCTGCCCGCCCCCCGAAAATCACTCCTGCGCGGGCAGCAGCGCGTCCTTGTCGAGCCGTGACTTGCCGAAGAGGCCCAGCACGCCCT
>CAZIQR010000124.1:0-8334 GCA_964541055.1 uncultured Eubacteriales bacterium
ACAGGCGGGGGCGGCCGGCGGATCCCGGGCGGCGGCTTGACTTTGCGTCCGGACTTCCCATATACATAAGGCACCCATTGAGTCGGATTTCGCGGAAAGGAGTGCGCTTGAGCCATCAACCCTACGTTCCAGACAAAACCGACCAGAAAGAATTCACCCTCAGGGCCATCCTCATCGGCCTCGTGATGTGCGTCATCCTCGGGGCGGCCAACGCTTATCTCGGCCTGCGGGCCGGCATGACCATCGCCGCGACCTACCCGGCGGCCGTCATCGGCATGGCCATCCTGAAGATCATGAAGGGCTCCATCCTCGAGGAGAACATCGCCCGGACGGTCGGCTCCATCGGCGAATCGATCGCCGCCGGGGCCATCTTCACCATCCCCGCCTTCGTCATCTCCGGCGCCTGGGGGAACTTCAACACCTTCGACGCCTACATCAAATCCACCCTGCTGATGTTCGTCGGCGGCCTCCTCGGCATCCTGTTCGTCACCTTCCTGCGCCGGGTCATGGTCCACGACCCCGACCTCGTCTTCCCCGAGTCGGTCGCCGCCTCCGAGATCCACAAGGCCGGCCAAAAAGGCAGCCAGGGCTCGCGCTTCCTCTTCCAGGCCATGGGCCTCGGCGCCTTCATCTACGCGCTCGGCGCGATCCAGATCTTCTCGGCCAGCAAGGACTTCATCCTCAAGGTCGGCAGGATCGGCGCGAGTTTCGTCCGCCTCGGCGCGGGCGAGAACTCCCCCACGCTCGGGACCGGCGGAACCGTGGCCGTCTCCGGGCCGGGCATCTTCCCGGCCTACATCGGCGTCGGCTACATCATCGGCCCGCGCCTGGCCTCCCTCAACTTCGCCGGCGGCCTCCTGGCCTGGGGCCTGTTCGCGCCGCTGCTGATGTACTTCCTCGGCCCCCAGCTCATCCCCCTCTTCTACGGGCCGGGCGTGGCCGCGGCCGATATCGGCTGGGTCGACCTGGTCACCAACGTCTGGAAGTTCATCATCCGGCCGATCGCCGTCGGCGGCATGCTCGTCGGCGCCGGCTACACGCTCTACAAGATGCGCAAGAACCTGGCCGCGGGCCTCAAGCGGTCGATCGGCGACGTCAAGAAGGCCGCCGGCCAGGGCGAGGTCGTCTCCCGGATCGAGAAGGACCTCAACATGAAGGTCGTCATGATCCTCATGGCCCTGACCTTCATCCTCATGATCTTCGTCTATCACACCTTCTCCAAGTCGTTCGGCTCCGCCGTATTGGCCGCGGTGGTCATGGCCATCGCCGGCTTCTTCTTTGCCGCCGTCTCCGGCAATCTCGTCGGCACGATCGGCTCGTCCAACAATCCCATCTCGGGCCTGACCCTCTCGACGCTGATCATCGCCGCGCTGCTGATGGTCCTGGTCGGCGCGACCGGGGTCTCCGGGGTCGCTTCGGTGCTGGGCGTGGCCGCCGTCGTCTGCGTCTCCTCGGCTGTGGCCGGCGAGATGCTCCAGGACCTCAAGGTCGGCCACATCCTGGGGGGCACACCGTATAAGATGCAGATCGGGAACATCTTCGGCATCCTCATCGCCTCGCTGGTCATGTACTTTCCGCTGATGCTCCTGAACGGCGCTTTCACCTTCGGCAGCAAGGACCTGCCCGCTCCCCAGGCCGGCCTCATGGCCGCCCTGTCCAAGGGCATCGTCGGCGGCGAGATGGCCTGGCCGCTCGTCATCGTCGGCATGCTCATGGGCTTCGCCTTCATCCTCGTCCAGGTCAAGTCGCCGATGCTCGTCGCGGTCGGCATGTACCTGCCGCTCGAAACGACCTTCGCCATCTTCGTCGGCGGCATGATCAAGGGCCTGGTTGACAAGGCCATGGCCAAGAGGAAGTTCAACGAAGCCCAGACGGCCCGCACGACCAACGTCGGCATCCTCCTCGCCGCCGGACTGATCGCCGGGGAGGGGCTGATGGGGCTCGTCCGCGCGGCCTGGAAGTTCTTCTTCCTGCAGAAGGTCATCCATTTCGACATCCCGACGATCTTCAAGGGCGGCAAGTACTTCGGCGTCGTCGACCTCTACGTCGGCGGCCTGGTCGTCCTCGCGCTGATCGCCTGGTATCTGATCAAGGTTCCACTCAAGAACGCGGGCGCGGCCGACGAACCCGCGCCTCCTTCGGCGGTGATTTAGGGAAGTCGTCGGGAGGAAGCAAAAGCTGCTCTGCTACGCTCGGAGCGCGCCACTCCGTCGGGTCGGGGGTTTGGCCCAGCGAGCCAAACCCCCTCGGATCCGGGGCTCGCTCTGAGGATTGGGGACATGGACAATGAGCACCTGTCCCCAATCCTCAACCATGCCCGCTTCGCCCCTACCACGCCCTCCTCCGGGCATCGCTCCTGCGCGGAGCAGCCTTTGCCTCCTCCCGCCTCCGACTTTCATAATAATTGACCGGGACGAGGATTTTGCAGAGGCGGCGGGTTTTCGGCTAAAATAACCCACGGAGATAAGAATGGCGGTGCGTGAGATCCTCATCATCGGCGATCCGGTCCTGACACGGGTGTCGGATCCCGTCGAGGAGATCACCGAGGACATCGTCCGCCTGGCCAAGGACATGGTGGAGACGGTGCACGCCGCGCCCGGGATCGGATTGGCCGCGCCCCAGGTCGGCGTCAACAAGCGCCTCATCGTCGTTGACCTATCCGTCGGAGAGAACAAGGACGCGCTCCATGTCCTGGTCAACCCGACGATCGTCCTGGCCGAAGGCGAAGCCGTTTGCGAGGAAGGCTGCCTGTCCGTCCCGGACATCAAGGAAAAGGTCTCCCGCCCCTACAGGGTCGTCGTTCGCGGCCTCGACCTCAAGGGCCGCCCCGTCGAGGTCGAGGGCGAAGACCTGCTGGCCCGGGCCCTCTGCCACGAGATCGACCATCTCGACGGCATCCTCTTCGTGGAAAAGCTCTCCCCGTTGAAGAGGACGCTGATCAAAAAGAAGCTGCGGAAAACCTTGGCCGCGGCCAAGACAGCATGAGGATCGTTTTTTTCGGGAGTCCGGCCGCCGCGCTCCCGTCCTTCACGGCCCTGCTTGACGCCGGCCACGAGGTCAGCCTGGTCGTCACCCAACCCGACAAGCCCGCCGGCCGAGGCCGAAAGCTCAAGCCGTCGGCCGTCAAGACCCTGGCCCTCGAACACGGCCTCCCGATCCTCGAGCCTGTGCGGATCCGGACCGATGCCGCGGCCGCCGAACGCGTCCGGGCCGCCGGCGCCGACGTTCATGTCGTCGTCGCCTACGGCCAGATCATCCCTCATGACGTTCACGACCCGCCCCGCCATCATTCGCTCAACGTCCACTTCTCTCTTCTCCCCAAATACCGGGGGGCCGCGCCCGTCCAATGGGCGATCCTCAACGGCGACGCCGATTCCGGAGTGACCATCATCGAGATCAACGACCGCATGGACGAGGGCGACATCCTCGCTCAGGAACGCGTCGCAGTCGCGCCACGGGAGACGGCGGTGGCGCTCGAAGCCCGCCTGGCCGTTCTTGGCGCCCGGCTCCTCGTTTCGACCCTGGCCCATATCGAAACCGTGCCTCACGTCGCGCAGGACGAAGCCCAAGCGACGCTCGCTCCGAAGATCCGCAAGGAGGACGGCCGCGTGGCTTGGATCGAACCGGCCGCCGCGATCGACCGCCAGGTGCTGGCCCTCGCCGACCGGCCCGGAGTTTTCACCCTCATCCAGGGGCGCCGCGTGAATATCCTGAGGGGGCGGGCCGTCGGGCTGTCCCGTCAGGGAGCCGCGGGTCCCGGCACGGTCGCATCCGTTGGCAAAGCCGGCCTCGAGGTCGCCTGCGGCGACGCGGCCCTCTATCTTATCGAGGAGCTCCAGCCGGAAGGCAAAGGGGCGATGTCCGCCCACGCCTTTTCTCTCGGGGCAAGGCTCTCCCCCGGAGATATTTTGGGGATCTGACGAAAAGGGGCCCCTGCTGGCCCGCCCTGGGGCTACTCTTCGAGCAAGAAGTTCCGCGGATCGACCCTCTTGCCGTCCTTGAAGACCTCGTAGTGGACGTGGGGGCCGGCGGCCTTGCCGGTCTGGCCGATGTAGCCGATGATGTCCCGCCTCTTCACCCTCTGGCCGGCCTTGACCGCGAAGTTGCTCATGTGGCCATAGACGGTCGTGTAGCCGTTGCCGTGGCTGATGGTCACGTTCTTGCCCAGGTATTTGTCCGTCTCGGCCTTGATCACGATGCCGTCGGCCGTGGCCATGATCGGGTTCCCCAGGTTGGTGGAGATATCGATCCCCCAGTGCATGACCCAGGCCCCGGTGAAAGGATCGTTCCGGTGGCCGAAGGCCGAGCTGATCCAGCCGGCGGTGGGCATGATGGACGGCGTGGAGGCCAGGCGGAGGTTATCGCTCTCGAAGTAGTTCAAGAGGCTCGTCAGGTTGCTCTCGAGACTGTCGGCTTTCAGACTCAGGTTCTGGATGGTGCCCGGGGTGATGACCTGGGGCCCGCTCGCCGCAGGTGTCTGGACAGGGGGATCCACATAGCCGTCGGCCTCTTCCTTGGTCGGGGCGCCGCCGCCGACCCCGGCCGGGGCCGTCAGGACGTCCGGTGATTTCAGGCCGGCCATGACGTTGAGCTTCTTGGTGTAGCTTTCCAGGCTGGAGATCTTGGCCTGGAGCTCGGTGATGGATTTCTCGTAGCCCTGAATGGTCGTCTTTTGCTCGGCCGTCTCGGCGCGAAGCGCTTTATAGCGGACCCGGATGACGCTCATCCGGGCGTAATCGACCAAGATGGCCAGCAGCACGACGGCCACCACGATGCCGCCGATCGTCATCATTTTCAGCGTTTTGCGGGAGAAGCACAGGGTCCTGGTGCTCGTTTTGGTGTGCGGAACGATGATCACGGACAGGTGCTTATTGGCCATTTGACCCGCCTTTAGTAGCACACATCGCTAAAAAGTGTCAATACTCAAAAAGGAGGAACTGAGGTCCCCCCACATTGGCTAGCCGATCAGCCGCCGCACAGGACCGAACCCCCGTTGACGTCCAGGATGGCCCCGGTGATGTGCCTGGACAGGTCGGAGGCCAGGAAGAGGATCGGCCCGGCGACGTCCTCCGGGGGCGGGATCCGCTTCAGGGGGATGGACTGACGGACCTTCTCCCTGAAGCCAGGCTGGCTGAACGATCCCGTGCACATGTCGGTGTCGGTCCAGCCGGGGGCCACCGAATTGACCCTGATCCCATAAGGGGCTAGCTCTACGGCCAGGGACTTGGTCAGGGCGTGGAGAGCGCCTTTGCTCGCCGCATAATGGGAATGGAGGGCCTCCCCCCTGACCCCGGCAGTGGAGGTCACGTTGACGATCCAGCCGCGGCCGTGCTCCTTCATGGCCGGGACGACGGCGTTGATGCCGTAGAAGACGCCGTCGATGTTGACCCCGACCGTCTCGTGGTAAACAGCCTCGTCCATCCGGCCCATCTCGAGATAGGTCCAGATGCCGGCGTTGTTGACCAGGGTATCGAGCTCGCCCCACTTGGCCAGGATATCGCCGACCATGCGGTCGATGTCCTGGCGGGAGGACATCTCGGCTTTGTACGCGAGAGCTTGGCGGCCCATCTTCTCCACGTCCCTTATTACGGCCGCGGCCGCCGTTTGGTTGCTGGCATAGGAGATGGCGACGTCGGCCCCGGCCCGGGCGAAAAGCAGGGCCGTGGCCCGGCCGATGCCCCGGGACCCGCCGGTGATCAGGACTTTCCGGCCGTCCAGCCGGATCATCGGACGTACCCCAAGCTGAAGTCGCCCATCTTGTGGAACTCGAGATAGCGGTAGATCTCGCCCGCCTTGGGCAGGACCTTTTCCTTCATGGCCGCCATGTATTCGTCGACGGTGGGGATGCGGCCCAGGAGGGCGGCGAGCGCAGCCAGCTCCGACGACCCCAGATAAACGCGGGTATTGTCGCCCAGCCGGTGCTCGAAGTTCCGCGTCGAGGTCGAGAACACGGTCGTCCCCGCTCCGACCCGGGCCTGGTTGCCCATGCAGAGCGAGCAGCCCGGGGTCTCGGTGCGGCCCCCAAATCCGATGAAGATCGAATAGAAGCCCTCACGCATCAGCTGAGCCGCGTCCATCTTGGTCGGCGGCGTGAGCCAGATGCGGGCGGCGGGGTCGCCGGCCTTGTCCAGGATGCGGCCGGCGGCCCGGAATTGGCCGATGTTGGTCATGCACGAGCCGATAAAGACCTCCTGGACGGGATCGCCGGCGACGGCCGAGAGCGGCTTGACGTCGTCCGGATCGTTGGGGCAGGCCACGATGGGCTCGGTGATGGCCCCGAGATCGATCTCAAGGACGGCCTTGTATTCGGCGTGCGCGTCCCGCTCCAGCAGAACGGGGTTCGCCAGCCAGGCGTTGCAGGCCTCGATCCGGCGGCCCAAAGTCTCGGCGCTCTGGTAGCCCTCCCTGATCATCTCCTTCATCAGCGCGACGTCGCTCTTCAGGTATTCGGCGACGCGCTCCTTCTTGAGCGAGATGACGCAGGCCGCGGCCGAGCGCTCGGCCGAGGCGTCGGTCAGCTCGTAGGCCTGGTCGGGGGTCAGGTCCTCCAGTCCCTCGATCTCGAGGACGCAGCCGTTGAAGACGTTCTTCTTGTTCTTTTTCTCGACCGTGAGCAGGCCTTTCCGGATGGCGAAATACGGGATGGCGTTGACGGCGTCGCGAAGGGTGATGCCCGGATTGAGCCTGCCGCTGAACTTGACCAGGATCGACTCGGGCATATCGAGGGGCATGAAGCCGAGAGCCCCGGCGAAGGCGACGAGGCCCGACCCGGCCGGGAACGAGATGCCGATCGGGAAGCGGGTATGCGAGTCGCCGCCCGTACCGACGGTGTCGGGCAGGGTGAGGCGGTTCAGCCAGGAATGGATGACGCCGTCGCCGGGCTTGAGGGCGATGCCCTTGCGGGCGATCATGAAGGCGGGCAGGGTTTGATGGACCTTGACGTCGGCGGGCTTGGGATAAGCCGCCGTGTGGCAGAACGACTGCATGAAAAGATCGGCCTGAAACTCGAGGCAGGCCAGCTCCTTGAGCTCGTCAGCGGTCATCGGGCCGGTCGTGTCCTGCGAGCCGACCGTGGTCATGTGGGGCTCACAGGCCGTTCCGGGCAGGACGCCGGGGAGGCCGCACGCCCGGCCGACGATCTTCTGGGCCAGCGTGTAGCCCTGGCCCGGCTTGGGCTGCGGATTCTCGACGGTCGTGAAGAAGGGGGCCTCGCCGAGGCCGAGGGTCTTACGGGCCTTGGCCGTGAGCTGGCGCCCGATGATGAGCGTCAGGCGGCCGCCGGCCCGGAACTCGTCCTTGAGCGTCGGCGGCTTGATGGCCAGATCGGAGATCCTCTGGCCGTCGCGGCCGAGGATGACGCCGGCCTTGAAATCGAGGGTGATGAGGTCGCCCGTCTTCATCTTGGTCACATCGGCCATGAGCGGCAGTCCGCCCGAGTCCTCGGTCGTGTTGAAGAAGATCGGGGCGATCAGGCCGCCGATGACGACGCCGGCGCGGCGCTTGTTGGGGACGGTCGGGATGTCCTCGCCGATGTGCCACATCACGGAGTTGCAGGCCGACTTGCGGCTCGAGCCGGTGCCGACGACGTCGCCGACGAAGGCGATGCGATGGCCCTCGTCGCGGAACTTCTTCATGACCTCGTTGCCGCCCGGGAAGCGCTTCCGGCCCATCGACTGGGCGTGGACGGGGATATCGGGCCGGGTCGGGGCGTCGCCCGCGGGCGAGAAATCGTCGGTGTTGATCTCGCCATCGACCTTGAAGACCTTGAGGACGAGCTTCTCCGGGAACGCCCGGCGCGACAGGAACCACTCCCCCGCCGCCCAGGCCTCGAGGACCGTCTTGGCGTGGGGGTTCGTCGCCGCGAGCTTGGCGACCGTGTCGAAATGGCCGTAGACGAGGACGATCTTCTTCAGGGTCTCGGCGGCCGCATGGGCGACGGCCGGATCGGAGAGGGCCTCGACCAGGGGCCCGACGTTGTAGCCGCCGAGCATCGTGCCCAGGATGCGGACGGCGTCCTCGCGCGAGACCGCGGCCGGCCGGACGGCGCCCTTGGCCACCCGGGCCAGCCACTCGGCCTTGACCTTGGCGGCCGCGTCGACGCCCGGGGCGACCCGGTTCTCGAGCAGGGCCTTGAGCGGGGCCCCGTCGGCCTTCCCGGCCTTCTCGAGCCCCTGGCAGACCTCTTCGACCTGTTTCGGCGTCAAGGGCAGAGGCGGCAGCCCCGCCTGGGCCCGTTCTTTTTCCATGACATAATAGTCTTCGAGCATCGTTCTCTCCTCCGGACCGATTTTGCCCGTCTACTTTATCGGTTTTCCCGACGATTTGTCAAAGCTC
>CAZIQR010000125.1:0-1608 GCA_964541055.1 uncultured Eubacteriales bacterium
GAGCCCGGCGGCGGCAGCTACATCGCCCAGCGCATGCTGGCCTCGAAGTCCGAGAAGGACTCGCTCGGGGCCGTGCTCTTCTTCAACATCGCCCACTACGTCCTCCGGCCCTGGCCGTGGATCCTGGTCGGCCTGTGCTCGATCATCGTCTTCCCGCAGCTTTCGGACATCCAGAAAGCCTTCCCCCACCTCGACCCGAGCCTCATCGGCCACGACATCGCCTACCCGGCCATGCTCAAGTTCCTGCCGGTCGGCTTCATCGGCCTGATGGTCGGCGGCCTCATCGCGGCCAACTCCTCGACCAACCTGACCCACCTCAACTGGGGGGCCTCGTACCTCGTCCACGACTTCTACCGCCGCTTCATCAACAAGACGGCGAGCGAGAAGCACTACGTGCTCGTCGGCCGCCTGGCCACCATCGTCCTCTTCTTCTCCGCGGGCGCGCTCGTCTTCGTCCTCGACACGGCCAAGGACTCGTTCGACATCATCCTGCAGATCGGGGCCGGGACGGGGCTGCTCTATCTCGTCCGCTGGTTCTGGTGGCGGGTCAACGCCTGGTGCGAGGTCAACGCCATGATCTCGTCGTTCGTTTTCTCGATCCTGCTCCTCGTCCTGCGCAAGTTCGGCATCTTCATCCCGACGCATTACGCGCTTATCCTCACCGTCTTGGTCACGACCATCAGCTGGATGCTGACCGCCTTCCTCGGCCCGCAGACCGACCGCGAGCAGCTCCTCGGGTTCTACAAGAAGGTCCGGCCCTTCGGCCCCGGCTGGCGGAAGATCCGCGAAGAGGCGGGGATCACCGAGGCCGAGGCCAAGACCAGCCACGAGAGCTTCCCCCTGGCCCTCGTCGGCTGGGTCTCCGGTTCGCTGACGATCTGGTCGGCCCTCTTCACGGTGGGCAACGTCCTCTATGGCCGCTGGGTTTACGCGGGGATCCTGTTCGCCGTGTTCATCGCGGCCGGCTTCGTTCTCCTGAAGGTCATCAACCGCCTCTGGGCCAACAACAAGACGCTGCCCAAGGCGCCGGCCGGGGCGGCCGCGCCCGCGAAATGATCGGCCCCGGAGACGTCAGAACCGGGTGTTGAAGACCGGCAGGACGCGCAGCCCTTTCGGGTTGCCGCGTACGATGTTGACGATCCCGATCTGGAGCCCTTTCTCGATCGTCCAGGCGTAGTTGACGATCCCGAGGCTGAGGCCGCTTACCGAGCCCCGGCAGTAGTTGAAGGCGCTCGCGGCCAGACCGGTGAGCCGGCCGCCCTCGACCACGTGGACCGTGCCAAGCGCCAGGAACGCGCCCTGAAGGTCCTTGCCGCCGACGCCGAAGCCGCAGACGGCCAGGCCGCGGATCCGGGGCGCGCCGGCCCCGACGCCGCAGACGACGAGCCCGTCGATCGACTCGCCGGCCCCGACGCCGACCCCGGCGACGGCGATGCCGCCGAGCGTCCCGCCGCAGCCGACGGCCAGGCCGCCGAAGGCCAGCCCCTTCAGATCGTCGCCCGCGCCGGCCCCCAGGCCGCCGGCCAAGATGCCCTTGAACGTCTCGCCGCACCCCGCTCCGAGACCGCCGATCACGATCCCCCGGACATCCTCGCCGGCGCCCGCGCC
>CAZIQR010000125.1:1708-3576 GCA_964541055.1 uncultured Eubacteriales bacterium
CGCCCAGGCCGCCGATGTTCAGGCCTTTCATGCTGTGATCCGCGCCGGCGCCCAAGAGCCCCAGCTGGATCCCGAAAAGCCGGCCGCCGCCCGGCGCGACGCCGAGCGAGAGTCCCTTGACAACGGCCTCGCTGTCGTCGTTCTTCTTCGAGCGCCAGAAAGTGACGTTGACGCCGGTGATCCGCCTGACCTGGCTGTCTCGGAAGTTGAACCGCAGCCCGGTGAAGGTCTTCGAGTTCCCGAAGCTGACGCCCCAGGTCTTGGCCGGGATATTCAGGCCTTGGGCGGCCAGGCGGCCGGCACCGGCCGGTCCGAATATAAGGAAGAAGAGAGTGCCCCCCGCGATTAGGACCTTTGCGCTCCGCCGCATGATCTGTCGTTGGATCGCTCGCATGGGTCCCTCCCGTGTTCGAAGATAGTCTCCGGCGTCGTCCTGTTATACGGCCCGCGCCCACGAAATGTTCCTTCGACCGGCCCTCCGAGTCCCGTTGACGCTTCCGGGCAATCGCCGTATATTGGATTCGGTATCATCCCCCAATTCCTGCATCTGGAGGGAACGATGTCTCTGACCCCGCAAAAAGCCAATTGGGCTCCCGTCTTGGTCCTGGGGAGCCTTTGGGGATTGTCGGAAGCGGCGCTCGGCATGTACCTCCGCCAGTGCGCCTCGACGATGTCCGGCTCGCTCATGACCGGCGCGGCCCTGTTCTTCATCGCCGCCGCCTGGGCGGTCTCGCCCCGCGCGCGCACGATCGCCGCCATGATCGGCCTGGCCGCCGGCTTCAAGCTCTTCGACGCCCTCCTGCTGGGGCTGCCCGTTCTCCACGGCGCCATCGGCAACCCGATCTTCGCCATCGTCATGGAAGGCGCGGCCTTTGGGCTCATCGTCAGCGTCGTCAGCCGGTCCGTGGCCGGCAAGACCCTGGGCCAGGGGCTCTCGGGCGGGCTCGCGGCCCTCGTCGCGGTCAACCTCTTCCCGCTGGTCAAGTTCGCGACGGGCGTTCCGGCCTGCGTCACGGGCACGTCCTACCCGCTCTCGCTCTATTATGCGCCGATCGCCATCGCCCTCTCCGCGCTCACGGTCCCGCTGGGGTTGCGGGCCGGGCAGGCGCTGGCCGCGCTCGAGACGCGCCCGGCGGCCCGGCGCTGGCTATCCCCCGCGGCCGTCGCCGCCTCGGCCGGCGCGCTGGCCCTGCTCAGGCTGCTTTGACGTCCTGACGCGCGACCACGAGGAGCCCCCATGGAGAAAAAGCTTTCCCAGAAGACTAAGGGCGGCGTCACCCGCCGCGATTTCATCAAAGGCATGGGCACGGGCGCGATCGGCACCGCCGTGCTTCCGCCCCTGCTCGGCCAGACCGTGGCCACCCGCAAGGGCCGGGTCCCCGTCTATGACCGGAAGACGATCACCCTGACCGTCAACGGACAGAAGACGACGCTCGAGGTCGCGGCGAATGAGACCTTGCTCGACGTCCTGCGCGGCCGCCTCGAGCTCACCGGCTCGAAGAAGATCTGCGACCGCGGCGAATGCGGCGGCTGCACGGTCCATCTCGACGGCGACCCCGTCTATGCCTGCATGTTCCTGGCCATCCGCGCCGACGGCCGATCGGTGAAAACGGTCGAGGGCCTGGCCCGGGGCGACCGCCTCCACCCCGTCCAGGAGGCCTGGATCGAAAAGGACGGCTACCAGTGCGGCTATTGCACGCCGGGTTTCCTCATGGCCGTTTCGGCCCTCCTCGAAAAGAACCCGGACCCGACCCGCGACGAGATCCGCCAGGCCCTGTCCGGCAACCTCTGCCGCTGCGGCAACTACGCCAAGATCTACGCCGCGGTCGAGACCGCGGCCCGCAAGATGAAGGGGGCCTGAGATGAAC